>NZ_CAHJXL010000002.1:312630-625260 GCF_903645315.1 Victivallis sp. Marseille-Q1083
ACTCGGTGTTTGCGGAGTTTCCCCATGAACAAATGCAGAATACGTGTCGATAACCAGAAGATCAACATCAACTCCCGGTGTTCCGGAGTTTTGCGCATCGTCAATCATGTCAAGCAACTTCTGATGATGTGCAGGAAGCGTCCAATCTATGTCGCTGCCACTCATATCCTTCATCAGCAAATCAGGACAATTCGCTGCATCAGGCAAATAGGCATCCTGAAATTTTGTTTGATTATTGCTTATATTCCCTTTGTTCTCAAAATCCAAATACAAAACCTTATGTTTTCCTTTAGCTGCCCACCATTGCTCCGGAACTACCATTTTACTTGCAGCACTATTTCCGGCGGCAACTCGCGCTGCAATACTGTACGCCAAAGCACTCTTTCCTGTTTTTTCTTTGGCATACAGCATTGTGACCTCCCCTCGAATCAGAATGGGATGCATTACATAACTGATTGCCGTGAGCGATTTTTTTTCCTTTTCGATCAAACGGGATTGTTCTCCGCTGGAGTTTTCTTTTTCCCACCACTCCGCCGGTTTGGAATGGATAAACTCCACCGCTTTTTGATACTGGACCTCGAAATCGGTATCGTTCTCCAACAAAAGCAGACTTTCCGGTTTGACTTCCGGTTTCCGGTTTCGGTAACAATCCAATAGCGTATCGACCGATTCAAAGTGGCGCAGGATGGGATATTCAACCTTGAGCTGGATATATTTCAAACTGATATCTTCCTGTGCCAGCAGGAAATCGGCGATGTCTTTGGCTTTCAGATAAGCAGCTTCGAGGCTGATCCCGGAGTGATTGGCAACCAGATACCAGACCTCCTTCTCCCGCAACGGCGACCAATCGACTTGTTCGTAGCATCCCGGCGAGCAAATGAAACTCGTAAAGACGATACCGGCGGGAGCCTTGCGCTGGTTTGAATCGGCCAGCTCCACACTGTCGGTCAGGATAACCGTTTCCGTTTCCGAATCGAGCAGCAAGTCGAGGTTATAGAGCGGCTGCTTGTCCTCCGGCAGCGGAACGCAGAAGTATTGATTGTAAGGGTAATTTCCGCGCATCCAAGTCGTTACTGGAATCAAGCATTTGGTCTGCGTTTCCGGATCATACAATTTCATCAACTGCATCCGGATTTCGCCATACTCATTCCGAAATGGAAATACCTGGCAGAACCAGTTGTCGTAATATTTATTGGAAAGCTGCGGTTGTTGTGGCCCGGCCAAAGTGCAAGGTAGTATTTGCTGGAGATTCCATTGAAGTACTCGTTCTTCCGTCCATTGCATCTGCCCGTCCTGCCGGTCAACTGCCGGAGCAGCCTGTAAAAAGCAGTCCGGATGCATGTTACCGCTCTTTAGCTTCGCAAAAACCTCTCCCCGACTTCCGAAGAACCGACAAATCTGTTCCGGTGTTTTATACGGAGAAACTCGTGTACAAAGCCGGTAGAGAGAACAATACTTTTTCTGAATTGCATCTTCCACCACCTGAAATCCGGCAAGTAATTCACGATTATGAACATTATTCAAACCTTGTTTATTGCAATTCGTGAATGAAGCCAAATTCATTCCATTCTCTATTTGCCGCCGATCTCCAATCCACAACTGAATATGATTCCAACCGGTAGCTTTATCGGCAATAATTACCGAAGACTTGGAGACTTTGAACTCAGGAAAACTCCACTGCAATTGAAACGTTCCTTGAGAAAGCTTATTTTCACTCTTTGCGCTAATGGGAGAGGAGAGGCGGAAAATCCATCCAGTCCCATCATGCCGACCACACTTCATGAATGCGGGAAAAAGCTCGCCGATGCAGTTCGCTTCAATCAGCAACGATGCACGTGCTTCCATGCAACTCGAATCACGCCGGGTAATATCTTCTGAGATATTATCTACTGGCACGAAGCCATCTGCGAAAAATTTTCGCATTCGTTCATTGGATGAGGCTGAGAAATTCATGTTGAAAACTCCTTTTCTATAAGTGTGAAAATCTGATCGTATATTCCGACATTATTTCAATTATAGATCAAAGGAGTTTCAAAAGCAACTAGCCCATCTTTTCATCAATGAATGATGAAAAGTTTTGTTTCAAAAATTTCAAGTCCCTCGATATTTACTATGATCATTTCTCTAATTCAGCAGGAATAACAAAACGGCTTTGTCCATCATCATCATAGATAAACATCTCTCCTGTTTTTGGATCACTTTCTGGGACTTGATATTTTTCTCGAATTATTCTTTGGTATTTTTTAAACTTTTCCATCTTTTCCCATTTTTGGTAATACCGCCGAAAAGTTGAATACGATACACCGTTCTTATAGATTCGGCAATTAACATACGTGCAATATTTGCTTGATGGTGTATATTATCATCATGGAAACTCAAGATGCCCGAAAACTCGATAAGGTCGCTCTTGAAGAGCGGCGCAAGCAGGCCGTGAGATTGTATCAAAGCGGCAAATGTAATAATTGTACAGAAATCGGAAAAATCGTCGGAGCGCACCGCAACACGGTGGGCAAGTGGATAAGCAAGTGGAAAAAAAGCGGCTTGTCTGCTTTGAAAGTAAAGAAATGCGGTCGTCCAGTCGGCTTTGGACGCCGTCTGCTTCCGCATGAAGAGAGTAAGATACGGAAAGATTTGGTCGATCATTGTCCGGATCAGTTAAAATTGCCATTTGCGCTCTGGACTCGTCAGGCGGTACGGTTGCACATCAAGATTTCGTTTGGAATCGAAATACCAGTCCGAACCATGGGGGAGTACTTGAAACGCTGGGGATTTACGCCGCAAAAACCAGTTAAGAAAGCTTATCAGCGCAATGAGGCGCACGTTCAAAAATGGCTGATTGAGGAGTATCCCCGAATCAAAAAGCTGGCAAAATCAGAAGATGCGGATATCTTTTGGGGGGATGAAACAGGAATTCGCAATGACGAGGCCAAGGGCCGCAGTTATGCGCCGAAAGGCAACCCCCCGGTGCAAGCAGTCAATCCGGTACGCGAAAAAGTTAATATGATCAGCGCGATTACCAACCAGGGGAAAACTCATTTCATGTTTTACAGCGAAACGATGACAGCTCAACTCCTGATCCAATTCATGGAACGTCTGATTCGTCAAAATGAGCGGAAAGTGTATTTGATTCTGGATAACCTGCGGGTTCACCACAGCAAAACGTTGACTGGTTTTCTGCAGGAAAACGCGGCTTTCATCAGGCTATTTTACTTGCCGAGCTACAGTCCCGACCTGAACCCGGATGAATATCTCAACCGCGACTTGAAATCAAATCTGAGCAACAAGCCCTTGGGGCGCGCCAAAGGAAAAATAACCGAACATGCCAAGCAACATCACGCCTGTCCTAACAAACTTTTGAAAGGGTGAAAAAAGTGGAGCCAACTTGTCCGTAATAGTATATTACGGTTGCCTAAACCACAAGGAGGCTCCGTAATGAAGAATACATCAGTCAGTCTTTTTCGTCAAGTGTTGGATTTGATACCGAAGCGAGAATTTGAAGAAATAGTCATGAAACACAATGGAGACAAGCGAAAACAGTCCTTTGACAGTTGGGCACATTTTGTGTCGATGATCTTCTGCCAGTTGGCGCAGGCCAATAGTCTGCGAGAGATTTGCGGAGGTTTGAAAACCTGTGGAGGCAAATAGAATCATCTTGGAGTGGAATCCGCTCCAACCAAATCCAACTTGTCGTACGCCAATGCCCATCGCTCTCCGAAAATGTTCGGCGATATTTTCCATATGCTTCTGGGACACTGCCATGCAATTGCGCCACGGCATGAGTTTTCGTTTCCCAAGAAACTTTACAGTCTCGACGCAACGCTGATTGAGCTTTGCGTTAAAGTTTTTCCATGGGCAACCTATCGGCAAACCAAAGGGGCAATCAAGCTCAATATGCTGTTGGATCACGATGGTCATCTTCCCGTGTTCGTTGATTTCACCAATGGAGATGTTCATGAGGTAAACAGCGCCAGACGAATGGAACTCCCGCGTGACAGCATGGTGGTTTGTGATCGCGGATACGTTGATTTTTCCATGCTGTATAAATGGAATCTCTCCGGTGTGGATTTTGTCACGCGCCTCAAGACCAATACGACCTACGACATCCCGGAATACGATGTCAAGCAATATCCCGGAACCGTTTTGAGCGATGAAGTCATTTTTCTGCGTGGTTCGCAAGACAAATATCCGGAACGTCTCCGCAAAGTGGTCGTCTGCGATGTGGAAAACCATCGGACATTGACCTTGCTAACCAACAATTTTGAGCTGGACGCACAAACGATCGGCGACATCTATAAGGCTCGCTGGCAAATCGAAAGCTTTTTCAAGATGCTCAAGCAGAACTTCAAGATCAAAACGTTTATCGGCACCAGCGAAAATGCGGTTCGGATTCAAGTTTGGACAGCGCTTATCGCTATTTTGCTGACCAAGTACCTGAAGTTTTTGTCGAAAGCGCAATGGCATTTTTCAACCCTGGTCACTTTCCTGAAATGGAATCTATTTGTTTACCGCGACTTGCGCCAATGGCTGGATCAACCATTTACCAAACCACCGGAGCCGGAATCATTTCAACCAGAGTTCGCTTTTTAGGACAGCAGATTTACAACAAAGGGGGGCTACTTTTGAGAATTGGTGTGAAATAGATGAAAATGAGGGGGCGTAATCAGAAAATTACGCCATTTTGAAAATTGTTAGGACAGGTGTGAGAAAATATATAAAAACGGATTGGCTTTATACCAAGAGTCGTCACCTATGTCAGAGAAGAATAAACTGGCGGTTCAGCTCTTTAAAATAGCGGCTCAGGAGGGATATCTACCTGCGCAAATATATCTGAGTGGGTGTTATTTTCAGGGCATTGGTGTCCGTAAGAATATAAAAGCAGCACAAAAATGGTATACTTTAATTGCGGAACAAGGAATTATTTCTGTACAATATAAATTGGCTACCAGTTATTTGCACTCTAACGACAGTGGGATTCCAGACATCGATAAGTGTATTTATTGGTTAAAAAGAGTTATTTCCAATAGGGAGGCTATCGAAGTAATAGATGAACAAGAGTATAGATATACGGTCCATGGAAGAGAACTAAGTTCTTCTGAAATAAAACAGTTGCTATGGTAAAAAGGAATGAGGTAGCGGTTATGAAATGAAAGAGGCTGATTCTCAAAGATGTGATACTGTAAAATAAGACATCGGCTCTGACGGACAGAGTCATGCAGACAGTTAAAACATCACAAAAGGAGATGGTATGATAAATAACTGACGTTCGCGGAATCAGCTTTCTGCGTGTAATTTATGGCGATTAACTTACACGTTTGGAAGCGGACAGGTTGCAGACTGAATGTTTCAATGAGGCGCATCAGAAACGATGACGACCCCGGAAAGGAGATTAGTCAGATCTGTAAACCAGAGCGCCACCGTAGAGAGCGACTGATTAATCGACTACTCTGTATGGGAGGATGGTGAGGCCGTGACAGCAGTTCCGCTTCGATTCGTGAAAAACGAATGGAGGCAGAGAATGATGACAAGTTTTGTTGGAGTGGATTTGCACCGGAACAATTTTACTTATTGCATCCGGGTAAATGGGGAAGAACGGAAAATCGGCAAGTGTGAGATTACCGAACTGAAGGGCTTTGCCGCAATGCTCGGTCCGAACACGGCGATGGCGGTGGAGGCGACCGGAAATACGTTCATGTTTTGCAGCTCGCTGAAAGCTCATGTCGGGCGACTGGTGGTGGTGAATCCATCACAGTTCAAAGTCATCAGCATGTCCACCAAAAAGACGGACAAACATGACGCAAAAGTGTTGGCGGAGTTCCTGGAAAAGGATATGCTTCCGGAGGTAAGAGTGAAAGACGATTTGCAGGCGAAAATTTCAAGTCTGACGCAGACCAGGGAAAAACTGGTTCAGTTGCGTACCGTATTGAAAAACAAAGTCAACAATCTGTTAGCAGCTAACTTCATCGTGCTGAATCGGGAAGATCTGTCCACGGAGAAAGGGCTTATGAAAGAATTGAGTTATCACTTCGACCCGATAACCGACACGGAAATGCTGGTGGTTGTCGAACAGATTCGCAGTCTGAACAAAAGCATTGAAAAACTGGATAAGGCGATTGAGGATCACGGCAGCAAGATGGACGGCTTCGACAACCTGAAATCCATCAAGGGAATCGGCTCGAAAGGTGCGGCGATCCTGTTGGCAACCATCGGCAATATCGCTGATTTCCGATCGGCAAAGCAGTTGGCCGCTTATATCGGAATCGTCCCCAGAGTGAGCAATTCAAATGACACGGTTTGCCACGGAAGAATCACGAAGAGCGGCAGCAAGATCGCCAGAACCGCTTTGGTGCAATGCGCTTTGATCGCCAAACGCTACAGCCCGTATCTCAATGCCTTTCATGAATCGGTAAAAAGTCGGCGGGGAGGTGCGAAAGCCAATATCGCCTTGGCTCGCAAATTCCTCGATATCGTGTATAGAACATTAAAAAACAATTGGATGTTTGAGAATTTTACTCAATTCAAGCTCGTAAAAAATTGAGTTTTTCTCGACATCGAAGTGGAAATTTATCATGGGAGACATCAGCCATGAGAAAATGTAGCACGGTATCGTTCGAAGGTCAAGTGATATTTGTCGGAATTGATGTGCACAAGGAAAGTTGGGTGGTGAATTTGCGGCATTGCCACCGTGAACTGGACAAGTTCAGCATGAATCCGAGCCCTGAGATGTTGGCGAAGTATCTGAAGATGAACTATCCGGGCGCCGAGTACCGGAGCGTTTACGAGGCAGGATTCAGCGGATTCTGGGCGCACCGGCGATTGTGTGAGCTCGGGATTGAGAATATCGTAATCAACCCGGCGGACGTGCCGACCAGCGGCAAGGAGCGCGACCGCAAGAACGATGCGGTGGACAGCCGAAAATTGGCGCGGGAACTGGAGAACCGGACATTGGAAGGGATCTATATTCCGCCTGAAGATAATTTGGAATTGAGAAACCTGGTCAGACGTGAAACGAAACTGACCGGCAATATAACCAGGGTCAAAAACCGGATCAAAGGACACCTGAATTTCATGGGGTTGAAGTTTGGAAGTTGGTCTGGAAGTTCTTTGAAAATGATGTATGCGGACGCGGCAAAGCGTTACGATTATGCCTTGCAGAGCATGTTGCGGGAACTGCGTTTTCTCAGAGAAGAGAAACTGCATGTGATCCGCGATGAACGGCGGTGTCTGAAGCGTTTGAAGCGCGACAAAGTACAGAAGCATCTACAGAGTATACCTGGCGTCGGGTTTCATACGGCGGTGATGCTGCAGGCCGAATTGTGGGACTTGCTGCGCTTTGAAGACAAGGATTCGCTGAGCTCGTATGTGGGATTCGCACCGAGGTTGGTCGGCAGCGGCGAACACGAGGCCGTCAAATCCGCCGGGAATCGCAAGAAAAAGCAACTGCATGCCATCCTGATCCAGTCGGCGTGGAGGTCGGTGTCGTACAATCTGGAGATTCGGGCCAGATATGGAGCCTTGCTTCATAAGGGGGCCAGTCCACAACGGGCTATTTCGATCATCGGCAAGAAATTGCTCTATGCGCTTCGGGCCGTGTGGCTCCAGGAACGTGATTACATGGTATCCGCAAGTGAATAAGATTTAAGTAGTTTCGGAGATTCTGTTTGCTGTGACTGTGAAATTCGGTTCTTTTTAGCACGTCGTTCGTTTGCTCCTTGATCCGAGGGGATCATGTAAAACAGTTTGCGAGTGCTATTTCAGAGTGGAACAGCAAAATGCGAAACCTTGAATTCATTCAAGAGTTGTCGTCAATAATAGTGTCCGATTTTTGCCCGAACCGCAACCAGAAGATAATCTTTAATTGGAAGACTGTAAAAATATTTACAGATGGAAGTCCTCTGCCCTTTGAGGCGGAGTTTCGCAAATAACAACAAATAACAGGAAAAATACAAACAAAGAAAGAGTCAGTCTCTTGACTTTTTCATAATAGGAGGCAATCAATTTACTTGTCTCACTCACCTGTAAAAGTATAGAAATAGAAGCATTGCAACATGATCCACCTGATTTGCGGTCACCGGAAGAAATAGAATCTCTGCTTAATGCTAAAATAAACCCGAGTGCATTACGTGAATTAGGACTTTCCTATTACAATCAAGAACAATTTTCTTTTTCCTCAAATGATAAAAAAGCTCTCTATTATTTTACGAAAGCTGCTGAACTAGGTGATTGTGAGGCTCAGTTCCATCTGGCATGCATGTATTACGAAAAAGAATCTCTGAAAGACATAGAAAAAGCCTTTTACTGGTGGTCTAAAGCTACTGAACAGGGAATGCCAGAGGCTCAAAGCAATCTGGCATACATGTATTATCGCGAAGAATCTTTGAAAGACATAGAAAAAGCCTTTTACTGGTATTCTAAAGCTGCTGAACAGGGAATGCCAGAGGCTCAATTCAATCTTGGCCAAATGTATTATCACGAAGAATCTCAGAAAGACATAGAAAAAGCCTTTTACTGGTGGTCTAAAGCTGCTGAACAGGGAATGCCAGATGCTCAAAACAATCTGGCATGCATGTATTACGAAAAAGAATCTCTGAAAGACATAGAAAAAGCCTTTTACTGGTGGTCTAAAGTTGCGGAACAGGGAATGCCAGAGGCTCAAAACAATCTGGCAAACATGTATTACACCGAAGAATCTCAGAAAGACATAGAAAAAGCCTTTTACTGGTATTCTAAAGCTGCTGAACAGGGAATGCCAGAGGCTCAAAACAATCTGGCAAACATGTATCACACCGAAGAATCTCTGAAAGACATAGAAAAAGCTTTTTACTGGTGGTCTAAAGCTGCTGAACTAGGTAATTGTGAGGCTCAATTCAGTCTTGGCCAAATGTATTATCAGGGAGATGGAGTTGTAAAAAATTTAGAAAAGGCTTTGTCGTGGTTTAAAAAAGCCGCCGCCCAAGGTGTAACGGAGGCTGAGCAGTATTTAAGAAATGAGCTGAAAGATAAAGAAACGTTGCAGAAATCATCGGATTGAAACGAGTTGTTCAAACGTAAAGCAAAGATGTTGTTCAAAAATAATCAGCGATATATAACTTCACTGACGTAAGCAGAAAACGTCTTAATTCAGCCTCGGTGGTCATTGAGATCACCGGGGCTGTTGTCTTTTAAACTCATGGAGGTACGAAAATGAAGATCAGGAAGGGTGTGTTGCTGGAAGCGTTGAAGGTGCTCGGCAAGGTGGTGTCGCAGACTTCGCCGGTGGAGGTACAACGGTCGGTTCGTTTTTTCGGCGTCGGGGAACAGGTCTGGCTGACGGCGACCGATGGCGTGGAATCCGTCACGATCGAGGTGACTGGCGATGCTGGGGATATGGAGGAGTTCACGGTCGAGTATAAGGCGTTGCGTGAACTGATCCGTTCCACGCGCGGCGGCGAGGTTGAAGTGACCGGCAAGCGGCTTGATTGGCCGGAAACGGAGGCCGTCCCGGATGATGCTGTGACGGTCGAGTTGTCACCGGATTTCGGCAACCTGCTGGCACTGGCGGCCCCGGTGGTGAATCTGCGTGAAGCGCGGCTCGCGTTGCGGGGGATTAATCTCTCCCGCGATGGTGTGACCGCAACGAACGGCAAAGAGTTGCTCAATTTGCCGTGTCCGTTGAAAATTCCGGAAGATATGACGCTGCCGTTTCCGCTGGCATTGCTGACCGCTCGGCCGGAGGGAGCTGGAGCGCTGCACGTCTGGCGCTGCCGGAATGAGCGGTTGTTCCGCATCGTGATCGGCGGTTTCCAGTGGCAGGGGAAAGTGTTGCCGGGCAACTTTCCCGATTGGAAACAGGTGATTCCTGCCGACAAGACGCTGGATTATCAGATCGAGATTCACGAGCCGGAACGGGTCATCACGTTTCTGAAAGCGGTTCCCGACTGTCCGCCGTTTCACGCGATCGAGCTGAACGTGGTTCCGGGCGGCGTCACCGTGATTCCGAATAACTTCCCGGATATGGAGTTGCGGTTGGAGGCGACGGTGATCGGTGCTCAGCCCCGTGCTGTGCTGGCGCTCAACAAGTATATCCTGCTGCGGATGCTTCAGCAGGGCTATACGAAGTTCCGGGTACATTCGGACGGTAGGATACCGGTCATCGCCGAGGGCGGCAGCGGCCGGTATCTCGCGATGCCGATTCACATATTACCCAAACATCAACCCGAAAAGGAGACAAGCAAAATGGAAAACATCAAACGCATCGAATCCACCGAAACCGCAGCCGAGGAGACTGCCGAGCCGGTGAATCCGATGGAGGAACTGAATCACTCCATCGAGGAACTGCGTGGCAAACTCAAAACGCTGCTCGACGAATCGGCGCTTCTGGCCCGCAAGGTCAAGGAGGCTGTGCTTCAGCAGAAGCAGCGCGAACGCGAGTTCGTTCAGGCGAAACGCGCCATCGAACGAATCAGGATGGCCATCTAACGAAACAACACAAATACAAACGGACGGATAGCCGGGGGCTGCGAGGCTCCCGGCTATCCGTCTTTTATGGAGGAATGATTATGTTGAAACTCAACGCATCGTATTCGAAGAAGGTTCCGGCAGGAGAGGAATACTCTTCGCAGTCCTATCATGCTTCGGTGGAGGTCGAGCTGCCGGACGGGTTAAGCCCGGATCAATTACAGGCCCGTATTCACGAAACGTTCGATCTGGTGCGTAATTCGGTCGAAGCTGAATTACACGGAAATAAGCAAGGGAATAGCGGGAATAATACCGCATATCATGGGCCGAAAGGCAACCCGCAAGGGGGTAGGTCACGTGCCCGTTCCAACGAGGCTCCGGCAAGCCCGAAACAGCTCTCGTATCTGCTCGACCTTGCCCGGCAGCGCGGCATCACTCCGCAGCAGATCGCGGCGCGGTTTCAGGTGCCGGACATCCAACATCTGACCCGGCAGCAGTGTTCGGATCAGATCGACGAATGGAGGGCGGCGTAATGGCGACGATAGACGAACTGCGACAGGAACCGCACTGGTCGTATTCGGCGCTGAATACGTACCTCAACATCTGTCAGGCGCAATTCATGTACCGGTACGTGGATCAGGCCGAAGTTGAACGTACTTCGGTCTGCTTCCCATTCGGCAAGGCGTTTCATGCGGCCTTGACCGCTCAGGCGTGGGAGTGCATGATGGGCAGCTCGCTGACCCGCGATGAAATCGTTGACCGGTTTGAAGAGGCGTTCAAGATCGAAGCCGACGCTACTCCGAACCTGGTCTACAAGGAGGGCGAGAACTTCGACACGGTGATCGATCTTGCTGCGAAGATGCTGGATGCGGCGCTGGCGAACTGGTCGGATTACTACACGATCAAGGGTGTCGCGCAGGCGTTCAAGGGTGACGTTCCCGAACTGGACAAGCCCCTGATCGGTGAGTACGATCTGATTGTTCAGGACGGACGGGATGCCTGTATCGTGGACTGGAAAACCTCGGCCAGTCGCTGGCCTGCCGGAAAAGCCGACCGCGATCTTCAAGCTACCGTGTTCAGTTACGCCTATGAGAAACAGAACGGCACGGCTCCGCTCTTTCGGTTCGATGTCATCACCAAGACCAAGAATCCGGGTTGTGAATCGCACTACACCAGTCGCGGCTTTCACGACTTCCGGCGCTTCGAGGCGCTGGCGAACCGGGCGCAGTACGCGATCAACAAAGGCGTGTTCCTGCCGAATGAAACATCATTCGCCTGCGGCGAGTGTCCGTATCGGGACCGTTGCAGGACGTGGCATCTAAAGAAATGGAGGTAAATCATGGGACTGATGATGAGTGAAGGCAAGTTCGTCGGGCGTGACGAGATTGCACTGGTTCCGACGCCTGCGGCGACTGCGAGCTGGAAGCCGGTGCCGCACAGTGAGGTGATCGACGCAGTAACCGATGTGGTCAGGGCGCACAACTGGCAGATTCTCGACGAGCAATACGGTCTGGCCCGTGACGGTCAGCGGATGTTCGGTGTGATCCGAATCAACCGGAGTTCAAGCACGGAGTGGTCACGTTGCATCGGTATCCGTAACAGTCATGACCGCACGATTGCGGTTGGCTTGGCCGCCGGATTGAACGTACAGGTCTGCGCGAATCTCATGTTCGGTGGCAGTACGGTTCTGAAGCGACGGCATACCTCACGGATTGAGCTGAACGGTCTGGTCGTGGAAGCCATCGACGCACTCGAAGATGATTTCCTGACGCTCGAAACCGTGGCCGAAGACTTGAAGATTCAGTATGTTCGGGAAGATGCCGCCCGTGCCGCCATCGTCAAGGCGGCGGAAGCCGGTGCCGTCAACTCCTCGGACATTCTGCCGATCTTCCGGGAGTTCAAAGAACCACGTCATGAGGAGTTCGCCGAACCGACCCGCTGGGCGCTTCTGAATGCGTTCACCGAGAACGCCAAGAAGTACAGCCCAGCCCGTGCTGACATCTGTTATCGCGGACTGACCCGCCTCTTTGGTCTCGACGGCCAGCCGCCGACTTTGTGGAAATAATGCTCCTCATCCGAGGAGGCACGCCCTCTGCCGGAACATGGTGCACCCGGCAGAGTATCACGCACCCCGGCAGCGTAATACCTGCCGGTTTTTGAACCGAGGAATCCGTTATGGAAAAACAGAATAAGAATAAAAAACATGGATGTTTCCCGCGCCCGGACTGGCGTAACGAAATCATCGACGCGCTCGGCATCGGCTTTGCCGCCGGAGCCGCCGCGATGATTGCCGCAATCAAGCTGTTCCGGCAGCTTCGCGGTCAATGACCATGTACCGCCCGTATGAAGCAAAACCTTCCGGGCGGTTTATTTTTTTATCGCTCTGGATGCCGGATGTTCAGACATCGTTTCCAGATTTCCGGGACATCATCGGAATCGCCGAAGCGTTCTTTCAACGCGGGTTGCTTCAGTATCAGGTTGATGCGGACATCTTCCGGAAGAGCATCCCAACAGAAACAGTGCTCAATCAACTCCGGGCGCTTCCGCACGACCATCCACCATTCAACGGGACCGAACGCCTTCCAATCGATGGCGGCGGGAACTTCTGAACCGCTCGCAATCAGAGCGGCCTGAAGCGGCGGCGTCAACGGATACGGGCAACGGTCGAGTAACTGCGGCTGATTCAGCAGCAACATTTGCCAGTTGTGTTCAGAAAAAAGCTCCCACCTGTCACATTGTTCCGCAAATTGGGGTTGCCGCACCAGAATCAATGCCCATTCATTTTCGGTGAAATGAACAAGGCAAGGACACTCCGAAATAAGCGTGGGAACCTTTGCCGATACGGTCGCCCAGTTGCGGGAACTCCAATTTTTTGTTTCACACCGGGAACGCAAGTGCGGATAGCGGGACAGCAATTCGCTCCAATCCGCTGCGTTGAATTCATTCCAACAGTCGCATTCCGACTCGAATCCGATATTCTGTTCAAGCAGGAGCCGTTGCATTTTATGGTCCAGCTTACCGTGTTTCCGGCAGTACGTCCACAAGTCAGGCTGTTTGTTCAACAAACGCCGCCAGTGGTTTCCGGTAAGCCGATGCAGAACCGATTCAAAACATTCGATCCATTCCGGGGATTTGCCGAGCAGTCGGACGATTTCACCCCCGCTGTAAGAGTCTGGCGGCCAATACCGGAACAGTTGCGGATGCCGGGATAACAGTTCTGCCCGCTCCCAATGATCGAAGCTCTGCCGACAATCACAGTGTTCGGCAAGTTCAGGGTGAACCAGCAGAAGATCAAGCCAATTCGTAGTTGTGAAGCCGGCGGTCAGTTCGTCATCAGAAACCAATTCCGGTTCAGCCATCAGAAGCAGAAGTTGCACGTCCTGCCTGAAGCTGTCGGGAAAAGCTGTTTGCCGTAATATCTCAAGAATACGGTTTCCGCGCGCCTGTCGACGCTGTTCCATGTCTGCCCCCCAATACCGGGGTTCCTCCAGCACTTTCGACAATTCGGAAGCGTTTTCCAGCACGAGTAATTGAATCAATTCTTCTTCGGTCATCTCTTCAACCTTTCTGCTTTTGGGATTACAATCAGCATATTATGATGCATTGGCACAGAGGATAACAGTTAATGATATTAGTGTAAATACTTCTATATACGTAGCTTGATTTGAGGCAGCGTTCGCCTCGGAACTTCATGCGGAGTTATTTTTTATATAAAACGCATAATCCTATGCTTTCTCACATCTCAAGGAGTTTTTTCTATGCCACACCCTATCATCACTGGAACCGAATACCGGGGCTTTTCTTTACTGGATTATACGGGTCCTAATGCCGGTTACAATTCAGCGATCCTTGATCGAATCATCGACCGCATTGACTTCATGCTTTCCCGGCACAGCCAGGTCTTGCTGGTCCATCTGATTGTCCGCTATCCTGCCAATGTCACCGCCTCAGGCGACAACGACAGCTTTCAATATTTCATGGAGGAATACCGCCGTTTTCTCTCCCAATTCAACTACCAGCCGCATTACATCTGGGCACGGGAGCAGCATAACTCCGGCAATCCCCATTATCATTTGCTGTTGCTTTTGAACGGAAACGCTATCCGCTTTTATCTTGCTTCGCACAGGGCGAATAAACTTTGGACGGCCGCCCTGCGGAAGAATTTTCCCGACGCTGAAATTTCCGGGAGCGGCCTGATTCATCAGGCTTCCATCGGCAGCAGCCAGCATGGGCTGATGCTTCAGCGCGGCAATGAATATCTCAGGAGGGAAGCCATCCGCATTTTCTCTTACCTCGCCAAACTTAACACCAAAGGGAATGCGCCTCTCGGAATTCGTGAATTCAATTGCTCCATATTGAAGAAAGGATGACCATGTTTATTTTGGATCAGGAACAGGAAACTGCTCTGAAGCTCATGCGGAACGGGAAGAATGTCTTCCTGACCGGGAGCGCCGGAACCGGAAAATCCGCCGTTATCGACGCCTTGCGTCAATATAAGAATCGATTGGTTTGCCTTGCCCCAACCGGTTTGGCCGCCCGCAATCTCCGACAGGCCTCCACCATTCACGCCTTCTTTTCTATCGGACACTCGACGGATGAAACAGCCTTACGCAATCGCCTGCGGGCTGCGGAGACCATTCTGATCGATGAAATTTCCATGGTCCGGGTCGATCTGTTTCAGAAAATCGACCGGCTTTTGCGGCTCCATGTCGCCGACCGCCCCTTCGGAGGGAAACAGATCATCGTCGTTGGAGATTTCCATCAATTGCCGCCGGTCGCCGAATCGGCTCCAATTCAAGAGGCATTGGAAGAGTGCTACGGAGGCATATATGCCTTCAATGCGCCGGCCTGGGAGCAAGCGCACTTTGAGACGGTTCGCCTGAACCGGATTCACCGGCAGACCGACCGGAAATACATCAACTTTCTCGAAGCCCTCCGAGCCACAGCTCCAAGCTTACCGGATTATTTGAAGCTGAGTGAGTCATGTGATTCTTCGCGTCCTGCCGACTGGCCGGCTCTCTGCTGTACACGCCATGCGGCGGCGCTGATCAATGCGGGGGAAATGAACCGCCTAGCCGGGGAGGAAACCTGTTTCAATGGAAAAATCACCGGACGCTTTCCCATTCATGAACTGCCGGTCGAACTGAATCTGAAAGTGATTGAGGGAGCCCGGATGATGTTGTTGGCCAACCGCTACGACACTCAGCCAGGAGGGCAGTATGTCAATGGGGATATCGGTGTTGTCAGCACATACTCCTCACTGGGGAATTGGATTGAAGTTCTGCTGGATCGAGGCGGCACCGTACGGGTTACGCCCACAATGTGGAGCAATTGCGAATACGAGGCCGAAGTGGATAACGGAGAACTGGAATTGCACGTAAACGAAATCGGATATTTCCGGCAGTTTCCATTGATCCCGGCTTATGCGACAACTATCCACAAAGCCCAAGGGCAAACCATTCCGAAAATTCATTTGGTTCTCGGGAAAGGATGCTTTGCTCCGGGACAACTTTATACCGCATTGTCGCGCGTTCGTTCCTTTGCCGACCTGACGCTCGACCGTCCGATTCGGTTTGAAGAGACCATCGTTGATCCGCAAATTCAGGATTTTCTCCGGCGGCTCGAAGTGTAAACGGGGTCCCGTCTGTATTTTTTTATCCGCACCGACATGCTATACGCTCAAAGGAGGGGCGTATCGCATGTCATACCCCATTCGTCATCAGACTGTTATTCTCATTGGTAAGCTATTGCATCCGCTGACGGAATCCAACCTGATCCCGTTCCCCGAGTACCGGGAAATCATCGCGCAACTCAAACATCTGGCCGCCAAAGGCGAGCCGCTGCCGGACGTCGTTCCGAAACTGGTCGATATGAACGAGGCGGCACAAATGCTCGGCGTCAGTCTCGCCAACTTCAAAAAGCTGGAACCGCAACTACCCTTCAAGCGCAAGATGGTAGGTCACGCGGTCCGGTTCCGCAACACCGACATCATCCGCTACATTCTGGCAGATGAACCAAACCCAATCGAATAAACTGCGTTTTTCGCTGTTCCTCTATCCCGAGGAACAGCGGGAGACCGATAACAAATATTTTTGACATATATCATGATTTTTTCTTGAAAAACAAAAGTTTTGAATGTATACTTGTAAAAATGGAGGAAATATGAAAAATCGCCCTTTATATCTGAAAGAGCTGCAAAAGTACCGGGATAAGAGTGTCATCAAAGTTGTGACCGGCATCCGGCGTTGCGGCAAATCAAGTTTGCTTCAGCTTTTTGTGGAGTACCTGAAAGAACAGAAGGTTCCGGAGGGACGGATACTCCAAATCAATTTCGAATCGCTTCAATACGACGGAATGATTTATCGGGAGCTTTACGACCGGGTGATGGAGAAAGCGAAGGCCGGCACTGGAAAATTTTATCTGTTCCTGGATGAAATTCAGCGGGTGGAGCATTGGGAAAAGGCGATCAATTCCTTTCAGGTGGAGCTGGACGCCGACATCTACATCACCGGTTCAAACGCCTATTTGCTCTCGTCGGACCTGGCGACTTATCTGGCCGGACGCTATGTTGAAATCAGAATGCTGCCGCTCTCTTTCCGGGAATTTCTGGACTTCCATACCTTTCCGGAAACCGTTCCAGCGGAGACGAAATTTGAGCATTATCTCCGGTTCGGCGGTTTTCCCGGCCTGGCGGAATTCGACTTCAATGAGAAACAGATTCATGAAGTTCTGGAAGGCATTTACGCTTCCGCCGTGCTGAAAGATATCTATCAGCGGCTGGAAATCCGAAATTCCGATCTGCTGGATAAGGTGTGCCGTTTCTTCGCCGACAATATCGGCAATACTTCAAGCGCCAACCGCGTCGCCGGAGTATTGGAAGCGGAAGGCAATCTGCCCAAAGCGAAAAAAGGCATCTCCGCCGGGCTGGTTTCGGGGTATGTCGACGCGCTGGTGAACGCTTTCATTTTTTACCGTGCGGATCGTTATGACATCAAAGGCAAAGAGTTGCTGAAAACGCTGTCGAAATGGTACATCGTTGACATGGGTTTCCGCAACCTGCTGCTGGGTTACCGCAATGCCGACCGGGGGCATGTCCTGGAAAATCTCGTTTATCTGGAATTGCTCCGGCGCGGCTATACGGTTTCCATCGGAAAAATAGGACCGCTGGAAGTGGATTTCATTGCGACGAACCAAACGGAAAAACATTATATTCAGGTCACGGAAACCATGCTCGGCGAAGAAACCCGCGCCCGCGAACTGGAACCGTTGCGGAAAATTTCGGACAACTACCCCAAAACGGTTTTGACCATGGACCGGAATTTCCTGACCAACGAGGATGGCATTGAAATCGTCAATCTCATCGACTGGCTGCTTGGGTGATGGACGGCCTGTCGCAAAAGATCAAAGAGATTGAAAAGCGATTAGCCGAAATTGCGGCGGAACGAACGGCATTGGAGGGAGAGCTAATTTCTCTTCAACGGCAGTTCCGGAAGCAAAGCGAAAATATGTTTTCGCCAGAAGAGAAAATTGCGATTTTTCGACGTTTGTTCCATGGTCGCCAGGATGTTTATCCGCGCCGTTTCGAGAGCCGGAAAAGTGGCAAATCCGGGTATCAACCGGCTTGTGCCAACGAATGGCGTCGTGGAATCTGCAATAAGCCGAAAATCAAGTGCGGCGTCTGTTCTTCACGGCAATATCTTCCGGTTACTGACCAAACAGTTGAAATGCATCTGCGTGGAGACGATGGCTTCGGGCATGATTTCACCATGGGCGTTTATCCGTTGCTTGAAAATGACAGTTGCCGATTTCTGGCGGTGGATTTCGACAAGAAGGAGTTCGAGCGTGATGCCACGGCGTTTCTGGAGACTTGCCGCCACTACAAAATTCCTGCGGCGCTGGAACGTTCCCGGTCAGGGAACGGAGCACATATCTGGATCTTTTTCAGCGAAGAAGTTCCGGCGCGGCAAGCGCGACGTATGGGATGTTTTCTGCTGACCGAAACAATGGAACACTGCCCCGAGCTGGGGTTTGATTCTTATGACCGTTTTTTTCCGAATCAGGACAGCATGCCTTCCGGCGGTTTCGGCAATCTGATCGCCTTGCCGCTTCAGGCCAAACCCCGGCGTGCGGGAAACAGCGTTTTTCTTGATGAGGATTTTCAGCCCCACTCCGATCAATGGAAATATCTTTCCGGGCTTACCGCCATGAGTTGTGAAGAAGTGGATTCCTATGCAAACCGTGCGGCTGAAACCGGCCGGATTACCGGCGTGAAAATGCCGGTAATGGAAGATGATACGGAACCGCCGTGGGAACAGCCGCCGTCTCGGCAAAAGAAAACGGAGAACCTGCAGGCCGGATTGACGGAAGTAATCGATATCGTGATTGAAAATCAGTTTTATTTTCGGAAGTCACAATTGACGCCCCGCTTGCATACCGCATTATTGCGTCTGGCCGCGTTCCAAAATCCGGAATTTTATCGTTGTCAAGCGATGCGGATGCCGGTATATGATAAACCGCGGATTATCTGCTGCGCGGAAGAGTTCCCCGAATATATCGGTCTGCCGCGCGGCTGCGCCGATGACATTGCCAAGCTTCTGATTGAAAACAAGATCCGTTATCAGGTGCAAGACAGGCGTTTTACCGGAATCCGTCATCCGTATTCTTTTACCGGAGTTCTGCGAAGGGAGCAGGAAAGGGCAGCCGAAGCGCTGCTGAAATATGACCTCGGCGTATTGTCCGCTTCCACCGCTTTCGGAAAAACCGTGGTGGCGATCCATCTTTTGGCAAAGCGTTCGGTGAGCACCCTGATTCTGGTTCACCGGGTGCAATTGCTGAACCAGTGGAAAAGCCGCCTGACGAAATTCCTGACGATTTCGCAGGAACAGATTGGCTTCATCGGTTCCGGAAAACGGAACGCTACAAAAATCATTGATGTCGCCACCATTCAAAGTTTGGTAAAGAAAGGTGTTGTCGATGATATCGTCGCCGATTATGGAATGGTAATTGTGGATGAATGTCATCACCTTTCCGCATTTTCATTCGAGGCGGTTATTCGTCAGTGCAAGAGCAGATATGTTCTCGGCCTTTCTGCGACACTGACCCGAAAAGACGGTCACCATCCGATTATTTTCATGCAGTGCGGTCCAGTGCGCTATCAGGTGGATGACCGTCACCAAGCCCGGGAACGGCCATTCGACCATCGGGTCGTCGCCAGAGAAACTGCGACGGTTCTTCCTGAAGCCTTGAGAGCCAAAGAACGAATCGCAATCCATGAAGTTTATGATTTGCTGATCCGTGATGAACACCGGAATGCCATGATTGTTGCAGACGTTCTTGACGCGTTGAAATGCGGCAGGTCTCCGGTCGTAATTACCGAACGCAAGGAACATTTGTCCTGTTTGGAAGAGAAATTCGCCGGAGTTGAAAATCTGTTTGTACTGCGCGGAGGAATGAAGCGCAAGACATTTGAACAAACCTTGTGGCAGTTGCAGCAAGTACCGGATTCATCCCCTCGTCTGCTGCTGGCCACCGGAAGATTTCTCGGAGAAGGCTTTGATGATTCCAGACTCGACACCCTGTTTCTAACCATGCCTATTTCATGGCGTGGAACTCTAGCGCAATACGCCGGCAGACTGCATCGGTTGTATGAGCGGAAAACAGAAGTCGTCATTTACGATTATGTCGATCGAAAAATCAGAATGACGGAAAAAATGTTCGAACGGCGGCAGAAAGGGTATCGAACGATCGGTTATCGCATTTCCGATGAAAATGAATTATCCTTTTCGGATGGATGCATTCAGCCATCCAATGATGCCTGACAACTTCGCCGAACGCCTCATATAGATTCCGGCTTTTTGCCAACCGGACACGGACTTTTGAGGGAGAATGTCCGTTTTGTCGTGTCCGGCTAAAACATAAGTTTGTCCGTTTGGACAGTGGAATCGTCCGGAAGGAAGCAACAGAAATCCGTCCAGACAGCACTTGTGTCCGTCGAAAAGCGGACTTTCAACAGAAATTCTGCCGAATTTGATTTTTTCGAAAATTACACGTATATTTTATTGTAAAATAATACGTATAAAGGATTATCATGGCAACGACAAAACTGACATTGAGCGTTGACCCGGAAGTGATCGCCAAGGCCCGCCGAATCTCGAAGCTGAGAAAGACGAGCGTGTCCGCGATGTTTTCGCGTTATATCGCCACCTTGGAGGAGAGCAAACAGAGGGAAACTCCCTTGCCGCCGATGACCAAGCGCGCTCTGGCGCTCGCGGCCGGAACCGCCCCGGTGCCGGAGAATTGGGATTATCGCGATGAGCTGAAAGATATTCTTGACGAAAGGTACGGCCTTAAATGAAGAAGGTATTCATCGATACCAGCATTCTGCTGGATGTCTTTTTGAATCGGGAATCTTTCGTGGAACCAGCGGCGGCAGTCTTTGCCGACTGCGAGTCCGGCAAAGTCAAAGGCATCGTTTCGGCGATTTCTCTGAACAACGTGCATTACATTCTTTCCCGGCATATCGGGAAGAACAAGGCGTTGGAGGCGGTGCGGATTGTGCTGAACGTTTTTACTGTTGCTGCTCTGGACGAAAAAATATTGCGCCTTGCCGCCGATCTGTCGCACAAGGGTTTCGAGGATGCGATCCAGTTCCATTCCGCAGTCGCGGCCGGAGCAACCTGCATCATTACGCGCGATGCCAGCCATTTCCCGAAGGATGAAGTTCCGGTTCTGTCACCCGCCGATTATCTGGAAATGAATTTGTAAGTTCGGATTTCAGGGAGACGATTTGATTTTAGCGAAATAACATCTATAGTAAAACGGCACCGTAACATGTGCCGGGTTCATTATAGACAGGGTGCCACATCGGTACCGTTGATACTTGATTGCGATGCTGTTGAAAGGAGGAATTTTGAAATTTTCTTCCTATTTTCGCTCTTGATGGACAAAATGGGAGTTTCATGCAGGAAAAGACCCTGAAACGGTATCGAAAACGAGGTGTCAAACAGTACCGTTTGGAGACTCGAAAGTGCCGAAAGGTGCCTTTTCAGGCAGGTTGAAGCGTTCGGGGACCAAGAAGCTAAATTGGAGAACGGCTTCTTGAAAGAGAACGTGTTAGACCATATTTCAAGCTCAGAATATGGAATTGGTCAGTTCACACCAGCTCCACCATTTTTGAAGTCAAAAACCAGTAGTAATCAATGAGTTACTGCTGGTTTTCTTTTTGTCTGAAATGCGTGAAAAAACCTGCAAAAACCCGCTTTTTGATGCAAAGAAAATAAAAAGTTCCGCATTTTTCGGAGCCGTTTTTTGAAACAATTTCATATCGTAACTTTGTAAAGATTAAAGATTTATCACATCTGCTGAAATAGCATTTTTGGGCTATACTCGGCAAAAAAACGTTATTTTCACACCTGACCACGGAACCAATAATTGGTTCCGTGGTCAGGTGGTCAGGTTTCTACGTATTTGCAAGATAAATTACCAAATACGAAGGAAACCAAGAATGTGCCGGCAAGGTTTGCCGGCAACCCACTTAATGAATTCTGCGAAATATGGGCTAAGTACAATACTGCTTACTTAAAACTTGACATTTGCAGGAACAATGTTATATTATTCCTCAAATCCCCCCGGAGGACTGTATGGCGCGTACAAAAGCTTGTTTGTCGGCTAATTTTCGTGAAAGTGATTTTTTGACCTTAGCCTCTCTGCTTGGAGTTGTTTCTTTCGATGCGCTCACCAATGCGATGCAAAAATGCGGTCTTGCAACAAAACGCTATCGCAAATTGCCGTTGGAATTGATGGCATATTACGTTATTTGTCTTTCGCTCTACTCGAGCGTGTCTTTGCAGGAAGTTCTTCGATGCCTCCTGTAAGGTATGCAGTGGCTGAAGTTAAAACTTCCCTGCGGAGCCATTGAAGGCCGCGGAGGAATTTCACGCGCAAGAAAACGCTTGGGCAGTAAGTTAATGGAAGTCTTATTTCAAGATGTTTGTCGCCCTCTGGCCTCGTCGGAGTCAACATTTGCTTTTTACAAAAAATGGCGCTTGATGGCGATAGACGGAACAACTTTCGCTCTCCCGGATGAAAAAGCGAACAGTGATTATTTTGGTCTCCCGCCTTGTTCTCGCGGAACCACGGCGTTTCCTCAATTACGTTTGACGGCAATGATTGAAGTCGGCACACACGCCATCACAGCTGCAACACATGGACCTTTCCGGGAAGGCGAGAATACTCAAGCAAAGCGTTTGATTCCTCACTTGGACTCAAGCATGCTGTTGATTGCCGACCGTGGCTTCGGCTGTTATCCATTTTTTGCGGAAGCTATGACATCCGAAGCTGCTTTGCTGTTTCGGATCCGAAATAATATGAAATTTGAATGTGAAAAGATGTTGCCTGACGGCTCATTTTTGAGTACATTTTACAGCGGTTTAGAACATCGGAAAAAGATCAATGGAATTCAGGTGCGGATTATTGAATATACACTCAAAGGTGCGAAAGAGAAATACCGCCTGATCACAAATATACTTGTGCCGGAAGAAGCTCCGGCAATTGAACTCGCACAATTGTACCAGGAACGATGGGAAATTGAAATTGGGTATGACGAGTTAAAAAATCACTTGAAATTGCCGGGGACAAATCTACGAAGCAAAACCCCGGAATTGGTTATTCAGGAACTTTATGGATTTTTCCTTGCACACTATACGGTACGGACATTGATGTACAAGGCGGCACTGAAAAAACACATTGATCCGGATTCGTTATCGTTTAGCGGAACTGTCAGGATTTTGCGGAGAAAGATCACCTCCGCGCGTTTTCCCCCTCAGTAGGAATCTGATTAAAAATATCCGACGCGAAATTATTGAAGAAATCGCCGCTACGCGATGCGTATCCTCACGCGGTGTTACTCGCGAATGAGCGGTGAAGCGAAAGTCAAAGGATGGAATATAAAAAAGTGTTTTTTGTCGATTCCAAGGTGTCAACAATGCATGATTTTAACTAAGTAAGCAGTATTGTACTTAGCCTGAATATTGCATGAAGCTTTCAAATTGGCGAGAAATGTCGTAGCGCTCCGAAAGTTTTTATTTCCAAGTCGCCTGTTGCCGTTTTTTCCGTAATTTGGGCAGATTCCTCCTTACCCGCGTTGTTGTTCGGCAAGCCGGGGACAGCTCTCCAAAGTTTTATTCCCAAGCGATGATTTACGCAGCGATCAAGCGGAGGAGGTTCTGATTGGGATAATCACTTGAAAGAGCAACATAAATTTTTCTGGTATTCCGTCGCACAATGGGCCGATTTTCACCAGGTATAACCGAATATTGCCGCAGGTAGTCTCGACAAATTCAGTTCCAGTCAACAGCAATGCCCGAAACCGTACCATGAGAATATAGGCCGGACTTGAAAGCAGAAGCCGGAACTGGTTTGTTACAAAATCATGGCAACTCGTCCGATCGGCAAAAAGGTCAAGTTGTTGCTCCTTGATCATATTTGCAGGATTCATTCTGTTGCTATGACAATTGATTCAATAGTGTAAACACTATTAAAATGATTCTTTATCACCGACAGTTATATAGGAATGAAACGGTGGTGAGAGTCATTGCGGCTCGGCTTTTTGGTTATTCATCTTGACGTGGGAATCGGGATGGTGTATACTATCTGAATGAGTTCGATCATCCATATCACCAAGCCTGAAGCCAGGCGTTTCCTGGTTCGTTATCATGGTCTCGACGGGGCTGCTTCGTGGGAAGGCGCTGACGGGATCATGCAGTGTTTCGAACGGCTTGGCGCTATCCAGTACGACCCGCTGGATGTGGTTGGCCGCAATCCCGATTTGGTGCTTCAAGCCCGGATTGCCGGTTATCGTCGCGGCCAGATTGACGAACTGCTCTATCGGGAACGTCTGCTGGTCGATCAGTGGGATAAGCAGATGTCGATTTACCAGACTGCCGAATGGGCGCACCGAACCCGGCTTCGGACGGCTTATGCCGAAGCCGTCCACCATTGGTTAAGGCATTACCGCAATTCCGAAGCCGCGTTGGAGACCCTCGACGCGGTCTTGGCGGCATTGGCCGAAAAGGGGCCGGTGTTGCCGGCTAGGCTCGATTTCGGCGCCGTGCCGAATCATTCGGGGTGGGGATCGCGCAAAGTTGCCGGCGTTGCTTTGGAATATCTGGCCGCTCGTGGCGAAGTCGGAATCCATTCCAGGCGCAATACCCAGAAAATTTATGCGCTGATCGGCGATCTGTTGCCGCCGGAAGTGTTGAATGCCGCCGAACCTTTCGCCGATGAACACGAATTTCTGTTGTGGTATGCGCTGCGCCGGGTGGAGGCGGTCGGCCTGGCGGCGAACCGCTCCGGCGGCACCTGGTTGGTCAATCTGCTCGATTCGACGCCGCGGCGGACGCCGTTGCTGGAAGAACTGGTGGAGCAGGGGCGTCTTTTGCGGATTGCGGTGGACGGGAGCCGGGAGCGACTTTACATGCCGGCGCGTTACCGTCGGCTCCTGGAAACCTCGGAGGAAAGGGAACGGAGGGTACGCTTCCTGGCGCCGCTGGACAATATGCTTTTCGATCGCAAACTGGTGGCGACGGTGTTCGGCTTCGAATACTCCTGGGAAGTATATGTGTCGGAAGCCAAACGGCGTTATGGCTATTATGTGCTGCCGGTGTTGTATGGCGATGAATTGATCGCCCGTTTCGAACCGGAGCTGCATCGGGGAGATGCCCCGTTGGTCATCAAAAACTGGTGGTGGGAACCCGGCGTGCGCCGCACTCCGGAATTACGCCGCGCCATCACCGCCGCCAAACGGCAGTTTCACACTTTTCTGACGGTGAAATCACCGGAGGTTGCCGCTAAATAGGACTGCAATCAAAGACAACTGCCTCCGGGAGTTTCCCTCTCGAAAGCAGTTGTGACAGTCTATTGTTTAGATATTAGAAACCAACTTCTTTCTCTTCATTGCTGGCATCATAAACCCAAATACTTCCCAGTTTGCCGTAAAGCCATTCACAGCCTTTGAATTTTGACATTTCATTGATGTGGAAACTCGTAGCATGCCCATCCATGAACGACATATTCAATTTTCCATTGTGCCGCGCTTGCAATCCTGGAGCACCGCCGCCGTAGAAAGCGATATCCGTCGACTGAGTTCCATCAGATTTGCGGTAGGAATCAGCAGTTAGATAGTATTCCGAGGGACGTTCTACTTTACTGACCACCACCGGCAGCGGTTTGACAGTACCGTCAGCCGGAACGATGCAGCCATGATAGCCGACATCCCAATTATAAGCAGTGGTCGGCGAATCGCTTTGAGAAACAGTGGCATAACCGACGTAATGGCTGATTTTTTCCGGGCCGCTCGGGCAAAGATGAATACGAGCGTCATTGATAGGCAGGTAACCAAGGCCTAACGTCGGATTATTATCGATTGCCTTGCCAAGGATTTTGTTATCACTGTCCGGAGTCCCGTAAATGACTGGCCATAAATAGGCAGTCCCCCAGCTTTCATTGCGCACTTGGGTGTTGATATAATTGTCATAATCGTTGCTGTACAGAATCATCGCTAAAGAGATTTGTTTTTGATTGCCAACGCATTTGATCGCTTGGGCTGCTGCTTTGGCTTTTCCCAACGCCGGCAACAGCATGGATGCCAGAATAGCGATGATCGCAATGACGACCAGCAATTCAATCAATGTGAATTTCATACTTCTCATTTTACTCGGTCCTTTCATGTCTTTATCTTTCATGATACTTTTGGGATTACGTTATAAGTATAGGGTATTTTCCGTTAAAAGACAATAGCACAAGGCTTGATTTAATGATCTTATTCTAGCACAAAACGCTTTTTGTAAAAATTGCTTCCTGATTTTTTGAATATGATTTTTATTCAAAATAATTTTGGTTATAAACAACATAACTCTCATCAATTCACTTTTGTTTCTTTCAGGAAAACCATCGTTTCCCCGGATGTTTTTGTCAAAATAGCACACAATATCGGAATCGATCGCCATATGAAGATGGACAATACGCTGTTCGTTTGGTTCGGGGATTCGGGAAAAACAGCCGGTAAAAATCGAAATATCCGGTCCCGGCCGTCCGATTCGCCCATTGCGGTCCGCCTGTTGCCGCCATCGGTCTTACTGGCATGGCTTAATATTGTGAACATCGGCCGCCGGCCGGCCGGCACTGAGCGCCAGGCCGATCAGCAGACAACTGCCGAACATTGAACTGCCGCCGTAGCTGACCAACGGCAGCGTCAGGCCGGTCGGCGGCAACAGAGCCAGGTTGATGCTGATATGGAGCAGGGCTTGAATGGCCAGCAAACCGGCGGCGGCGACGACAAAAAGCCGTCCGGTCCGGTCCGGAGCGGTCATGCCGAGTTGCCATAAAAGGTAGATAAGGGCGGCAAAAGCGGTCAAATAAGGTAGGACGCCGAAGAAACCGACAGCCTCGGCCATCGCCGCGAAAATGGAATCGTTGTAGGCCAGCGGCAGGTAGGTGTTGCTCCAAAAAGCGTTACCCAGTTCGGTGCCGGTCCAGCCGCCGCGGGCGATCGCCAATTGAAATTGCCGGATATGCCAGCCGGAATGCAGCAGATCGCCGTCCGGATTCCAGAAGGCGGCGAATCGCCGCCAGACATAAGGCGACCGCCAGGCTGCCAGCAGTGCGGCGACCGGCAATGCGGCCAGAAACGCGAAGAGATAATGGCGGTGGATCCCGGCCAGCATGGCGATGAGAAAAAACGCTCCGCAGTACAGCAGCGCCATGCCGTAATCCGGCTGTAGAATTAGTAGCCCGACTACCAGACCGGTAAAGCCGGTGGCGATGGCCAACTGCCGGAACCGCAACGGGGTGGCGGTAAAGATGCCTGCCAGCACCAGCAGCACGGCTGCTTTAAGCGGTTCGGAGGGCTGCAGCCAGAAATCACCGCAGGAAAACCAGCCAAGCATCCCGTTGAGACGGACGCCGAAGAGAAGTACGCCGGCCAGTCCGGCAATCGTCAGCGCGGCCAGCCATGGCAATGCAGCGAGAATATAGCGGAATTTGAGTTGTTGCAAACCGAACATTGTGACAAAGCCCAACCCGAGCCAGCACAGTTGGCGGCTCAAGAAGCCCCAGGTATCGTCACCGCCGCTCTGGGTGGAATAAATGGTCAGGCACCCCCAGAGGCCGATCAGGACGGTCAGCGCCTCGATCAACAGCGTCCGGCGGTAATATTGCGACAGCGGACGGCTCATGGGGCACCGGCAATCAGTTCGGCCAGCCGATCAGGCAGATGGACATCCTGGCCCGGCACGATTTCGGCGATCAGTTGCCAACTGCCGTCGATCCATTGCCGGTGCTGGTCGAGCATGACCGAAAAAATACCTTCCCGGCCGGCCAACTGTTGATCGTATTGGCGTTCCCAGCCGGACCGTCCGGACATTGTATTGTTGCGGATTTCCACCGTGCCGGCCAATTCCCGGATGCGGGGATGGTCGTATACTTTGCGTCGCAGGTAGGGGACGATGGCGAAATCGGGCGAAGAGCCGATCAGTTTGACCAGACGCTCCAACTCTTCCGGCGTCAATTCGGCTTTTAAAACCTGCGGGGATTGCGGATTGCAGCCGGCGCTCGGCCAGCGCAGCTCCGGAAACTGCCGCTGCAGGGCGGGGAAGGCCTTTTGGCGGCAACTTTCCGATTGAAAACCGGCGACGGTCAGAAGCAGATCGAAACTCCGCTCGCTCCAGCACAGCGGTATGCCGTCGGCCGAGAAAATCGTGCCGCGCGGCGCCGGCAGGACGCCTTCGTAGCGGGACATCGAAACACTTTCATCCAGAAAACGATGACGTCCCGGACCGGCCAGATCGAAAAAAGCCGCCGCCGCCAGCAAAGCCCAGATGCTCAGTATCGTCAATAAAATTTTTGCCCGCAGGCTGAATTTGGATGCATCTTTCATAATATTTCCGGTCAATTTTCCGCTTCTCTAAAAGATACAACCGGAGCGGGGGCAGTGCAATTATTTTTTCAGAATCTTTTAACTAAATTTTATCGCCCAAATTTGAATCGGCTCGAAATATGGTTATATTAACTGGCTCGTAGTAATGGTTTCATCAAAGATGGAATCCGGTACTGGTAGACACGGCAATAGGAATTTATTAGTCAGAGAACAGTGAAAGGGAAGGCCGTGGTGGAAATGATAGAGTTGGTTCGACAATATGGAGTGTTGTTGCTGTTTCCGCTTGGAACATTTCTATTGGCGATGTTTTTGACCCGGCTGTGCATTGCCTGGCTGCCGCGTTTGGGGTTCATTGATTTGCCGGATCCGCGCAAGATTCATCACAACCCGATTCCCCGCGGTGGCGGGATTGCGGTGATCATCTCGTTCTTCTGCGGTTTATTCGCTTATACCTACTGGTTTGCCCCGGATGATTCAATGCAGCGGATGCTGTATCTGCTGTATCCGTCTTTGTTGATTTTTGTGATCGGAATCCTGGATGACCGTTTCATGCTGTCCGCTTTGCTGAAATTGGTGATGCAGGTGGCGGCCGGCGTGATTCTCTGGTCATGCAGGGTCCGGATTATGGAGGTGTTCGGCTGGGAGTTGCCGATCGTGTTTTCGCTGCTGGTGACGGTATTCTGGGTGGTGGCGCTGATCAACGCGTTTAATCTGATCGACGGGCTCGACGGGCTCTCTTCCGGGCTGGCGATTGTCGCGTCGTTGTGTCTGGCCAGTTGGGCGTTGTTGAACAAAGATATCGTCAGCATGGTGATGATGCTCATTCTGGCCGGCGCCTGTCTTGGTTTTCTGCGTTACAACTTTACGCCGGCCAGAATTTTCATCGGCGATACCGGCAGCATGTTTCTGGGGCTGGTGTTCGCTTATGCCGGGCTGCAGTTCATGAATACTTCGGTGACGCTGACTTCGGTGCTGGTGCCTTTGCTGGCGGTCGGCGTGCCGGTTTTCGATGTATTTCTGGCCTTCTGGCGCCGGCTGATGCGTAAACTGTGCGATCCGCAGCAGAACGGCATTATGACGCCGGACCGGGAGCATCTGCACCACCGTTTTCTGGATAAATTCCACGACCAGAAAAAAACCGCGCTTTATATGTATTGCATCGCCTTCGCCTTTGCGGTGGTGGCGCTGGTGATCACCTTCATCGGGCAGACGATGCGGGTGCCGGCTTTTTCCTATGCCATTCTGCTGATTACAGTTTTCATTGTCGTCAAGCGTTTTGCCAATATTGAACTTTACCAGTCCGCCCGTTTTATCCTGTTCGGCGTTCCCCGGCCGCGGCGGAGTTTGATGATCTTTTTGCTGCATCCTTTTTTCGATCTGGCGGTGATCACCTTTGCCTACGTGATAATCGCCTTTTCTTTTCCGGGCAAGTGGCGCGACATGTTTTTGTCCACCGGCTGTATCATGCCGGTGTTTCTGGCGTTGCTGCTCAGCGGCGTCTATCGGATTTACTGGCTGCGGGCGAATATCAGCGATTACTGGTTTCTGGCGGAAGTGATTTTTGTCGGCTGCGCTCTGGCCTTCGGTTTCTACAGTTATTATTACGCCACGGAATACGTCCGCTATTTCTATACGCCGTTTCTGACCTATTTTCTGTTGGTGCTGGTGTTGATCGGCGGGGAGCGCTACCTGTTGCGTTATGCGGAGAGTTTCATGTTGCGTTCGATGTTCATTCGCAAGAGCGGTCTGGAAGGGATGCAGAAAGTGCTGTTGTACGGCGGCGGTTTGAATTGCCGGTTGTATCTGTCCAGCTTATACCACCGTTACGAGCAGAAGACCTGGAATGTCATCGGTGTTGTGGATGATGACAAGGCGCTGCAGGGATTGCGTTTGAACGGCTTGCGGGTTCTGGGCCGCGGCGAGAATTTGGAAGAAATCTTTGCGAAATATCATTTTGTCCGTCTGGTGATTACGACGAACAATATCAGTGAGGAACGGGTAAAGGAACTGCAGAACTTCTGCCAGCTTCACGGCATTGCATTGCGACGGTTCAAAGTCGGGGAAATCAAGTTGAACTGAACGGTTTTTGAGGATAAAATCCCATTTATTTTCAAAAAGCAAGCTTGTATTTTCTGACAGACAGATTATTTTATAAAACATTTCCGGGCCAATGTAGCTCAGTCGGTAGAGCAATTCACTCGTAATGAATAGGTCATCGGTTCGATTCCGATCATTGGCTCCAGTTTAAAACACTGGAATCCAGCAGGTTGCAGAAGCAAACCACGCTGGATTTCTTCTTTTTTACCCAAATTGCCAGTTACCACACGTTACCCTCAGATACCACTGGAATAATGGTACATTTGCCAACAATTTGCCAACACGATTTTCCCCTCAAAAACGGACTGAAAGTGCGATTTATGCCGGACTTTTCGATCACTAAAGGAAAAATATCCGGAAAAAGCCGTCAGGAAGCGAACCTGCCGAGCTCAATTCTCTTTGTGAAGGTGCCGGAAGTTTGACATGCGAAGCCCCTGTCGGCAAATTTTTGCCGACAGGGGCGTAATCTGGATGAAGATGAACTAAGCGGCACAAAATTGTGTCCGATATTTGATCAGGCGCACCTTATTGATCAGCCAACACAACGCGGCGTGCCAAAGCTGTGTGCGCTGCAGCTTGGTAAGCTCGTAATAGATCGAAAGAGCCCACACGGTTTCCGGTGTACTGCATATTGCAGCTTCACCATCGCTCTCCTGCGGACAGCGGCAGCAGAACTCCCGATATGCCTGCTGCAAACAGGCCAGTACCGGAATCTCGGAAGCCTCCTGCCATCCCAGATCGATGACCGACGGTGTTCCGACTAATTCATCCGGCAGGCGGTCGAGATGCCGGGTCAGGATTTCCCACCATAGCTTCAAGGAAAAATCCCAGCCACGATACGCCTCGATTACTTCCGGTATACAGATCGTGTCGCCTGCGGTGATTGGCGTGACCAGAAAAATCCCTGCCGCCGTCCGGCAACGCGACAGTGCAGTATAAAGCTGTCCGGAGGCAAAGCAGCCACTCCCCAACCGCAGTTTGAGCTGGTTGAACGTCATCCCCTGGCTCTTGTGGATAGAAATCGCGTAAGCTGCCTTCAACGGCAACTGCGTAAAGCTCCCATCTTTTTTCAATGTCAGCCGCTCTCTGCCGTCATCGTCGTGTGCCACGGAATATCCCCAATGTTCCCATTCCATGCCTTCCACCGTAATGACCGGTCCGCGATCCAGCCGGACGATAACTCGTGGCTGGTCCTGAGATAAAGTGTCGATCCGTAAAATTACTCCAAGATCGCCATTGACATAAGGGTCTTCCGTACGGTTTTGGTTGCGTAACAGCATCACCCGTAATCCTGCCTTCAATTTCAAATCCTTGTCCGTCGGATAGCTTTGCCAGGGAAAATCTCCGGATATAACTGCCCGAGAATGGATAACTTCCCCGGAAAGTTTTTTGAGAGCCTGACGATTCAACCGTTCAGCATCAGCATTACGGGTGCACAGCTCAATGATGGATTCACCTTCCGGAACCTCTTTGCAGAACACCCGATTGGCTTCACACAGCCATTTTTCCGATTCCGAAGGTATCCCGTACCGAATGTCATTGAGGCGATTAAGAAGCCAATTGTCTTTCTGCCGCATCACCTGATGGAGGACAATGGTTCTGATTTTTGCATTCTGCCATAGCTGCGTCTGAAATGCCAGACAGCCCCCGAATTGCCGCGCCAGCCAGGCGGGAAGATCGAAATCCGGTAATGGTTTGACCACCGGCAGCAATTGACAGAAATCACCGCAGAAAACCATCTGTTTGCCGCCGAACGGCGAATTGATACCGGCAGCGTCGCGCAGCCGTTTGTCGATTGCGGCCAGACAGTCGCTGCGCAGCATGGAAACTTCGTCAATCACAATTGTTTCAACGCGCTGCAGAACTTTTCTTTTCTGATCATCCAGCGGCTCCAGCAATTCCGGGGAGAGTACCGCCAGAGGTTTCAAACTGAAAAAGCGGTGACAGGTTTCGCCGTTGATCTGCCGGGCCGCCATCCCGGTCGGAGCGAGAAATACCACGCTTCGTGCCGTCTGCTTGCGAAACGCCATCAGTACCGTACTTTTTCCCGTCCCTGCCTTGCCGGTCAGAAAAACATTTTTTCCCCTTATCAATTCCCGCAAAGCCTGCTGCTGTTCTTCCGTCAAGATCACATTTTCACTCATATTGCCTCCCGAAATTATAAAGACAATATAATACGCGCCCCCTGAAATATCAACACAAGATATTTATATGCAAATGGTTAAAAGGCATGCCAAATGATGAGCCATGAGAATAAATGAGAACCTGTGATTCAAAAAAAATTTTTCGTTTATCACATAAATTTTTGAAGAAACTGAAATTTATCCTTCCCTCGCGTGACCCGTTAATCTTGATACGAGCAGATGAAAGGCGGATATTGCGATATGACTTTTCCGGAAGCATTGAAAAATCATTTTGCAAACGACATAGTGAATGCTATATTTGATACAGTATAATGAATTTCGGGAAATTTTGAGATGCCTTCCATGGAAAATATTGCGGAACAACTGAAAGCGCTGCGCCGACAGCGCGGCTGGTCGCAGGAAGACCTGGCGCGAGAACTCGGCGTCAGCTTCTCCACCGTCAACCACCGGGAAAACGGCAAGGCCAGGCCTTCCGGACTGGCGGGAAATCAAAATTTCCGACTTCTTGATAGAAATGATGTGAGCCATTAAAGCGTTTCTGTTTCCACGAAATGGAAATAGGTTTATAAAAATCAGAAGGGCCCAATATGTCTATCTTTCAGTTGAAACAGAACAGCTTAAGCCAAATCAAGGAAATGCCGTTCAAACTGGAACGGGAGATTCAAGGTTTAGTTGAAAAAAATCTCGATATTTTGTTAGGTCTTGAGTTTGTCAAGTCGGAATTTACCATCTCCGGGACGGTTCAGCAGCTTCGGATTGATACACTTGCTTTTGATTTGAAAAACAAGGCATTTGTCATAATTGAGTACAAGCAGGATAAAAGTTTCAGTGTCGTCGATCAGGGGTATGCCTACCTCTCTGTTATGCTTAACAACAAAGCCGATTTTATCTTGGAGTATAACGAAAGCAGTGGCAAGGTTTTAAAAAAAGCGGATGTTGACTGGTCGCAATCGCGTGTTATCTTCATTTCTCAGGCATTCACTCCGTATCAGAAAGAGGCGATCAACTTCAAGGATCTCCCGATTGCATTGTGGGAGATCAAACGGTTCAGTAATCAGACCATCAGCTTCGAGGAAATTCGTAAACTCAACGCGACGGAAAGCATCAAAACGGTATCAGCAGGCAATAGTGCCGTGGATTCTGTCAGTAAAGTAGTTGTGGTGTATACTGAGAATGACCGTTTGAAAGATATTCCGGAAGATATACTTGAGCTTTACGGGCAGCTTCGTGAGAGAATCCTTGAGCTTGGAAATGTAGAAATCAAGGCAACGAAACTTTATGTTGCTTTCACCGTCAACGGCTCCAATTTCACTGATATCGCCATTCAGAAAAAAGCATTGAAACTCTGGATTAATCTTTCCAAAGGCGACTTGGAAGATCCGTACAAACTGGCCCGTGATGTAGCCAATATCGGCCACCATGGGAATGGGGATTATCAGTTGAGCATTTCCAGTGCCGACAAACTTGATTATATTATCACTTTGATCAAGCAGGGTTATCAATCGAAAGTATAGAATTCGCGTACATCGGATGCTCATTCTGGACGCAGATAAGAAAACAATATGAGAACAAAGAAAAAGACAACCTCGGCTCCGACAATTCGCAGTTCTGCTGCGGAATACTTGACTTACGTTGCTTCTATCGGCAACATTGAGCAGAATGTCGAGATTCGTTACGAGGACGAAAATATCTGGCTGACCCAGAAGGCAATGGCGTTGCTTTATGATGTGGAAACCAATACGATTAATTACCATATCAAAAAAATATTTTCCGATAGTGAGCTTCAGCCGGAATCAGTTATTCGAAAATTTCGAATAACTGCCGCCGATGGAAAAAACTATTCGGCAAACCACTATAATCTTCAAATGATTATAGCGGTCGGATTCAAGGTTAATTCCGAACGTGCCGTTCAGTTCCGCAAATGGGTCAATGAGATTGCCGCCACCTACACCATTAAGGGGTGGGTAATGGATGAGGAACGCCTCAAGCGCGGTACTTTCCTGACTGATAAATACTTTGACGAGCAACTGAACGAATTCGGGAGATTCGTGCCAGCGAGCGTAAATTCTATCAGAAGATCACCGATCTTTATGCAACAGCTTTGGATTACGACAGAACTGCCTTGGCAACCAAGCGCTTCTACGCGACAGTTCAGAATAAGATGCACTTCGCGGTTCACGGACATACTGCGGCAGAGCTGATTGTTACTCGTGCCGATGCGGAGAAGGATCACATGGGGCTGACCACCTGGCAGGATGCCCCGGAGGGGAAAATTCGAAAATCTGATGTTTCGGTGGCGAAAAACTATCTGATGGAACCGGAATTGGCTCAGCTGAATCGGATGGTTACTGCCTATTTGGATTTTGCAGAGAATATGGCTTTACGCAAGATCCCGCTCACAATGGCAGACTGGGAAAAGCGCTTGAATTCATTCATTGAAATGTTTGAATACGGCCTGCTGAAAGACGCAGGCAAAGTGACAACTGAAATCGCAAAAATTCATGCTGAAACAGAATTCGAAAAATACCGCGTGATTCAGGATAAGCTGTTTCTCTCCGACTATGATCGGTATCTGCTGGAACTGGAAGCGAAAGCCGAAGAAGCAAGATATAGTCCTAAAGAATCTGTTCGATAGTTCAGATTTAAGCCAGACTATTTCATCAAACACACATCTCCACGCTATTGGAGACAGTAAAATCCCTCATAGCAATAAGAACCAAAAGCAAACGGTGAAGCCCCGCTCACCTGAATCTTGATTTTTTTGCAGTAATCCCAAAACAACACTTGACAATTGCAAGGACTTGCGGTATAATAAAAGCAGAAAATAAAAACAACAGTAATGAGGTTACTGCAAGTTGAAAGTGAAATTAAAAGATCTGACCGATATTCAAACCGGATATCCATTCCGGGGCGCTATTGTTGCCGGATCGTCAACCGAAGGCCTTGCGGTTATTCAAATGGGAGATTTGGCCGAAAATCTTGTCCCGGATTTGAAAAATGTTATTCGGAGTGGATCTGTTTCTGTTAAAGCGGGACATGTTCTGAAATCCGGAGATATCCTATTTCGGGCGAGAGGAAATTTTCCGGCGGGATATTGGCTGAAAGAACTCCCTGAACGTATGATTGCGGCAGCGCCACTGCAACGAATCCGAATCAGAACCAACGTGCTTTTACCGGGGTTTCTGGCATGGTACTTACGGCAGAGTGCCGCACAGTCTTATTTTGAGGCCAATTCCCAGGGATCTTCTTTGCGTATGGTGGGAATCGACGTTCTGGAGAATCTGATGATTCCGGTTATTCCCTTGGAAAAACAGCAAAAAATCATTGAGCTGGTGGAGCTTTCTGAACGGGAACGGGAGCTGGCTCAAAAGTTGATCGCATTAAAATCCGTCTATATCAATAAAACCGTCAATCAGTGGCTTGGAGAATGACAATGGCAACCGATAAAATCAAGCAGGAAACGATCAGCAATGCGGCGTGGAGTGCCTGCGACACCTTCCGCGGAGCAGTCAGCCCGGAACAATACAAAGACTATATTCTGGTGATGCTCTTTTTGAAGTACATCAGCGACACCTGGAAAGCGCACTATGCGGAATATCGCAAACAATATGGGGATGATGACACGCGGATTCGACGTAAATTGGAGCGGGAACGCTTCATCCTTCCGATGGTCGATTATAAAAAAGAGAATCCCCTGACCCGGAAAATGGAAATTCAGGATACGTTCGAAGCGAGTTTCTACAGCCTGCTTGAGCGTAAAAATGCGCCGAACATCGGAGAACTCATCAATATTACCCTGGATGCGATTGAAGAGAAGAATAAAGCGAAACTCGAAGGCGTGTTCCGCAACATTGACTTCAATTCCGAAGCCGCACTCGGACGGATTCAGGACCGCAACCGCCGCTTGGCGTTGCTGCTGGAGGACTTCAACAAGCCGGAACTTGATCTGAGCCCGAACCGGGTGGATGAGGATATCATCGGCAATACCTATATGTTCATGATTTCCAAGTTCGCGGCGGACGCGGGGAAAAAAGCGGGTGAATTTTATACGCCGACATCCGTTACTGAATTGGTGGCCAAATTGGCAAATCCCAAACCGGGACAGCGGATTTGCGATCCGGCCTGTGGTTCGGGGGGCTTGCTGCTGGCGGCGGCGCGTGAAGTGGGAGAGAACAATTACGCCTTGTACGGCATGGAAGTAAACGGAGCAACCTGGGCGCTCTGCCGGATGAATATGTTTCTGCATAATGCCGACAGCGCCAGAATCGAGTGGTGCAATACCTTGACGGCTCCGACGCTGGTAGAGAATGACCAGTTGATGAAATTCGATATTGTCGTCGCCAATCCGCCGTTTTCGCTGGATAAGTGGGGGGCGGAAAACGCGGAAGCGGATCGTTTCAACCGCTTCTGGCGCGGCGTTCCGCCCAAGAGCAAGGGGGACTGGGCGTTTATCTCTCATATGATCGAGGCGGCAGAACCGGGTTCCGGCCGGGTGGCGGTGGTGGTGCCGCACGGGGTATTGTTCCGTGGCAGCAAAGAAGGAATGATCCGCAAGGCGGTGATAGAAGAAAACCTGCTGGATGCGGTGATCGGTCTTCCGGCCAATTTGTTTTTCAGCACGGGAATTCCGGTGGCGATTCTGGTCTTCGACCGCAGCCGGGAGCGCGGCGGCGTCAATGAAGCGCGCAAAGACATTCTGTTTATCGATGCGTCAAAAGAGTTTGTTCAAGACAAAAAGCAGAATTCCATGAATGACGCGCAAATCGCGCGGGTGGTTGAAACCTGCCGTAACCGTCGGGATGTGGAAAAATACGCTCACGCGGCTACGCCTGCCGAAATCAGAGAGAATGATTTCAATCTGAATATTCCGCGCTATGTGGACACCTTTGAACCGGAAGAAGAGATCGACATCGACACCGTCCAGTCCGAAATCGACCAGCTTGAAACCGAACTCGCCCAAGTTCGTATCAAGATGGCTGAACTGCTGAAAGGGATCAGGCGATGAAACTCCCTGTTGGTTGGCGAAAAATTAAATTGAAGGATTGTGGCAAATGGTTAGGTGGAGCGACCCCTTCTAAAGATAAAGCTTCTTTTTGGAATGGCGACATACCATGGGCATCGTCACAAGATATTAAGTCCAGGACGCTAAAGTCAACAACATATTCAATTACAGTAGAAGGGTTGAATAATTCATCTTCAAATCTCATACCGGTAAACTCTTTGTTGATGGTAACTAGAAGCGGAATTTTGAGACACACTTTTCCTGTCTCTAAGACATTATTTCCGGTAGCAATTAATCAGGATATAAAAGCTCTGATTCCGCATATTGAGTTCAGCACTGATTATATTCAAGCCTTATTATCCGTTGATAATGTTAATATATTAAAATTGTGTTCCAAGGTTGGAACGACTGTTGAAAGCATAGAATATGATGCATTGAGATCATATCTTTTATTGTTTCCTCCCTTGCCGGAGCAGCGACGGATTGCGGAGTTTCTGGGGACCTGGGACGAGGCGATTGAGAAGTTGGAACGACTGATTGAGGCGAAGGAGAAACGCTTAAGTTGGATTCGTGCCAATATTCTTACAGGCAAGGTTCGCATTAATGGATTCAGCTCAAAGTGGAAACAAATAATTTTTTTAGAAATCGCCTCTCGTGTAACAAGAAGTGTAGGAAAAGCGAGAGTTGCACCTGTTAGCATTTCCGCGGGCAAGGGCTTTGTCTTGCAGGAGGAAAAATTTGGACGGAATATAGCAGGGAAACAGTATTCGAAATATACTCTCTTATTTCCAGAGGAATTTACATATAACAAAGGAAATTCAAAAACTTACGAGTGCGGTTGTGTTTATCAGTGGCGAGGCAAAGCCCCCGTTGCTGTCCCTAATGTTTTTGTCAGTTTCTCACTTAATGCTAAACTAGCAGATGCACGATTTATCTCTCATTTTTTTGAAGCAGATCTTCATGCAAATGAACTGCGCAAGTTTATTAATAGTGGAGTTCGTAACGATGGATTACTTAATGTAACACCAGATTGTTTCTTTAAAATCATACTATCGCTTCCTGAGTTACCGGAGCAAAAAGCAATTGCCAATATTCTTGACACAACTTCACAAGAGATTGATATTCTACGTGCCGAGCTTATAATGTTCCAAAAGCAAAAGCGCGGATTGATGCAGAAACTTTTAACCGGAACTTGGAGGGTATGAGAATGGAAAATAAAACAAAATCGTTCTCAGCCACATTTCGGTTGCTAAAAGAGCATAAAGAAATTGCAGATGCGTTTTCTTTAGAAAATAAATTAGAGCGTATCCCCGTCAATACTACTACGAATAATATATTGGCAGATGTTCAGGTATATGCAGGACAAGTTTATGAAAGTGATCCTAGTTGGCTTGGCTTAATTTCTGAAATAACAGAAAAACCTCTTGAATTCAAAAATAAAGGTGCTGCTGTTGTTATTTTTATACCTATAAGTGAAAGATGGTTTGCAGTTTCTTTTGGCATGGCACAAATTTGCCTGAATCGAAATGCTTTTGAGTGTGATTTTGGGTTGAAGGTGTGTCTCAATAAAATTCCTCGTGATAAGATAAGAACACTGGATACTGCGTCACCAGATAGTACTACCATTCAAAAAAGAATTCAGGCAAGTGCGGAATGTGACTTCTCTTTATTTTCTATGGATATAGAAAAAGATATTCTACGTTTATTGTCAGGAAAGCCTACAGATAAAGAGTTTGCATCAAGCATGACCGGTCGAGATACTTTACAGATGACCTGTAAGATTACTATTCCTTCATTAAAAGAAAAATGCCAAGAGCTTTTAGAGACTTACCAATCAGAGGAGTACAAAAAAATATATCCTTGGATTGATCACATAAAACAGATTCGAGATGATGAAATTATCTCTATCTTAAATAGAAAATTGTCTGATGAGATTCAAGCTCTACGAGATGGGAGACAAAATAGTCTCTATCTAGCCATACCAGAAATCATTGATCCTGCAGCTGATTATGCCTATCGATATAATGGATTATCGTACCGCTCTCGGAAATATCTTACCCTATCTATTGAGGATTACAAAACGGAATTGCAGAAAGAATTGCCAAACGAGCTAAGCGATTATACTAAACACAGAATTTCGATAATCAGCAGCAATTTCCCGTGTATGGAATTCTCTATATTCGAATGCTTAAATTTTGAAACATCAATCGATGATAAGAATTATATATTATGGAATTCATCTTGGTATGAAATCGATACCGATTTTGCTCGGGAAATAGAAAAAAACTGGCAACAAGCATTAGTAGCAAACGAGTATCTGATACAAGAAACCCCAATGCCAACAGAAGAAAAACTGATTGAGGATTTAGAGAGGAAGAAGACGACTTGGCAAAAATTGGATAAGAGGAAAATTAATCCGTCCAATACTAGTTATGCAAATATTGAACCTTGTGATTTTTTTGTTCCACCAAAAAGTTTTTACCACTTAAAGGACGGCAGTAGTTCTGCTTGCATTAGCCATTTATGGAACCAAGGTCTAGTTTCTGGAGAATGTTTCCTTAAAGATGAGAAATTTAGGCAGGATTTGCGGAAGATGCTTAATGATTCTTTAAAATCAAAAGTACCTGCAAGAAAAGATACAAAGCCTGTAGCAAATGAATACAAAATTATTTTTGGAATCATGCGTAAGCCCTCGCAAGATGGAAACATCAATATTCCATTTTTCAGTAAAGTTAGTTTTCGGTCTGTATTTCAACGCTTAACTGAGCTAGGGTTTCAAGTATTTGTGAATCCCATAAGAAAGGTGTAAGTTAAATCATGAACAACTTATTCCCTGAATTTGTGATTACGCCGGTAATGGTTTCGTTGGTAGCGGCGATTTGTGAACGGCTTGGACGGCTACACGGGACGTTCCGGCGCGATTTGCGGCTGCGGCGGATCAGCCGTATCCGGACGATTCAGGCGTCGTTGCAGATTGAGGGAAATGTCTTGACCGTAGAACAAGTGACCGCCGTTCTTGACGGCAAAAACGTCTTGGCTCCGGCGCGCGATGTGCAGGAAATTCGCAATGCGCTTGCCGCTTATGATAAATTGGACACCTGGAAGGCCGCTTCGGTTGCCGATCTGTTGGATGCCCATAAAACGTTGATGACCGGATTGGTTGACCGTCCCGGGGAGTTCCGCTCCGGCAGCGTCGGAATTCAAGGAGGGCAGGAAATCCTGCATATTGCGCCACCGGCTCATCTGGTTCCCGGGTTAGTGACGGCCCTGTTCGACTATCTGCATTCCGAAGAGATGCATCCGCTGCTCAAAAGTTCCATTTTTCATTATGAGTTTGAATTCATCCATCCTTTTGTTGACGGCAATGGTCGGCTCGGACGCCTTTGGCAGACGTTGATGCTGCAGAACTTCAATCCGATCTTTGCCTATATTCCGATTGAAAATATGATTCGCAACCGCCAAACCGAATATTATCAGGCACTCAATCAGGCCAATGCCTCCGCGAACAGCGCATGTTTTGTGGAATTCATTCTCCAAACGATTTTCGATAGCCTGAATGAAACTGAAATCCATCAGGATACCAATCAAGTTACCCATCAAGTTAAATTGTTGTTGAAATGTTTGCGGAACGGTTCGGAGTTGAGTTCATCCGAATTGTTGAGCAAGCTCAAGTTGAAAGATCGGGTGAATTTGCGCAAAAACTATCTCGTTCCGGCATTGGAAGCCGGATTGATTGAATATACCGTTCCGGAATCCCCCACCAGCCGCAACCAGAAATATCGGCTGACTGCACGTGGAAAATTCGCTATGGGAGGAAAATAATCATGTTCTCGGAAAAGTACGAATCACAAATTCCGGCGCTGCAGCTTCTTGCCGCTTCCGGCTGGACGGTGCTGCCGGTTCCGGAGGCCGACCGTTTGCGCAACGGCAAGCGTTCCAATGTGCTTCTGGAATCAATGCTGACGCAAAAGCTTCAGGAGATGAATTCCATCAACCACAAAGGCGGCGTATACAAATTTTCGGAAGCCAATATTCAGGATGCAATTCAGCGGCTGAAGAATATGCCTTACGACGGGTTGCTTCGGACCAATGAAAAAATTTACGATCTTCTGACGCTCGGTTGCTCGCTGGAACAAAATATCGAAGGAGATCAGCGCAGTTTCAATTTGAACTACATTGACTGGCGGCATCCCGAGGCCAACGTTTATCACGCTGTGGCGGAGCTTCCAATTGAACGGCGTGGGAGTCATGAAACGGTCCGTCCGGATATTCTCCTGTTTGTCAACGGCATCCCGTTTGTCTCCATCGAGTGCAAGGCTCCGGGCGAAGAGATCGAACAGGCCATCAGCCAGACGTTGCGGAATCAACAGGAAGAGTATGTTTCAAAACTTTTTACCTATATTCAGTTGACGCTCGCCGTCAACCGGCAGCAGGCTTTTTACGGCACCGTCGGAACACCGCGCAAATTCTGGGCGGTCTGGCGTGAACAGCAGGATCGACCGGAAACTGTGAATGCATTGGTCAATACTCCGCTGTCGCCCATGCAGAATGACGCCATCTTCTCCGGCCCTTTTGCAAGCGCCCGGGCCGATTTCGAAGAACGGGCGGCCCTGCCGCGCGAAGTTACCGCGCAGGATGAAACCCTCTACGCTCTTTGCCGCCCGGAACGACTGTTGGAACTGGCGTGGCGTTTCATCGTATTTGACGGCTTAGAGCGTAAAATTGCCCGTTACCAGCAGTTTTTCACCGTCAATGCGATTTTGCAGCGGATTCAAACTTTCACGGAAGACGGTTCCCGCAAAGGCGGGGTCGTCTGGCATACGCAAGGTTCGGGGAAGTCGCTTACCATGGTAATGCTGACCCGCAGCCTGATGCTTTGCTCCGGCATTCCCACCCCTAGAGTCGTTCTGGTAACCGACCGTGATGATCTGGACAAACAGCTCGGCAATACCTTTCGCGCCTGTTCGCTGGAGCCGGTGCGCGCCACCAGCGGTAAGCATCTGCTGGAACTGGCGAAATCCGACAAAGCGGCCATTATCACAACTTTGATCCAGAAATTCAACAAAGCATTGAATTCCAGAAGTGAAAAAATCGATTCACCCAATATTTTTATTCTGGTTGATGAAGGCCATCGAACGAATTACGGTCCATTAGCCAGTAAGATGAGGTTGATGTTTTCCCGTGGTTGTTACATCGGCTTTACCGGTACGCCTTTGGCTAAGAAAAACAAGAACAGCTTCGAAAAATTCGGCGGCCTGATCCGCCCGGTTTACTCCATCCGTACTGCGGTCGAAGACAAAGCTGTTGTTCCGCTGTTGTACGAAGGTCGCCATGTCGATCTGGAACAGAACCGGAAAGCCCTTGATCTCTGGTTTGAACGGCATACGAAGGATCTTTCCGACGAACAGCGTCGGGATTTGAAGAAGAAATTCGCTCGGGCGGAGATGCTGAAAAAGTCAAAAGCATTCGTCTACATGTGTGCGTACGACATCTCGGAGCACTACCGAGACTTCTGGCAAGGGACCGGATTCAAAGCGCAGCTGGTCGCTCCGGATAAGGAAACCGCCATTCTCTACCACCAGTATCTGAATGAGCTCGGTGTCGTCAGCAGCGAAGTGATTATTTCCGCGCCGGATACTCGCGAAGGCAGCGACCCCGAAGGCAGGGTTTCACCCGATGTGGTGGAGTTCTGGAACAAAATGATGGTTCGCTTCGGAAAAAAGGAAGAGGAATACAACAAGCAGATCACTGACGCATTTAAGACCGCTTCCGCTCCGGAAATCCTGATCGTGGTGGATAAGCTCCTCACCGGTTTTGATGTACCGCGCAACACGGTGATGTATCTCTGCCGCTCCATTCGGGAACCGGCTACACTGCTCCAGGCGATCGCCCGTGTCAACCGGCTGTGTGAAAACAAGGAGTTCGGCTACATCATCGATTACGCTGGCGTTCTGGATCTGCTCGATGATGCCTTGCTCAAATACAGCGAAATGGAAGGGGTATCCGCGGAGGATCTGACGTCGCAGGTGATGCCTGTTGCGGACGAGATCGCAAAACTTCCTCAGCAATATGCAAAGTTATGGGAGATGTTCAAATCCGTCCGCAACAGCAACGACAGCGAGGCTTTTGAACTTTTGCTTCAGCCGGAGGATCTCCGTGAGGCGTTCTATGAAAATCTGAACGCGTTTGCCAAAAAACTCGAACTCGCGCTCTCCAGCATCAAATTCATGCGGGAAACGCCGGAAGAACAGATTGAAAAATACAAGCGTGATTTGAAGCGTTTCTGGAACTTGCGCTCCGCTGTCAAACGCCGGTATGCGGAAGCGGTGAACTATCGGGATTATGAACCGAAAATCAAGAAACTGCTCGATACCCACATTCAGGCGAATGAGGTGATTCAGCTCAACGAGCCCGTCAATATCTTTGATGAGAATACGTTCCGGGAAGTGCTCGAAAAACAGGGAATCAATCATGTAAAAGAGCAATCTGCGATGGCGGATTCGGTCGCTCACGCCACCAAGCGGTATATTACGGAACATATGGAGGAGGATCCTGCGTTTTACCATAAGTTTTCGGAAATGATCCAGCAGGCAATTGATGAATTCCGCGAAAAACGGTTGCACGATCTGGAGCATCTCGACGAGATTGTCCGGACCTATTGGGAAAAGGTTAACCACATCCGACGGATGGTGACAACCCGGACTCACGACGATATTCCGGAGATCATTTGTCATCGGGAGGACGCTATGGCCTGCTACGGCCTTCTGCTGCCATTCCTGAACAATCAGGAGGAGCAGACTGCGGAGGACGCACTGCAGATCAGCGACATCATAAACAGTTTCACCTCGCGGATTCAGTTCTGGGACGATATGGATGCGCAGAATCAGTTGAAAAACGCCATTGATGATTTCCTGTATGATGAAGTGAAAGCAAAACAGAAAATTGATTTGACTACAACACAGATGGATGAAATCATTGAACAATTGATCACGCTGGCGCGAAACCGGAGCATGCGTTCATGAGTTATGTTGTCAATTATGGTCAACACCGGATTTCTTACTCAGTGGAGTTTCGCGATCGTACCACGATGGAGATTGCTGTGTTGCCGGATGGAACAGTTCGGGTAAAAGCCCCGCTGGGAGCGGAAGACTCTCGTATCCGCGAAAAAATTCATCGCCGGGCGGGATGGATTGTGAAACAGCAGCGTTATTTTGAACAATTCGCAATCAGAACGCCAAAGCGGCAGTATCTCGGCGGCGAGACGCATTTGTATCTGGGGCGGCAGTATCGTTTGAAACTCGTTGTACATCCCAAAGTAGAGGTAAAAATCAGCCGAGGATTCATACAAATATTTTCTCCCGATATTTCGCCTGACGCAATCCAAAAAATTTTGGACCGTTATTACCGAAAACGGGCAAAAGAAAAATACCCTGAATATCTGAAGATCGTTGCAGGTCGTATTGGTTTGGCGACACTTCCTCGTATGCAAATTCGAGCGATGAAAACCAACTGGGGCAGCATGTCGCCAACAGGAATCCTATTGCTGAATCCGGAGTTGATAAAAGCACCGGTTCAGTGTTTGGAATACGTAATAACCCATGAACTTTGTCATTTACGATACCGGGAACATGATTCTGATTTTTACGGATTGCTACAATCTTACTTGCCAGATTGGAAAAAAAGAAAACTAAGGCTCGAATTATCGTTGCTATGAATGTTCATTTTTTACTCATTAGTCAAAGAGGATTTTAATGCATGGTGTAATCCAAAATAATTGACATATATATTACCTCCACGAAATCAGGATAATCCTGTTTGTGATCGGCTCCGGCGGTCGTAAGACTGCCGGGGCCGGTTGTGTTTTAACATCATGGAGGTATGAAAATGAAGATTAAAAAGAGTGTGTTACTGGATGCGTTGAAGGTGCTCGGCAAGGCGGTGTCGCAGACTTCGCCGGTGGAGGTACAGCGGTCGGTGCGTTTTCTCGGTGTCGGGGCGCAAGTCTGGCTGACGGCAACTGACGGCGTGGAATCCGTCACGGTCGAAGTGAGCGGCGATGCCGGGGAGCTGGAGGAGTTCGCGGTCGAGTACAAGGCTCTGCGGGAACTGATCCGTTCCACGCGCGGCGGCGAGGTTGAAGTGACCGGCAAGCGGCTTGACTGGCCGGAAATGGAGGCCGTCCCGGATGACGCGGTGACGGTCGAGTTGCCGCCGGATTTCGGCAAACTGCTGGCATTGGCGGCCCCGGTGGTGGATCTGCGTGAAGCACGGCTCGCGTTGCGGGGGATCAACCTTTCCCGCGACGGTGTGACCGCAACGAACGGCAAAGAATTGCTTAACCTGCCGTGTCCGTTGAAAATCCCGGAGGATATGACGCTGCCGTTTCCGCTGGCGCTGCTGACCGCTCGGCCGGAGGGAGCAGGAACGCTGCACATCTGGCGCTGCCGGAACGAGCGGCTGTTCCGCATCGTAATCGGCGGTTTTCAGTGGCAGGGCAAGGCATTGCCGGGCAACTTCCCCGATTGGAAGCAGGTGATTCCTGCAGATAAGACGCTGGATTATCAGATCGAGATTCACGAGCCGGAGCGGATCATCACGTTCCTGAAAACGGTTCCCGACTGCTCGCCGTTTCACGCTGTCGAGCTGAACGTGGTTCCGGGCGGCGTCACCGTGGTTCCGAATAATTTCCCGGATATGGAGCTGCGGTTGGAGGCGACGGTGATCGGTGCTCAGCCCCGTGCTGTGCTGGCGCTCAACAAGTATATCCTGCTGCGGATGCTTCAGCAGGGCTACACGAAGTTCCGGGCACATTCGGACGGCAGGATACCGGTCATCGCCGAGGGCGGCAGCGGCCGGTATCTTGCGATGCCGATTCACATATTGCCCAAACATCAACCCGAAAAGGAGACAAGCAAAATGGAAAACATCAAACACATCGAACACACTGAAAACGCAACCGTGGAGGCTGCCGAGCCGGTGAATCCGATGGAGGAACTCAATCACTCCATCGAGGAACTGCGCGGCAAGCTCAGAACGCTGCTTGACGAATCGGCGCTTCTGGCCCGTAAGGTCAAAGAGGCTGTGCTCCAGCAGAAGCAGCGCGAACGCGAGTTCGTTCAGGCGAAGCGCGCCATCGAGCGGATCAGGATGGCAATCTGAAGTCCATCAGCTCCATTTGATATTCGGTTTTACCTTGCGTTTGGCGCAGTCGGTCAAAAACGAATTGATAAGCGTCTGGTACGGCAGTGACACTTCGCTTGCCAGCGATTTGAAATACTCCACGGTCGCCGGATCAAGCCGGATTGTCACCGCTGTTTTCCGAGGCTTCACATAAGGGTTTTTGACTGCATTGGAAAAATCGTATTCCGCTCTCATTTCATTTCCTCCTCTTGTAGGTGGAACTTTCATTCCGGGTTGCTTTCCGTGCGGAAATGATCCGGATCACATCGTCATTGGCGCGATAACAGTGGCAGACCACTAAAATCCGCAAAATGGAACTCATTCCCAACAGGATGAAACGGTCTTCATCCTCCGAATGGTCGGGATCGAAAATCTGCAGCGCATCTTCATCCTGAAATACCGTTGCAGCTTCCTGAAAAGTGATTCCATGTTTTTGCTGATTGGTTGCCGCCTTATTTTCATCCCATTCAAAATTCATTCGCGCCTCCTTCGTCAATATCAATATAATGTAAATACAAAATATTTCAATAGGAACTCGAAAAAATGTTAAAACTCAACGCATCGTATTCGAAGAAGGTTCCGGCAGGAGAGGAATATTCCAGCCAGAGCTATCATGCGTCAGTCGAAGTGGAGCTGCCGGACGGTCTCACGCAAGATCAGTTGCAGACCCGTATTCACGAAACGTTCGATTTGGTACGGAATTCTGTCGAAGCCGAATTACACGGAAAAAGCCCCGCGAATTACGGGAGAAAATGGTCGGAAAAGCCCTGTAAAAACGGGCCTCAAGGTAACCGGTCAGGGGGCCGTCAGAATGATGTTCCGGCGAGCCCGAAACAGCTTTCGTATCTGCTCGACCTCGCCCGGCAGCGCGGCATCACTCCGCAGCAGATCGCGGCCCGGTTTCAGGTGCCGGACATCCAGCATCTGACCCGGCAGCAGTGTTCGGATCAGATTGACGAATGGAGGGCGGCGTAATGGCGACCATCGACGAACTGCGGCAGGAACCGCACTGGTCGTATTCGGCGCTGAATACGTACCTCAACATCTGTCAGGCGCAATTCATGTACCGCTACGTGGATCAGGCCGAGGTCGAACGGACTTCGGTCTGCTTGCCATTCGGCAAGGCGTTTCATTCAGCATTGACCGCTCAGGCGTGGGAGTGCATGATGGGCGGCTCGCTGACCCGTGATGAAATCGTTGACCGGTTTGAAGAGGCGTTCAAAATCGAAGCCGAAGCGACGCCGAACCTGATCTACAAGGAAGGCGAGAACTTCGACACGGTGATCGATCTTGCCGCGAAGATGCTGGATGCGGCGCTGGCGAACTGGTCGGATTACTATACGATCAAGGGCGTTGCTCAGGCATTCAGGATCGACGTTCCCGGACTGGATAAGCCCCTGATCGGCGAATACGACCTCATCGTTCAGGACGGACGGGATGCCTGTATCGTGGACTGGAAAACCTCGGCGAGCCGCTGGCCTGCCGGGAAAGCTGACCGCGATCTTCAAGCTACCGTGTTCAGTTACGCCTATGAGAAACAGAACGGCACGGTTCCGCTCTTTCGGTTCGATGTCATCACCAAGACCAAGAATCCGGGTTGTGAATCGCACTACACCAATCGCGGATTCCACGACTTCCGACGCTTCGAGGCACTGGCGAACCGGGCGCAGTACGCGATCAACAAAGGCGTGTTCCTGCCGAATGAAACATCGTTCGCCTGTAACGAGTGTCCGTATCGGGATCGTTGCAGACAGTGGCATTTAAAAAGATGGAGGTGAAATTATGGGATTGACGATGAGTGAAGGAAAGTTCGTCGGGCGTGACGAGATCGCAATGGTTCCGACGCCGACCGCTACCGCGAGTTGGAAACCGGTTCCCCATAGCGAAGTGATCGACGCTGTTACCGATGTGGTAAAGGCGCACAACTGGCAGATTCTCGACGAGCAGTACGGCCTGGCCCGTGACGGTCAGCGGATGTTCGGCGTGATTCGGATCAACCGGACTTCAAGCGCAGAGTGGTCACGTTGCATCGGCATCCGCAACAGTCATGACCGCACGATTGCGGTTGGCTTGGCTGCCGGATTGAACGTACAGGTCTGCGCGAATTTGATGTTTGGAGGCAGTACGGTTCTGAAACGGCGACACACCTCACGGATTGAGCTGAACGGTCTGGTCGTGGAAGCCATCGACGCACTCGAAGATGATTTCCTGACGCTCGAAACCGTAGCCGAAGACCTGAAGATTCAGTACGTCAAGGACGATGTTGCCCGTATCGCTATCGTGAAAGCAGCGGAAGCCAGAGCCGTCAACTCCTCGGATATCCTGCCGATCTTCAGGGAGTTCAAAGAGCCGCGGCATGAAGAGTTCGCCGAACCGACCCGCTGGAGCCTGTTGAATGCGTTCACCGAGAACGCGAAGAAGTACAGCCCCGCCCGCGCCGATCAATGCTATCGCGGACTGACGCGCCTCTTCGGTCTCGACGGCCAGCCGCCGACCTTGTGGAGATAAGTGAAAATGAAGATCTCATGTCCGCACTGTGGTACCGCCTCCAGGCCGATTACACGAGGTCAAACCATCGGCTCTGTCCTCGGAATCACTTCGGGCGGAATTTTGGCCCTGCTGGGAACAGTACGGGAAACCTCAGGCTATGGCCCGGTGGAACGTGCCGCTGCCGTTATTCTGGGCATATTGGGTGCGGCCTCCTTCGGAGGGCTTACCGGCTCGCGGGTCGGTAAACTGATTGATGAGCACGCCATCCGGCATTATCGGTGCCCGAAGTGCCGGAAAGAGTTCCGGTTGTCTTGATTTTCAGGCCCCGCCAACGGAAAAGCTTCCGCTTTTTCGGACCTGCCTGAAACCCGTGTCGTCCGGGGCCGCAAGGCAAAGGCGGCAAGCCGCGCGGAAAACCTCCGCGCGGTCTTTTTTCTGCAACCATCTGATGCTGTAACCTTGACAACCGAACGAAAGGAGGTTATGTTACAAGTACGGCTTTCTTTGAAGCCAGTTGATTCAAAACCGTATATTTTCAGCAAAATACACTCGTAAACCCGCCAAGTGAACCTTGTTATTTTGCCCTTGCAAAGATTCTGGAAATACCGGTGAGATTGTGTCTTCACATCTTACCGGGCGCTTCCTTATGTTTGCAAGGCAGGTTCTTGGCGGGACCTTCGAGTGTGCATCTGGAAGCGTCCGCCTTTAAAAATTGTACCTCGGATTGCTTCACGATGATCGTTTATCGTGAAGCTTTTTTTATTTTCCAGATAGTTAGTTTCCCTGCTTACGGATGTTATCGTAATTTAACATATTGAATTCAGGAGGTCTGCTGATGGTTTTCCATTTATCTTTATTCAAGCCATGGCTTTGAATGAAGCAATGCTTAACAAGTGGCAAAATCAGTAAAAAGAAAGAAATAATGTATGGGTATTCTGTTTGCTTTTATCGCAGTATTATTGGAGCTGGTTATTGCCGGCCTGATTATTTGGCAAGCTCAAAAACGTTTCGGAAAAAAAGGAGTATTGATGGCAGTTTCGGTATTCGCCGCATTGATCCTGTTCGGCTTCATCTGGAATTGCTGTACCAGCTGGAACCCTCATGCCCATCTGTCTGAAAATTTAACAACCGGAACCAAACGAACGATCGGTAAACATTATGTATTCTGGAAACAATTGATTACACCGGCGGGAAATCAGGGCACCCGTTAACAATAACATAGAAGGAGAATTCTAAAATGAATGAAACAATGAAATGTCCGATGTGCGCGGAAGAAATTGATTCTGGCGCGAAAAAATGCCCCATTTGCAAAAGCGATTTGGAAACTCCTGCGGTCGATCCGATCGATGCCGTCGTTGAGCCGACTTTCAACTTCGTTTGGAAAAACATTGTGACCGCCGGTTTTTACAGTGTTCTTTGGTTGAACCGATTCCGGTGGTGCGTCGGTGAAGCAATGGATCGGGTGCGCATGACGTCGGGGTTGGTGAACGCTTTGATGTATACGATAGGTGGGGCTGCGTTACTTTACACAGTTTCGTTTGCTGATGTTTCACAGATCATCCACTTGGATACAGGAGAACCGGTAATTGTGGGAGGCGATCCGGTCTACTCATTAGGTATTGGCGAAAATCTTTACTGGTTGGCGCAGCTTTGTGCAATGGTCTCCGGCATCATCTGCATACGTATCGCGTTTCTGCTGCGTTCTTACGTGAAAGATAAAGCCGCCCGATTGGGCTTGACCGATTACCGGATGAATACATTCCTCCTGGTGATCTTCAATCTCTTTTATATCAACTATTGTCTGGTGGAACTGAAAAACCGTTCCGCACAATCAAAACAGTAAAATCAATCAGAGCCGGGAGAATGGAATTATGAATCAGGAAAATACCAAACGCTGTCCGCAATGCGCTGAAGTCATTAAAGCGGAGGCCGTCAAGTGTCGTTACTGCGGAAGTGACTGCCGTTCAGATAAAATGACAGCCGAAAAGCCGCAACCAGCAGCAGTAAAAAGAAAATCCCCATGGAAATTGGGATGTGTGATCGTTGTGGGAGTTTTCGCGCTTCTGCTGATATTGTTTATGCTGGGAGGCGGAGAACCTACCATCGACTGTTCTTCTCAAGATGCCTTCAGGGAATCAAGTGGAGAAGTCATCGAATATATTGAAGAGGAAGCTAAGGAACTGCTTGAGGATGCACAACAAAAAGAATTCAAAGGTATAGATACATCTGCAGAAAAAAAACGTTTTGAAGACCTCAAACGAGCAATTAACAATTTGATAATTCTCGTTGGATATGGCCAAGGCGAACAGGTTCAGGTTTTGGACGGAATGACTCCCGAAGAAGTCGTCCAGTATTTCAAAAAACAAGAAGAGGAGAAATACAAAGGCGGATTACTATAAATGAAACGTTGCATTTTCTGCAATGAGCAGATTCAGGATGATGCGAAACTCTGCCGCTATTGCAAACGGCGGCAGAGTGTTCCCGCTTCATCAATTTTGGAAAGGATCAAGGAAAGCAGACGATTGCAGTTCGGCGGTGGCTTAGGCAAATCCCTGGGGATTTTCTTCGGGGCTAACCTCGCCGCCGTTCTCTTTCTTATTCTGCTTGGCGCTTTTCTCGCTCCTGAGCTCGGTATGCTGGCTGGATTGGGTGTCCTCATTCTCGGAAGTACAGTGCCATTTGTGATGCTGCTTTTTTCAAAGCAGATCGCGCGATGGCAAACACCGATGAAAATCCTCAAACCGGATGACGCAAACAATACCGATCAGGAAAAATCCCTGTTGGCACTGGTTGCTGCTCTGGCGGATCGTGCCGGTTTGCCAGTTGTTCCGGAGGTCGGGATTTTTGAGAGCACTGAAGTCAATGCTTTTGCAACCGGCCCGTCACGAAGCAACGCCCTGATCGCCTTCAGTTCCGGTCTTCTGGAGAAAATGGAGGAAGCGGAAGTTGCCGCAGTCGCTGCCCATGAGACTGCCCACATTGCCAATGGTGATATGCTGACCATGACTTTGCTGGAAGGTCTGGTGAATGCGGCCGTAATTCTCGTCGATTTCACGATCAGTTTGAGCGATTGGTACGAGGAATTGGAGGAGCGTATCGGCTGGTTGTCCGCCGTTGTCCGCTTCGCCATCGTCAACGTGCTGATGCTCGGTGGAAACCTGGTATTACTTTGGTTTTCGCGTCATCGGGAATTTGAAGCGGATGAGGTTGCAGCCCGATTGACCGGTATTGATTCCATGATCAGCGTACTGCGTCACTTGGAAGCCGGGGAAGCCGCTGAAAATCCAACTTGCTCCGATGATTCGGCAGCAGCCATGATGTTCTCCGCGCCTCCCGGCTGGTGTGATATTTTCTCAACGCACCCGTCTTGTGAAAGGCGAATAGCGCATCTTGAACAAGTCCTCGGCAATCAATAACTCAAAGCGAAACATGTAAAATACTGCGTTTTCTGATCAGGGAAACGCAGTATCTTTTTTATGATTACCAACAGTCAGGATGTGGGCGACGGTGTGACAGTTGCGGATATTTGGACACAAGCAGTTGCCAGTCTTTTGCTGAGAATTGTTGAATATGCGGACACTGTTTTGCCAACAAGGGAAAATCAAGCAGAAGGCTGAGCCAGACTTCCGGCGACAAATTATGAAGAATTTTCAGTGGACAATTCGAGGCAAAATCAGGCCGGGCTTTCAGCAGATACCACAACTCCCGTTCGTCAAATTCATCCCATGGAATCACCTCCGTCGCGTTATCTTCAAGCTCGCACAGCCGATCAATTTCCCCCTGCCGGTCCGTTCCTGCCAACATGTTTTTCATCCAAGGGCGAGCTCGATTTTTCGGCTGTTCAGAAGGGACTTCCCAACTTCTATTCCGATTCTGCCGCATTGATTCGGCTGCCTTTTCGATCTCCAAGGTATTATGGAATTCTTCATTTTTCATGATCAGCATCAATTTTATTGTTAAATTTTTCATTAAAAGTATAACTATAATTCGGGGAATTATTTTTGATATGGCTTTATTTGATAGTAATTATTTTTTTGTGTGTTCGGCAACCGGGAGGAAAACAGTTCGCGTTGCCCCGGCGGGGTCTTATCTTTCTGTTTTCCCTTGGCTGTATAGCTCCCCCAGTGAAAACACCGATTGATTTTTTCCTCATATTCAGGATCGCTCTTGCTGAGCATAATCCCATTCTCCTGCGGAGAACCGTAACGGCTCTTGGTGCAGTCCTCAATCAATCCCCTGTTCTTTTTTCGACATTCCGGCGGAATATCACGCTCGTCTTCGTCGACCGGCGGTAAGCCCAACTTGCGTTCCCAAATCTTTTCGGCTGAGTCGATAAAAGGCTTAAGTTCAGGCTTGCTGACAACGCCTTTGGGGTCAGGAGAAACATTGACCAAAACAATCTCGCTGTAATGCTGGTTGCTGCTATTTTCCTGTTCCCTGACCGCGACATAGCGGACATCATAATTTGCCCTTTGCAGCCCTTTCACATAATCGGCTTGAAAAGCGCAGAATTGCCGGTTGTCCCGAGGTGCGGTGTATCCCTGAGGATAACGGATATCGAACCGAAAAAAATAAACGTCATCATGTCGCGCAAGCATGTCGTCCATTTGTGATTCAATGCGTTTTAAGATCGGGGTACTGCATCGCAGCCCCTTGGCGCAGTTGGTCATGATCGGTTTCGACTTTTCGCCGAATGTCGGCTTGTCAGTCATGTTCGCATGTCTCTTAGGCATGGGGTCTCCTTGGTGTATTTTGTCTATATTATGTACACCAAGATAATTAAATACAACGGATCTCCCTTTCTATAGCTACGCGCGTATATATGCACGTGTATGCACATGTGTTAGATATTACCTAATAGGCGGGGCTTTATCTGGAAATGCCCTGTACAGCCACAGTGGTCAAGAACAAAAAACCTTGCCGCGGCAGGAAAATGGCAATATGGGCAGATGTCTGAATTAGGGATCGATAAGTCAGAAAGCAGGCAAGCGTGTTCCTGCCCTCAAGAGGTCGGAATTATTATTTATTGTAACCGGCCATTCGATAGCTAAGACGAAAGGAAGCTATCAATGACCAATAATGAACTGTTCGAGCAATTTTGCAAGGAGTGGCCTCCTGTTTTCCCCGCCGTTCAGCTTGACCGGCTTACAGGAGGCGCACTGCGCTGGACTACGATTCAAAATCTCCGCTCCATTAAGGATAAGAATAAACTGAAGCGCAAAGATGGCAGCGAAAAATCTATCCCCCCGGAAGCTTGTTTTCGCCGGGATGGATGCCGAAAAATTCTAATCATACGGGACGAATTGCTGCGTTGGTGGCTCAGTACCCTGAGTTAACAATTTCTGTTTCGCGGCATCCTGTGCCATGAAACGTTTTCTGATATAGCTCGGGGACGTTTTCAGTCGCCGAGCGATTTCATTTACTGGCAGGGAGCCCCTCAACGCCGCAATTTTTTTATCCATTCCGGTACGCCGTTTCCGTTTCAGCGGCGCATTTACTCTGATACCCGCTCGCCGCTTGATCTGTCGTAACGTATAAATACTCAGATTCAATTGCCGGGCGATTTCTTTTTCTCCTTTCCCATGGGCAGATAATTCCTGGATTTCTCGTCCCAGTCCGGCATATTTACTGCCGAATATCTCATTTTTGGCATCTGCCGAGCAGCGGTATTGTTTAGGACGGCTATCGACTCCGATAGTTGTATGTTTGGTAATAAAAAGTTGCTGTCCGTTTCGACCGGATTTGCGGATGACTGAAATTTTCTCCTGCCACTTCATCTCTAAGTTGTCAATTTCACTATGCAAACACAGCCAGACATGGTATCCGGCATCTAATAGCTCTTGGAAAAACAAACCGAGAGGACTATCTGGGCGGGGAATCAATTCACTGTCCCAGATCAGAACTTGTGCCTTACGCGAGAAAAATTCATGACAAAGCTTCCCGGCCAAGACTTCAGTATCTTTTATTGCTGACTTGGCAAAGCTGATGACCGTATGGCTGGTATTGTGGTCCAGCCATTGAATATAACCATTTTCTATGATAATATTGGTTCCGTGATAGTGGCGTATCTGGGAAAGCAAGCAGTCACCGACATCGGAGATCATAAGAATTGGGGCGATTATGTCGAGAACAAACGGAAGGGTTTTATGCCGCAGTACCACTTGGATATATTGTGCAAGAACTTCGCGGTTATGCGGAGTGGTTTCAAAAACCAGCAGCTTTCCGGCCGGCTGGGATACTGGAGCCAGCTTAGGAAGGGAATGCTTTGTCAACTGCCGATAGTCCAAAGCCAAAAACAGCTTCTGCTGTTGCTCAAAAAGCTTCTGATGAGTAAAAACGGAAACAACCCACTTTAACTGTTCCTCTATACGGAATGCAACAATATATTGCAATCTCTGCAAATGATTAAATTTTTGGGCAATTTGACAGGCCCGTTTAAAACAATCGTAAATCGTTTCTGTGGCTTCCTGCACGATAAGAAAATAAGTTTTTATTTGTTGTGGGATTTTCGAGAATGCCTTTTCGATGTTGTTGAAATCTTGTTCAAAAACCGGTAATGGATATGGCAACATCGGCCCTCGAAAGAGAATGGGCGGAATATGGAATTCTAATTCCGGATCATTGAAGAAAATTATATTGGCCCAAGCCGGAAATTGCAGACGGTCCAAGTATTCCAAACAGCCAGAAAACTTCCAGGCACTTTCCTGCAGATAGAAGCTTCGGTTGACCCATTCGGTAGTGAACTCATCAATTTCCGAAGAAGTTATTTTGTTTGTCCACATAAATTTATTTCTTTCCACGATATTCAGCGTTGTTTACTAAACAACATACAAAACAACATATCACTTTCTGTGGTGTGGAGACGCAAAAAATAAGTCGATTATTTAGGAAAATGTTCAATTTCATGTTGGGATATTCGGACGGCGCGTTTCCCCGATTGTACCTTGTGCAAACGTCCTTCCCGGAAATAGCGGTAAATCGATTTCGGGTGGCAGCCAAGAAGCTCGGCGGCTTCTTTTACCGTGTATAATTTCTCTGGCGCTTTCGGTCGGCTTTCGCCGCCGGAAGCCGCCAGCTTCAGAAGTTCATTCAACCGCCTGCCGTCAAGCAGGCCGTTTTTCACGGCTGGGGCTAAAAAGTCTTTGACCACTTTGATCTCTTCCGGAGTCAGGATCATATTACCCTCCACTGCGGTTGACTTGACCGATGTTATCCGAAAATCGGCTCATTTTACCACTATGCCGGTATCTTTGAAATTGAGAAATCTGATGCCGTCGATTTCCGGCGTCAGATCGCCGGAATAGATGACGAAACCGGGCTGGAATTTCTCCGACAGTTTGCGGAACTTCAAGAGATTTTTGCAGAAATCCTTGTTCCAGGTCATGCCGCCTTTGATTTCCACCGGTATCAACGTTTGGTTGTTCTTGCGAAACAGGAGGTCGGCCTCCAGCCCCTGCGAATCCCGAATGAAGTACAGTTCCGCCGTTTCGCCCGCGTTGAAGCGTTGTTTCAGCGCCTCAATGACCACCATGTTTTCAAAAAGGCCGCCGAACAGCGGATCGCGGGCAACCTGTTCAGGAGAATTGATTCCCAATAGCCATGTCGCCAGACCGACTTCCGTAAAGTAGAGTTTCCTGCTCTTGATCAGGCGTTTGCCGAAATTCTCATAGTATCCCGGCAGTTGAAAGATGATGAAGCTGGCTTCCAGTACGGAAAGCCACTGGGCGAGCGTCTGTGACGATACGCCCACATCTCCCGCCAGTGAGGCCAGATTGACCAGTTGCCCCACACGGCCCGCCAGCAGCTTCACAAATGTTTCAAACTGACTGAGGTCCTTGATATTCAGCATCTGACGCACATCCTTCTCCACATAGGTCGAGAAGTAATCACGGTAGAGGTTCTTCGGATCAAGCGTCGTGTCGTAAAGGCGCGGCATAAAGCCGGAATAAAGGTATTGATCGCGCTCCAGCGTAATACCGGAGGCGGTCAGCTCGGAAATGGAGAGCGGCAGCAGTTGCAGAATGCCGGTACGCCCGGCCAGCGACTGTGAAACGCCGGCCCCCAAAGCCGGTTGATGGCTGCCGGTCAGGATATACTGTCCATAGGTTTTGTTTTCATCCACGGCAGTCTGAATGAAGCTCAACAGCTTCGGGACGCGCTGGATTTCATCGAAGATGACCGGCGGCGCGTAGCTCTTCAGAAATCCCCTGGGATCGGCTTCGGCCATCTGCCGGATATCGAAGTTTTCCAGATTGACATACTGGTGCTGCGGAAATGTCATCTTCGCCAGAGTGGTCTTGCCGGACTGTCGGGGGCCGGTAAGCGTGACCACCGGATACATGGAGGCTAACTTGAGCAGTTGTTGTTGTATTTCGCGCTGAATCATTCCATGCCTCCTTATGCAGAAAAAATCCTTATTTGTTTGACTGGGGCATCAATACAATAGCATTCACTATACGGATTTCAAGTTCAAGTTTGATAATGTTTAGGCAAAGCGATACAGCTTATGCAGCCCCCCGAAAGGTTGACAATACATCTTCCAGTAAGAATGCTTTCCCACAAAAAACAGGAGGTTGATCATGGATATCGATAATATCGTTGATGCGCTTGAGGAAAACAGTAAATTCAAATACTATAAATTTGTCACGGATAAGGGGCCAACTTCATGTGCCAGATACTTGGCGCATGAAGGAAAATACTATCGGAAAGATGAAGCGCCGGCTTTGCCGATTCATCCGAACTGCAAATGCAAATTAGAACTGATTGATTCCGATCATTGGCTCCAGTTTAAGTCATGGAAATCCAGCGGGTTGCGAAAATGAATTCCGCTGTTTTTTTTTATTTTCCGAAAATCGATGTTTTCAGATTGCTGAAATTCGGGATAGGGTCAGACGTACAGTTTCCAATCGCGGAATTCCGGCAGATATTGAAGCAGCAATTCGCGGTCGAAACCGCCGCGGGCGATAATATCCCGGTAGAAATAAGCGCTCGGCTTCGGTGTCCGGCGGAAGGTTTTGAAATCCACATCGACCAGGCCGAAACGCGGCACGAAACTGGACCACTCGTAATTGTCGAGGAACGACCAGTAGAGATAACCGTCGACCCGGGCGCCGCGCCGGATGGCTTCCGCCAGCGCCTGGAGGTGGCGGGCGATATAGAGGATGCGCAACCGGTCGTCGTCGCAGGAGAGGCCGTTTTCGGTGATGATGACCGGTTTGTCGCGCAGCCGGTCGATTTCAAGGATCAGGCCGTCCGGGTAGAATTCTTCGAGATAAAAGGGACGGTCGATCATCCGGATGTGATCGCAATCGTGCCGCGGCGCGTTTTCAAACGGTTTGCGGGCCGTCAGGTAATGGCGCGTATAATAATTGAGCGCCCAATAATCGCAGGAATCCTTAAGGCCCGGAATCTGTTCGGCTTCCCGGTACGGCAGCAGCAATTCGCCGGTCCGGATGGCGTGAAAGAAGAAACCGTTGGTTTCCCAGTCGATCAGCCTGGTTTGGGTGACGTCGAATTCATCGAATTCCTGTTCCGGCGCCCAGTGGACCAGCGCGTGGGCAGTGCCGATCGGCGCGCCGGAATATTGGCGGATGATCGCTGCGCAACGGGCATGGGCGTGGAGCAGATTGGCTTTGCGCTCGTTGGCGCCGGCGCCGCGCGGCAAATTGAATTCGTTGATGATATTCCAGTTGCTGACGAACGGCGCGACTTGCGGTACCAGAAATTCGACGTGCCGCTCGAAGTATTTGACATTTTCCCGCAGCCGGAATTCGCCGAGATCCTCAAACCAGGCCGGATGAGAGAAGTGGTGCAGGGTCAGGAATACTTTGATTTGGTGCGCTTGCAGGCATTCCAGCACTTTCAGGTAGCGCTGAAGTGCCTGGCGGTCGCGCCGGCCTTCTGCCGGCTCGATTCGGCTCCATTCGATCGACAGTCGGAAAGCCCGCTGGCCGAGTTCCGCGGCCAGCTCGATGTCCTGTTCGTATAACTCCCAGGAATTGCAGGCCGAGCCGGAGGGTTCGGCAAAATGGGCTTCCAGTTCGTGACGGTAATTCTGACTGTGAAGGTTATTTCCCTCAATCTGGTGACCGGCCGTGGCCGAGCCCCAGAGGAAATCCGCCGGAAATTCGACCGGACGGGGCAGTGAAAAAATCCCGAGCATAATCTTTCCTCCCGCATTGTTTGAATTGTCATGGTTGCATGAACTTGCTCCGGCCGGTTGCGAATTTTCATTCTCGACAGAACGGAAGAACACGCACGGGCCGGTGTGAGATTACAGGTAGCTGACCGGAATTGTTTTGTCAATGAGAAGCGGATGAAAATACCGGAAAAACGGAGGAAGTTTTCAGCATTCCCGAGGTTTCCCGGGAAAAATCGTCAAAAACCCTCCACGGGAGATTGACATTTGGGAAGAAAGGTGATATCCTTAGATTGTATAAGATAGTTATGAATGGTGATAAAGTCGTGCGGCTGCCGGGATGTTCCGGAAGGCGGGGCGAATGCCGACGGAAAAAATGGAACTGGGCGAGGGAGGGGGATTTTGGGGTACAGGTTGGTTTTTGATTTGAAATCCGTGTGAGGAAGTGATATGCTTTGGACGAGATTGGAAAACCTGGAATTCAGCGATTAAAAACGGGATGAGGAAATGAAGTTGTCGACTGGGAATGAAACTGGTGGTAGGAAAGAAAAAAATTTGCGTATTTTTTCCTTTGGAGAAATTCTGTTTGATGTTTTCGCCGACGGGGCGCACCTGGGCGGTGCGCCGTTGAATTTGGCGGTTCATCTGCACCGGCTGGGGGCCGAGGTCGGATTGATTTCGGCGGTGGGAGAGGATGAACTCGGGGAAACCGCCAGGCGGGAGGTGGCCAGGCAGGGGCTTTCGCTCGCTTATATCGCCCGGGTGCCGCAACCGACCGGAACGGTTACCGTAACGCTTGATGAAGCCAAAGTTCCCTCATACTTTTTTCAATTGGACTGCGCCTACGATCATATTCCGGTTCCGGAGTTGGCGGATCCGGCGATGGATCTGTTCTGTTTCGGCACGCTGGCGCAGCGGGGGGAGGTTTCCAGAGCTTCGCTGTGGAAATTGCTGGATCAAGTGGCGGCGCCGGTCTTTTGCGATGTCAATCTGCGGCAGAATTTCTATTCGAAAGCCGTTTTGGAGGCCTCGCTTCAAGTGGCGGATATCGTCAAATTGAACGACGAAGAACTGCCGCGAATCGCATCGATGTTCGGCATGGCGCCGGAGTGCGAGGCTCTGGCCGACCGTTTCCAATTGCAACTGATCGTCGAAACGCTCGGTCCGGACGGTTGCCGGATCTGGCAGGACGGCCGGACGGTGGATTCGCCGGCCTATCCGGCTGAAATTGTCAGCACGGTGGGAGCCGGCGATGCGTTCAGCGCCGCTTTCCTCTATCATTTTCTTTCCGGCTGCGGCATTGAAGCGGCGGCAGCGGCCGGCAACCGTCTGGCGGCGGAGGTGGCGGCCCGGCCGGGTGCCTTTTAGCGTTGTAAAAAAAACAGGCGGCGGTCGGCCGCCGGAACAAGTTTCAATTTTGGAATAGGAGAAAATGTCATGATGATCAAAGGGCGGCTCTGGTTGTGGGCGGTTACTTCGGCGTTGGCCGGCTTTCTGTTCGGTTTTGACACCGTGGTCATTTCCGGAGCGGAAAAGCAGATTCAGGATCTCTGGTCGCTGAGTGGAGCGATGCATGGTTGGGCGTTGAGTTCGGCATTGTGGGGTACGGTGCTGGGCGCGTTTTGCGGCGGTTTTCCGACGTCCCGCTGGGGGCGTCGGAAAACATTGATTCTCAACGGTATTCTCTATGTGGTATCGGCGATCGGGTCGGCGTTTGCCTGGGATGTGTCGTCGTTTATCGTCGCCAGATTCATCGGCGGCGTCGGGATCGGCATTTCGACGATTGCGGCGCCGCTTTTCATCGCCGAAATTTCACCGGCCGACGACCGCGGCAAACTGGCCGGGCTCTTTCAGTTCAACATTGTATTCGGTATCCTGATGGCTTATCTGTCCAATTTCATCATCGGCAATGTTTGCGAGGCGGAGGTTGCCTGGCGCTGGATGTTGGGAGTCGAGGCGTTGCCGGCGATCGTTTATATGTCGCTGTGTTTCCTGCTGCCGGAGAGTCCGCGTTGGCTGATTGTCAATGCGCAGCGGGAAGCGGAGGGGGCCGAAGTATTTCGCAAACTCAATCCGGCGATGAGCGAAGCGGACATTCGGACTTTGGTCGCCTCGGTGGCGGCCACCGGTACGGTGGTGACCGAAAAGAAGTCGAAATTCTGGTCGAAACGGCTGCGTTATCCGATTCTGTTCGCTTTTCTGATCGCTTTCTTTAATCAGCTGTCCGGCATCAACGTCATTTTGTATTTTGCGCCGCGCCTGCTGGGGCTGGCCGGGATGAGCAACGCGCTGGCGGCTTCGATCAGCCTGGGCATCACCAATTTGATTTTTACGTTTGTCGGCTTGTGGCTGATCGACAGGCTGGGGCGGCGGACCCTGCTGTACATCGGTTCGGTCGGTTATATTCTGAGCCTCGGCGTTTGTGCGGTCGCCTTTTTCTCCTTCGCCGAATTCAAAGTGGTTTCGGCGGCGATCGATACGGCCGGCGGCGCCGACCTGCAGATGCGTATCGAAACGGAGGAGGGCTATCTGACCGCTGCCGACCAGGAACGGGCTCTCCGGGAGTATCGGACGGCGCGGGAAGCGCTGATGAAGGCCACGGCGTCGGAGCGTTACGGCGGCGATGAGGTGGTGATTCCAGAACAGGCCACGCCGCAGGAGGTTAAAATGATCGCCGCGCATTCGCAGCAGGAGGCTTCGGCTTTGCTGGGCTCTTCCAGTTGGATTGTGTTGGTCTGCATGATTGTGTTCATTGCGGCGCATGCGATCGGTTCCGGGACGATCATCTGGGTGTTTATCGCCGAAATTTTCCCGAACGACCAACGGGCGTCCGGACAGGCGCTCGGCAGCTTCACCCACTGGATTTTCGCCGCGCTCCTGACGCTGGTGTTTCCGATTGCCATCAAGGCTTTCGATGCCGGTTACATGTTCGCCTTTTTCTGCGCGATGATGATCTTGCAGTTGATCTGGGCGAAGACGATGATGCCGGAAACCAAAGGCCGCTCGCTGGAAGATATCGAAAACGAGTTGAGTCCGGTGCGATAAGGTCCGCGTTGCCGTTTCAATTCCCGTCGGTGCCTGGCGCTGACGGGTTTTTTTTCTGTTCCGGAAGCACCGAACGACCAGGGCCGGTGTCAAATATACCAAATAAAATGCAAAAGCTGTTTGTGTTTTGCCGGAAATAATTTACATTAATGTCCGATTGCGAAGGAAAGTTCAATTGGAGTGGAGCAGAAAGACCTGTTGCGGCGGCGGCGGGCTTGGCTGACCTGGAAATCGGTCGTGAAGAGGAGAGGCAATGATAGGCTCGGGTGTGTTTCGGAAATGGTGTCTGTGGATCGCGTTATCGATCCTGACTGGTTTGGCGGCCGGCGGGAATCCGCCGGCGGATCATAAAAATCAAAGCGTGCTGTGCATCTCTTCCTACAGTGCCGATTCCCAGTGGATCAATGATATTTTATTCGGATTGCGCAGCTATTTACAGCAGGGCAATCAACCGGTCGCCTTTGAATTGTTCGAGCTGGATGTCAATTTGCAGCCGGCCGCCCGGCCGCGGCCGGAAGACGTGGCGAGGCTGCAGCAGCGGCTGGATTTGCATCCCTATCAGGCGTTGATCGTTCTGGGCGATCCGGCGTTGGAACTGGTGCGGCGGCGGGAGCTCCGGTTGCCGGAGCAGTTGCCGATGGTTTTCGGCGACTGCCGGCTGGCCGGCGCAGCGTTGTGCCGGTCGCTGCCGGCCAATATGACCGGTGTGGTGATGCCGCCCGGCAATCTGAACAACCTCCGACTGGGGGTGGAATTGTTTCCGGCGACCCGGGAAGTGGTCGTGTTGTCCAATGCGGCGGAAGACGGTTCGAAACTGCTGGAAGAATTGAGCGCACGGCAGGCTGAGCTGGGGTATGACGGAAAAATAACCGTATTGAGCGGGGCGGAATATGATTCGGCGGCACTGCTGGCCTATCTGGCCCATTTGCCGGCCGATTCGCTGGTCATCTACAACGACTGGTTTGCCGCCGGCGAAGAAAATCCGTTATCCCGCAATCGGTTGCAATATGAATTGCAGAAAGCGGCCGCCCATCTGCCGGTTTTTGCCGCCTGTGACGAAATTCCCGCTTCGCTGGAATGGGGAATCGGCGGCGTTATGGTATCCGGGCGGAAGATGGGAGGGCAGCTCGGCGAGCTGTTGCTTCAGATTTTAAACGGCAGGAATCCGGCCGAACTGCCGCCGGAGACGGCGGCGACGGAAGTTAATTTCGATTACCGGGAGCTCCAGCGGTTCGGCATTCCCCATGAAGTTTTGCCGCCGGGGGCCATTCTGCACCATGTGCCGCCTTCCTTCGCCGATGCCCATGCGAACTGGCTGTTGCTGTCAAGCATAATTCTGGGCTTGCTGGTGGCCCTCGGGGTGGTCGGCTGGCTGATTCGCCGCCGCTATGCCCGGCGCATGCGGGCAATTTTCGAGGCGCTGCCGGCGCGGATCGTCGTGGTGGACGACTCCGGCAGGCTCCGCTTTTCCTGTGCCGGGGCGCATGACTCCTACCGGGAGAAATTATTGGACTTGAAACGTTTTTCGCCGCTGGAATACGAAGGATTGTGGAGTTGCGCGCAACGGGTTTTTGCCGACGGCAAACCGCATGCCGTGGATTATGCCGACCAGGATGGCCGGCGGCGGAAAGCCGAAGTGCGGAAATTGCCGGCGGCGGCGTTCGGCCGCGACGCGGCAATCTGGGTGTCGCTGGATGTCGAAGAACTGCATCGGCTGCGGCTGGACCACCAGCAGATGGCCGAACAGTTGAGCTTAACGCTGGAAGCCATCGGTGACGGGGTCATTGTCACCGATCCCGAAGAGCGGGTGGTCCTGCTGAACAAGGTGGCCGGCGAGTTGACCGGTTATTCGGCGGCGGCAGGAATCGGCCGGCCGCTGGATGAAATTTTTCAGATCGTCAGTCATCCCGACCGGGCGCCGGCCCCGTCACCGCTGCGCCAGGCGCTGGAGCAGCGGCGGATCGTCATGCTGGCGGAGCATACCGATTTGATCGCCAGGGATGGAACGCGGCGGCATATTGCCGACAGCGCCGCGCCGATTATCAATGCCGAAGGTGTTTTGACCGGAGGCGTGCTGGTTTTCCGGGATGTCTCGGTGGAATACGAACGTCTGGCGCGGCTTCATATTCAGAACGCGGTGCTGGAAAAGGCCTTGGAAGCCGGCCGGATGACATTTTTCCGCTGTGACCAGCGGCAGCAGTTCATCCAGGCGCCGCCGGAACAGCTCTGGCCGTGCCGTGACGGTGTGCCGCTGCCGGTGTCGGAATGGATGCAGGAAGAGGATGCGGAAGGGTTCCGGCATCAGTGGGAAGCGCTGTTCCGCGGTTCGATCCGGGAATTTTACGGTTCGTACCGCGTGCAGCATGACGGACAGTGGCGCTACTATGAAATCCGGATGTTCGAGGAGATTTCCCCGGTCAGCGGCCGGAAGGAGTTTTTCGGCATCATTCAGGATATGACCAGTTTCCGGGAACGGGAGCTGAATTATCGGAATACTTCGGCGCTGCTGCATAACGTCATCGACAACATGCCCGGCTATGTCTGGGTCAAGGATGCCGAAAACGACAGGCGGCATCTGCTGGTGAGTCGCAATATTGGGGATTTGGTCGGCCGGGATGCGGAGAAGCTGGTCGGTTGCCTCGATACCGATTTTCTGGAGCCGGAGGCCGAAGCGGCGTTCCGCCAGGCGGATCTGGCGACGTTGCGGGACGGCCGCTGTGAAATGCGGGTCGCTTTGGCCGATACGGCCGGCTCCGTTCACGACCTGAAGGTCAGCCAGACGCTGCTGACCCGGCCGGCCGGCGGCCGGCTGCTGCTGGGGATCGGGGTGGACATCACCCGGGAATTGAAGATGGAGAGACAATTGCAGGAAAAGAACCGGCTGCTGGAAGACATCCTCGACAATTTGCCGATTCCGCTGTTCATCAAAGATTTTTACGATGAAGGCCGTTATCTGCTGGCCAGCCGCACCTTCATCTCGATGTTCGGGCTGGATGAAAAAATGTTGTTCGGCCATACCGATTTCGAGGTGATGCCGACGGAGGCTGCCCGGAAATTCGTCGAGGACGATACCGATACCATGTTCCGCGAAACACCGCAGGTCGTCTTTGAAGATGTCACGTTGCCCAATGGCCGGGTGGCCAAATTCCAGACCTGGAAAGTGAAGCTCCGGCGCAGTTCCGGCAATGATTTGTTGTTGGGAGTCGGAATCGATATCACCGAGCTGACCGAGAATCGCAACGAGTTGAAACAGTCCAACAATCTGCTGCGGGCGATCATGGACAATTTACCCTGTTCGCTGTTCGTCAAAGATGCCGACCACGACTTCCGCTATCTGATGTTCAACCGGGCGTTTGCCGAAGCGTTCAGCCTGGTCGGGCGTGAAGTGATTGGTCACTGCGATCCGGAGTTGCTGTTGCCGGAAAATGCCCGTTCCTGCGGCGAGAGTGACCGTGCTACTTTGACGATGGGGACGACCGATACCGAGGAAGAGGTGAAATTCGAGGACGGCTCTCGCCATATGTTGCGGAGCATCAAGAGCATCGTCACCCACGAGGACGGCCGGAAGCTGTTGCTGGGAATCTGTTTGGATGTTACGCCGGAACGGCAGTTGAGCCGGGAACGGCAGCGGCTGATCGAAGAACTGCAGGCTTACGGCGACCAGCAGCGCGCTTTGAACGATGCGCTGAAAGAATTATTGCTGTCCAATGATTTTGCGTCGGCGATCGACAAAGTTCTGCTGTTGATTGGCGAACAGGTGCAGGCCGACCGCTGCTATATTTTCTACCGGGATCAGGGCGAGAATTTCTATCGGAATATTTTCGAATGGACGGCGCCCGGCGTCGCGCCGGAAATCGATACGCTGCAGCACCTGCCGAGCGAGTTGATGCCGGCGTGGGTGAACGCGCTGGAAAATCATGAAATTATTTTTTCCGCCGATCTGGAGCGCGACGCTTATAATCCGGCGATTCTGGAAGGCCGGAAGGAATTGCGGCGCCAGAACGTCAAATCCATTCTGGCGACCGGTATCTGGTCGGATGACCGGCTGTGGGGCTTTCTCGGCTTCGACTATGTCAAAGAGCGGGTTGCTTTCCCGGAAATCACCCAGAAGATGCTGATTGCGGCGGCGCGGATCATCGAGATTGCGTTGCTGCGGCAATTGCGGCAGCAGGACCTGGAGCGCAGTGAATATGAGAAAAAATTGATCATGGATACGATCAAAACGCCGATCATTTTGTACGACAAGAATATGAAGCTGCTGCGAGCCAACCATGCCGCCGAACGGGTGTCGCTGCTGCCTTTCGACCAGGTGGCGCCGGATACGCCGTGTTACAAATTCTTCTGCGGCGAAGAGCATTGTCCGGAATATTGTCCGGTCCGGCAGACGCTGGACGATTGGGTCGAACATAGCTGTGAAATGCATATTCGGGACCGGGATTATTTGATTACCGCCAATCCGATCCTGCTCGACGGCCAATTGGATTACGTGCTCAAGACGATGCTGGACATCACCGACTTCAATTTGATCGAGCAGAAACTGAAACAGGCGGTGCTCGATGCGCAGAATGCCAGCAAGGCCAAGAGTTACTTTCTGGCGACGATGAGCCATGAATTGCGGACGCCGCTGAATGCGGTGATCGGATTCAGCGAACTGCTGCGCAACAATACGTTGCCGCTGCAGGAGCAGAATGAATATCTGCAATCGATCAATCTGGCCGGCAACGCGTTGTTGACGTTGATCAACGATATTCTCGATCTTTCCAAGCTGGAGGCCGGCCAGGCCCCCATCGTGCCGGAGAAGTGCGACTTCCTGGCATTGTGCCGGGAAATCCATGCTATTTTCAAATTGCAGGCGGCGGAGAAAAAGCTGGCGTTCAAACTGGAAGCTCCCGAAACATTGCCGGCGCTCTATCTCGACAGCCAGCGCTTGCGGCAGGTGCTGTTGAATTTGATCGGCAATGCGTTGAAATTCACCGAGCGGGGAACTGTCCGCCTCTGCATCAATTTCCTGCCGGAGGAGGGACGGCAGGGAACCTTGACGATCCGGGTGATCGATACCGGCATCGGCATTTCCGAAAAGGGGCAGCGGACCATTTTCGAGCCGTTTGTCCAGGACAGCGAAGTGCGGGGCAGCCACGCCTATCAGGGCACCGGGCTGGGGTTGACGATTTCCTCGCGGCTGATCGACCAGATGGGCGGCAAGATCACGCTGGAGAGCGAGGTCGGCAAAGGCAGTTGCTTCACGGTGACGTTGCGACGGGTTCGTTCTGAAGTCATGGCGTTGCCGGCGCCGCCGGAGACGGAAGCGCATGCGGCGGAGGTCCCGGCGGAAGTGGCCGGAACGGAACGGCCGCTGGCAATCCTGCTGGTCGATGATGTGCCGATGAATTTGAAGGTGCTGGAGGCGATGCTGAAGAAACTCGGCATTGTCACCTGTTGCGCGGCTTCCGGTGCGGAGGCGCTGCAATGTCTGGAGCATTTCGAGCCGGATCTGGTGATGACCGACATGTGGATGCCGGCGATGAATGGCGTGGAACTGGCGGAAAAGATCAGGAAAAACGCTCCGAAAGAGGAATTGATGATCGTGGCGGTGACCGCCGATACCGAATCGCGCGCCAATTTCGGCATGGATTTGTTCGACGCCGTGGTGTTGAAGCCGCTGACGCTGGAAAAATTGCAGAAATTGATCGCTTATTACCGGCAGGACTCGCGACCGCCCGGCGGCATCGAATTGTAAAATGCGGCAATTGGCGGTGCCGTCGTCAGAGCGGGTGATAATAGTTGAGGCTGTAATCGGTGTCGGTGACCGGCTCATAAAGATAATCGGAATAGTTTCCGGCATAATACATTTCCTGCGGTTGGCGGCCGGACAACTCTTGCGCACCGATGTTGAAAATGAATGAAACGGCTGAAAGGTTTCTGAGAACCGGGAAAAGGCTGGCAAACGTCGTGCTTAAAATCCGCCAGGGCAAGCGATGCATTGATATTTTGAAATTATAGCTGCCTATCGCCGGGACAATAAACGCCCAGAGCGGCAGACTGATTTTCCTGCCTTGTACCGGCAAAGTACGATTGTCCGGGCTGGAGACGGTACTGCCCGGTGTGAAAAAGCTGAATGCGGCAACTGCCAGTATGATCGCGAGGAACGCCGGCCGGGGGTAGATCGCCGGAAATTCCAGGAAGCGGGAAAGGCAGAGGAGAACCAGCAGTAGGACAAGATAACCGCTGCGGTGGCCTGCAAAATTGCCGGATATCTGGCAACCTCGAAATATGCCGGAGAGAAAATTTTCTGGTACTGGTCGAAGAAAAAGACCGGACGGACCCGAAAAATCTGGCATTTGTCCAGTCGCTGCTCGCCAATGGATATTCGGCGGAATGAATTGTCTTCGACATAGTGAAGAAGGCCGGTTTGTACGATGAATGGCCGATGCTAAAGATGGTGGGAGTAGACATTATTGGGATGGCGCCGCGGCCGGCGGCTCCGGTTTGGTTGCGGGGGGCTGGGTACGGGGCGGCGCTTTCCGGTTCAACTGGGCCAGTACTTTGGCGGCGAAGGTTTCGCCGATGCCGGGGACCTTCTGCACCACTTCGGCGACGCTGGCTTTGCGCAGCTCCCGGACGGAGCCGAACGTTTCGAGCAGTTGCTTTTTGCGCTGCGGTCCGATGCCTTCGATTTCATCGAGCAGCGACTGCTGCAGCCGCTTGTTGCGCAGTTCCCGGTGGTAGCCGATGGCGAAACGGTGCGCCTCGTCGCGCATCGCCTGCAGCATCCGCAGCGCCGGGTTGTGGCGGTCGAGTCGTACCGACTGGGGACGGCCCGGCCCGAAAAATTTTTCCTGCTGTTTGGCCAGCCCGATGACCGGGAAGGGCGGGCAGCCGCATTCGACCAATGCGGCGATCGCCGAGGATAATTGCCCCTTGCCGCCGTCGACGACCAGCAGGTCCGGCAACGGCCGGTTCTCCTCCAGGCAGCGTTTATAGCGCCGGGTGATCACTTCATGCATCATCGCGAAGTCGTCGCTCTGGTGGACCGTTTTGATCCGGAAGCGGCGGTATTGGTCGCGGGCCGGTTTGCCGTTTTCAAAGCAGACCATGCTGCCGACTGCCAGCGTGCCGAGGATATTGGAAATGTCGAAACACTCCATGTGGCGCGGCGGCTTCGGCAGCCGCAGCGCCTCCTGCAATGCCAGGACGGCCGCTTCGCCGCTCTCCACCGGCAGGAAAGCCCGGGAGAACGAACGGTTTTTTTCGCCGAAAACGGTTTCCAGGTTGGTCAGCACGTCGCGCCAGTGGGCGGCCTTTTCGAATCTCTGGGCGGCGGCCGCCTCCTTCATCCGCTGCTGCAGGATGGCGGAAAGCTCCTTGATGTTGCCGTTCAGCACCGACAGCATTTGATCGACCTTCTGCCGGTACTCTTCCGGCGTCACCTGGCCGGTACAGGGCGCGCAGCAGTCTTTGACGATGCGTTTCAGGCAGCGCTTGCGGGTTTCATCGTCCGGCTGGGCGGTACGGCAGGTGCGCAATCCGAAATGGGAAAGCAGGAATTCCAGCGTCGATTTCAACGCTCCGCCATTCGGAAACGGCCCGAAGTAACGGTAGCGGTCGTCCTTGCGCACCCGGGCCAGCGTCAGGGTCGGAAACGGTTCATTCAGATTGATTTTCAGCATCAGATAACGCTTGTCGTCGCGCATCAGGATGTTGTAATACGGCGCGTATTCCTTGATCAGCCGCGATTCGAGGATCAGCGCCTCGTTTTCGGTACGCACCGGATAGAAATCCCAGTTGGCGATCGTGTTGATCAGCGAACGCAGCTTGGCGTCGGCGTACCGGGTGCGGGACGGCTGAAAATACTGGCTGAGCCGCCGCCGCAAATTGACCGCTTTGCCGACATAGATCACCTTGGCGAAACGGTCGCGGAAGACATAGACGCCCGGTGTCTGCGGCACGTCGCCCGGATGGAATTCTTTCTGAAGCTCACTCATAAAGCGACGGATCAGCGGACCAGTTGGGAGATGGCCTTGAACTGCGGGTGCTCCGCGCCGCGCAGCAGCATGAACAGCAGCGCTTCGCTGGAGGTGATCACCGCGCCGGCCTGACGCATCAGTTCGAGCGCCAGCGCGACATCGCCGGGCTTGCGGCTGGCGACGGCGTCGGCGGCGACGAAAACTTCATAGCCGCTGGAGAAGCCGCTGTTCAGGGCGTCCAGCACTGTCTGCTGCACACAGACATGCGCTTCGATGCCGGCGACGATCAACGCGCGCGGCGAAACGAAGTCGACCGCATCGACGAACAACGGTTCCCCGAAACAGGAAAAAGCGGTTTTGGCCACCACCGGCGTTCCCGCCGGCAATGCAGCGGCGATTGCCGGGACGGTCGGCCCCAGGCCGCGCGGATATTGTTCGGTGACGATGACGCGCCACCCCAGCAGCCCGGCGCCCGCCAGCAGCATTTGCTGGCGGTTCAGGCAGGATTCGATATCGCTCATCGCCTTGACCAATCGTTCCTGCATGTCGATGAGCAGGAACACGCTCTCTTCGATAACCGGCAGATTCAACATAAAATCAATCACTCCTTCTTTCGGAAATTAAGAACTTTTCTTGCCGTAATGAATTTCTTTCAGTTGCAGCACCGGCGCCGGCAGCGGTTCGCCGGCCAGGAAGCGCCGAACCAATGCCGCCGGATCCGGTTCGCTGCCGCCGCGCAGCCAGTGGATGACGGCGCCTTCGCGTTCCATTTTCCGGAAAAAGATATCCTGCCGTTTGGCGAACTGCCGGATCTTGCTCAACAATTCGTCGCGCATCGTCTGAAAATCCAGTCGATTTTGCAGGTAACGGCCGACGTAACGGTATTCCAATCCGAAAAAATCCAGTTTTTCAAAAGAGACACCATAATGTTCGTTTAGTTCGCGCACCTCTTCGATCATCCCGGCGGCCAGCCGGGCGTCGAGCCGTTCGGCGATCCGCCGGTGGACGATATCGCGCGGATAGTAGACCCCGAGCAGCAGCGCCTGAAAATCCGCCGCCGGCATTTCCGCCGCCGGCGTTTGGCGATGCCGGGCGATCTCGATTGCCCGGCGCAGCCGGGTCTTGTTCGTGCGATCCAGAAAGGTCCGGTAAAATTCCGGCGCCAATCCGGCCAGTTCGGCGTTCAGAGCATCGAGCTCCATGGCGTCCAATGCGGCGCGTTCGGCCGGGTCGGGCGCGGTGCCGGGCAAAGCATAGCCGCGCAGCAGAGCGTCGATATAGAGCGCCGTGCCGCCGCAGATGACCGGCAGCCGGCCGCGGCCGGCAATCGCCGCGATGCATTGGCGGGCATCACGGCAGAATGCGTGGAGGTTGTACGTTGCATCCGGCGGCACGCAATCGATCAGATGAAACGGCACCGGCGTTCCGCCGGCACTGTATTCGGCCAGGTCTTTGCCGGTGCCGATGTCCATGTGCCGGTAGACCTGCCGGGAGTCGGCGCTGACGATTTCGCCGTCGAATTGGCGGGCCAGCCGGACGGCCAGCGCGGTTTTTCCGGTGGCCGTCGGACCGGTAATGACGATAATTTTGGGCGATTCGGCCATAAATTTCATTCGGTTGCAGCGAAATAAGTTTAAATTTCAAAATATGCGTACTATATTATGACGTTTCAATCGACAAATACAAATTTTGAATGAGAAAATATTCATGATGGAAAAACAGCATACCATTGAGCGGCCGGCTTCGGTCTCCGGCATCGCCTTGCATACCGGCGCGCGCGCCACGTTGCGGATTTTGCCGGCGGAGACCGACCGCGGCATCATCTTCCGGCGGGTGGACCTGCCGGGCACTCCGGAGGTGCGGGCGCTGGCCACCAACGTCGTCGACGCCCGCCGCGGGACGACGATTGCCTGCGGCAACGCGGTCGTCTATACCGTCGAACACATCATGTCGGCGCTGCATGTGGCCGGCATCGACAATGCCGTCGTCGAAATGGACGGCCTGGAGCCGCCGATCGCCGACGGCAGCGCCATGCCGTACTGGGAGATGGTCAAGGCGGCCGGCCGGGTCGAACAGGCGGCGCCGGCGGAATTCTTTCATTGCCGGGAGATTCTGCACCTCAAGCACGGCGACACCCAGATGGTGATGACGCCGGCCGAGCAGTTGGAAATCAGTTGTCTGGCTTCGTTTCGCGGCTGTCCGTTCGATCCGCAGTACCAGTCGTTCGTCATCTCGCCGGAAACTTATGAAAAGGAGATCGCCGGAGCGCGGACTTTCGTCGAATACAAGGACCTCGAACAGCTGTTGGCAATGGGCCTGGTCAAGGGCGGCAGCCTGGACGCGGCGGCGATCATTCACAACGGCGCGATCATCTGCAAGGAGCGGCTGCTCTTTCAGGATGAAATCGTCCGGCATAAAATTCTTGACGTCATCGGCGACATGTATCTGTGCGGCCGCCGGGTCAAGGCCAATATCATTGCCATCAAGCCCGGTCATTCGAAAAATGTCGAGTTGGCCGGCATGATGATCAGGCAGATGTCGGCGCAGTAATTTATTTTATCGATAAGAGAAAGAAAACACAGGAGAAGAATACAATGATCGAGCCGGGCAAAGTAATGGGGCCGAAAGAGATCACTGCCGTTTTGAAACAGCGTTATCCGATGTTGATGCTGGACCGCGCCATGCTGGAAAGTGAAAATCGGATTGTCGGCGTCAAAAATCTCTGCATCAACGAGTTGTTTTTTCAGGGACATTTCCCGAACCATCCGATCATGCCGGGGGTACTGCAACTGGAAGCGATGCGGCAGCTGGGGGAACTGGCGGTGCATGACCGTTTGAAGCCGGACGATTCCCGGCAGGTCTATATGCGGGTTATCGAAAAAGTCAAATTCCGCAAGCCGATCCTGCCGGGCGACCGGATGAAGATCGAAGCGGAAGTGCTGGAATGTGCCGACGGCGAAGCGGTCATCCAGGCGAGGACCGGCAACAGCGGCGGGCTGACTTGCGAAGCGAAAATCACGCTGGCGATGCGGGAGAAGAGTTCGCCGGCGGCGATGCCGGAGTTGTACAATGAGTTCGACCTCAGCGAACATACGGCGATGGATGTGACGAAAATCATGGCGATGGTGCCGCACCGTTATCCGTTCCTGCTGATCGACAGCGTTGCCCGGATCGAAGGAGACCGGATCATCGCGATCAAGAACGTGTCGTTGAACGAAGAGATGTTTGCGGCGACGGCGACGGATTTTGCGGTGCTGCCGGAGGCTCTGCAGTGTGAAATCATCGCCCAATCCGGCTGCGCCTGCGTATTGTCCCGGCCGGAAAATCAGGGCAAACTGGGATATTTCATGTCGATCGACCGCGCGGAATCGTTCGGGCCGATTTATCCGGGCGACCAGTTGATCTGTGAAATCGTCCTGCCGCCGAGCAAGTCGCGCTTCGGCAAGGGAACCGGCACGATCCGGGTCGGCGAGCGGGAAGTGTTCCGCATTACGCTGATGTTCGCGATCGTCGATGCCTGACAAAAATTGACAACCAATGGGGAGCGAGGAAATGGCGATGGTACGGAAAATTTGGAGGATGCCGCTGCCGGCATTGTTGTTGACGCTGCTGGTGGGCTGCGTTAATTTCAGCTATCAGGGCGAGGAGTTTGCGCCGACCGAGAATGTCTCGGTGTTTTACAGCGCTTCCGAGGTGCCGGCCGATTTTGCCGTCATCGGCAAAGCCAGGGCGTCCGGCAATTACAGCGAAGTGACCAATGACCAATTGGTCGACAAGTTGATTGAGGAGGCTAAGTCCAAAGGGGCCGACGGGGTGCTGATCACGCAGACGCAGGTCAAGCCGGAGGAGGAAGACAGTGCGCTGACCCAGGAGGACGCGCGCGAGGTTTTTCCGAACAACAGTGCGGAAAATACCGGTTGGAATACCCTGCTAGCCGATTTCGGCGGCGGTTACGGCAGCGTCAATGATTCGGATTCCGGTTGGTCGAAAACGTATATCCGGATCATCCGGGCCGATTTCCTCCGCAAACAGCCGGCGGCGAAACCGTGACGGATTTTTTATTTGCCTGGCCCGTTTGAAATATCGGGAGGATGGGAGCCGGCAAGTCTCCGAAGTGAGTGGGCCGCCAGACTCCTTCCGGCCCCGGGGAACCGACCGGAGCCGGGGTGCGCGAGAAGGCCATGACGCAGTTTGAGGAGACTGGAAGGAATGACCATGCGAATCGGCTATTTGATTTTGGGGCTGACCGCCCTGGCGGTGCCGCTTTTCCGGGTTGCCGCGGCCGACCTCGAGACGCTGGACGGCAAGGTCTACCGGAATTACGAAATACGCAAAGTCCGGGAAGATTCGCTTTCGATCATCCATGACGGCGGTTTTTCCACTGTTCGTTTTGAAGTATTGCCGGAAGCGTTGCGGCAGGAGTACATCGGTTCGGTGGAGGACTTGATCGATCGGCTGCTGGCGAATGACTGGGACGTGCGCTGCGGGGAAAAAATTCCGGCGGCTCTGTTTCAGGGGAATGCCGGCAGTTCCCCCGGCGAAACGGATTCGGCCGCCTGGCTGATCCGGCCCCTGAAGCGCAATGTTTATTTCGACCGTTTTCTGGCGGTGACTTCGGCGGTCGCGCCGGAAGTGTACGGCATCGCCGCTTTCAGCTTGCTGCCGGGACGGACCGAAGCCAATGCGACGGCCGATTTGAATTACATCCGCGATTATCTGCAGAAAGCCCACGGCATCGCGTTGCAGCCGGCGGCGGAATGGGTTTACCGGGCAGAACTCGGCGACCGGCGGGAATTGGTCGTCCGGGCGGACCGGCAGCCGCCGAACGGCATCCGGGTCAGCCTGTTTTTCTGGGACCGGCGTTACTATGTCGAAGCGCCGGACAGCCGGGCGTTCGGCATTCGTTTCGGCGAGGCGTTGCCACCGGAAACGGTGGTGCGGATGGAGGAGCCCAACTGTTATGTCATCGATCCACCGGAAAAATTGCCCGATTTCCAGATTTACCAGGCCAGGCGGACGCCGGTTTCGCAAGTGGTTTTTCAGGTGACCGGCCAGGCCGATTTTGCCGGCCGGGAAGCGTTTGAGCGGCTGGAAGCGCTGAAAGCGCAGTTGGAAACGAAATACGCGGCGGCGCCGACGGCCTTCAAAAAGAAGGCGAAAGGCAGCGGTTACCGTTTCGATTTGCCGCACACCGAAATTCTGCTGGTGGCGCTGGAGCGGCCGCCGGAACGTTCTTGCCTGGTGATCATCTGTACCGATCGCCGGTTGGAGGCGTGCAACAATCGGGAGGTTGCTGACCTTGACCGGCGGTTGCGGCTGGTTTCGCCGCCTGGTTCGTGATTGATCGACGGAAAAACTTCATACATGGGGAAAGAGTCATGAAAAAAATGGCAGTTTGGTTGTCGCCGGTGCTGGCCGGCGTGCTGGCCGGTAGCGGTATGGGCGTCGAGCCGGGAGAGGAGGCGACGGCTTCCGGCTGGCAGATGGCCGATGGCGGAATTTACCGGCGGAATCCGGTGGGGTGCCGGGATCATTTGGCGATGGCCGGCCGGGCGATGGATGTCATTCTGGAGTGGCAGGTGGATGAGGACGGACGATTTTCGGCGGTTCGGGCAGCCCGTTTTCCGATGCTCCGGACGCTGCCGGACAATACTCATGCGGCGCTGTCCGTCGCCTTCGACGATGCGGCGTTGCCGCCGGTGGAATGCGACCGGCAGCCGTTGAAGCCGGGCCGGGTCGGCGAAATTCGGATTCGCGGCCGTTTCGAGGTGGTCAGCCGCCACGGAGACGACGTGACCTCCCGCCGCGTGATCTTTCCGGCTTTGAATGCGCCGGCCCTGCTGGAGCTGGTTACTTTGGAAAATAGCGCCGGCCGGCCGTTGGAAATCACCGTCCCGGCTTATGATTCGGCGACCGATACCGCGCCGGGGGTGTTCGGCGTTTATACGGTCCGGACCAACATCGTCGGTGACGGGACGTATCGCCTGGCTCCCGGCGCGGCGCTGTCCTATTGGGTGGTGCGGTCGGCGAGGTTGGCGGAGGAGCCGCCCTATTTTGCCGATGCGCTGCCGGAATTGGCGGCCCGGGAGGCTTTGACGGCGGCTACGTTCCGGGAATTGCGTCTTGAGACGCCGGACGAGGCATTGAATCTGATGTTCGATTTTGCCAAATTCCACGCGGTGGAAAGCATCTTCGCGACCCGGGGCGGACTGCTGCACGGCCCCGGCGGTTACAACCGCTATCTGGCGGCGATCTGGGCCAATGACGAAGCGGAGTATGCCAATCCGTTCTTTCCATTCCTGGGCGATGCCGCCGGCAATCAGTCGGCGTTGAATGCTTTCCGGCATTTCGCCGGTTATATGAATGAGGAATACCGGCCGATTCCCAGTTCGATCGTCGCCGAGGGGCGGGGAAATTGGCACGGCGCCGGGGATCGCGGCGACATGGCGATGATCGCGCACGGGGCGGCCCGCTTTGCCCTGGCTTCCGGCAATCCGGCCTGGGGACGCGAGCTGTTGCCGCTGATCACCTGGTCGCTGGAATATTGCCGCCGGCAATTGACGCCGGAAGGGGTGGTGGCTTCCGACAGCGACGAACTGGAAGGGCGTTTTCCGGCCGGGAAAGCGAATTTATGTACCGCGATGCTCTACTTCGACGGGCTGGAACGCGCTGCCGATCTGTTGGAGGCGTTGCAGGAGCAGCCGGAAAAAGCCGGCGAATACCGCCGGCAGGCGGCGGCGTTGAAGCGGGCGGTCGAGTCGTTCTTTGCCGCTGAAGTGGAAGGATTCGAGACCTATTGCTATTACGAAGGCAATACGACGTTGCGCAGCTGGATCTGCATGCCGCTGGTGTTCGGTTTCGAGGATCGGGCGCCGGAAACGGTGGCGGCGCTCTTTTCCGACCGGCTGTGGCTGGGCGACGGCCTGCTGACTGCCAGCGGCACCGAAACGTATTGGGACCGTTCGGCGCTTTACGCCTTTCGCGGCATTCTGTTCTGCGGGTTTCTCGAGGAAGCTCTGCCGCGCCTGATTGCTTATACGCGTTCCCGGCTGCTGGGAAAACATGTCTCGTATCCGGTCGAAGCGTATCCGGAAGGCAACCAGAGCCAGCTTTCCGCCGAAAGTGCGCTTTATTGCCGGATTTTCACCGAAGGACTGTTCGGCATCGTGCCGACCGGTTTCCGGCAGTTCTCTCTGAAAGCGCAATTGCCGGCCGCCTGGGATCGGGCCGCGTTGCGCCGGATTCATGCCTTTGGTACGGTTTTCGATCTGCAGTTGCGGCGGGTGGAGGCCGGAATCGAGGTCATCATCACCGACGAGAGCGGAGCGGTTCCGTTCCGCGAGACCGTCCGGGAAGGGACGGCGCTGGAAGTGAAGCTGTAACTCGGCCCGCCGTCATTCGGCCAGATGACGGTAATACCATTCGGCCGCCTGCCGGAGGCCGGTCTGAACATCGAATTGCGGCCGGTATCCGAGCAGCGTCCGGGCCTTGCCGATGTCCGCCAGCGAATGCGGAATGTCGCCGGGCCGCGGCGGGCCGTACTGCGGTTCGATGGCGACGACGGCCGGATCGAACCGGCCGAGCGAGTCGCGCAGAGCCTGGAAAAGCTGCAGCAGAGTGGTTCGTTCTCCGCCGGCGATGTTGTAGACGGTGTTGAGCGCTTCCGGGCATTCTGCCAGCAAAGCCAGTTCGTTGGCCTGCAGTACATTGTCGATGTAGGTGAAATCCCGGGAGTAACTGCCGTCGCCGTTGATGACCGGCGGCCGGTGTTGCAGCAGTGCGGCGGCGAATTTCGGTACCACCGCCGCATAGGCGCCTTGCGGGTCCTGCCGCCGGCCGAAGACGTTGAAGTAGCGCAGGCCGATCGTTTCGATGCCGTAGAGTTCGGTGAAATTGGCGGCGAAAAGTTCGTCGACGTATTTGGTGATCGCGTACGGGCTCAACGGCTTGCCGATGGTCTCCTCGCGTTTCGGCAGCGCCGGACTGTTGCCGTAGGTCGACGAGCTGGCGGCATATACGAACCGCTTGACCCCGGCGGCCTGGGCGGCGAAAAGCAAATTGACGAAACCGGAAACATTCACTTCCGTCGTGGTGACCGGATCCCGGAGCGAACGCGGCACCGAACCGAGCGCCGCTTCGTGCAGGATGTAATCGATGCCGTCGACCGCCCGGCGGCAAAGCTGCCGGTCGCGGATATCGCCTTCGAGCAGCCGGAACGCCGGGTGGGCGGCATACCCGGCCAGGTTGTCCCGCCGGCCGGTCATGAAGTTGTCGAGCGCGACGACTTCATTGTCCCGAGCCAGAAAATATTCGACCAGATTGGAACCGATGAAACCGGCACCGCCGGTGATCAGGATTCGGGCATGGCGCAGGGAGTGTTCCATCGCTTTACAGCCTTCCGTCGGTCCACTCTTTGGGCAGAACCCCTTTGATATCGTAGATGACCGTCTGCGGATTGCCGAATTGCCGGACGTCCAGAGCGGTGAATTCGCGGTGCGCCACCGCCAGTACGATGGCGTCGTAGCCGGCAACGGCCAACTCTTCCGGACATTGGGTCGAATGCAGCCGATATTCGCGTTCCACCTCTGCCGGCGCCGCCCACGGGTCGTAAACCGTCACCCGGCAGCCGAATTCCTCCAGTCCCCGGGCGACGTCGACCGCATGTGAATTGCGGATGTCCGGACAGTTCTCCTTGAAGGTGATTCCCAGCAGCAGCACTTTGGCGCCGGAGATCCGCTGTTCCTTGCGGATCATCAGCTTGACGATCTCCACGGCGATATATTTGCCCATGCCGTCGTTGATGTGCCGGCCGGCCAGGATGACTTCCGGCAGATAGCCGAGCGCCTGGGCTTTGTGAGTCAGATAATACGGATCGACGCCGATGCAGTGACCGCCGACCAGCCCCGGCTTGAAATTCAGAAAATTCCACTTGGTGCCGGCTGCTTCGAGCACTTCGTTGGTGTCGATGCCGATCAGATGGAAGATTTTGGCCAGTTCGTTGACAAAGGCGATGTTCAAATCGCGCTGCGAGTTCTCGATGACTTTGGCCGCTTCCGCCACCTTCAGACTGCTTACCCGGTAGGTCCCGGCGGTCAGAATGCGGTTGTACAAGGCATCGACGGCGTCGGCGGCTTCCGGCGTCGAGCCGGAGGTGATTTTCAGGATTTTCGTCAGCGTGTGTTCCTTGTCGCCGGGGTTGATGCGTTCCGGGCTGTAACCGCAGAAGAAATCCCGGTTGAATTTCAAGTTGCTGTATTTTTCCAGCACCGGTACGCACTCCTCTTCGGTACAGCCCGGATAGACGGTGCTTTCGTAAACGACGACGGCGCCGGGTTTCAGGGCCTTGCCGACCGTTTCGCTGGCCCGGAGCAGCGGCGTCAGGTTGGGACGGTTGTAGCGGTCGACCGGAGTCGGCACCGTGACGATGAAAATATCGCGGTCCCGCAGGCTGGCGGGGTCGTCTGAATAACGCAGCAGGCGGGCTGCCGCCAGGTCTTCCGCGGCGGTCTCCAGCGTCAGGTCGACGCCGTCGCGCAGCATTGCCAGGCGTTCCGGCTTGACATCGAACCCGACGGTATCGAATTGCCTGCCGAACTCCACCGCCAGCGGCAAGCCGACGTAGCCGAGGCCGATCACGCCGATTTTGATTTCGCCGGCATTGATTTTTCGTAACGTGTTCACTTCTCCAGCTCCGTTTCTCGATGGTGATTTTTGCTTGCTGAAACATTGTTTCCGGTTCCGGCCAGGCCGCGGTATTCGGCAATGGTCCGGCGGATGCCTTCCGCCAGCGAAACCGCCGGCCGCCAGCCCAGCGCCCCGGCTTTGGAACTGTCCAGCAATTTGCGCGGCATGCCGTCCGGTTTGGCCGGGTCCCAATTGATGGTGCCGCGGAAGCCGGCGGCGGCGGCGATCAATCCAGCCAGTTTCCGGATGCTCAACTCCTCGCCGGAACCAATGTTGACGAACTCCGGATCGTCATGATGCTGCAGGAAAAAGTAGACCGCTTCGGCCAGGTCGTCGACGTGCAGGAATTCCCGCAGCGGAGCGCCGCTGCCCCACAGCGTCACCGCCGGCACTCCCCGGTCGGCCGCTTCGACGAACCGGCGGACCAGCGCCGGAAAGACGTGCGAAGCGACCGGATCGTAATTGTCGTTGGTACCGTAGAGATTGCAGGGCATCAGGCTGATGGTGTTGAATCCGTACTGCCGGGTCAGATAACGGCACAATTTGTAACCGGCGATTTTGGCCAGGGCGTAGCCCTCATTGGTCGGTTCCAGCGGGCCGCCGAGCAGATACTCCTCTTTGATCGGCTGCGGGCAGGCGCGCGGATAGATGCAACTGCTGCCGAGGAAACAGAGTTTTTTGACTCCGTGCCGGAAAGCGGCCATGATGACGTTATTCTGAATTTCCAGGTTGTCGAGCAGGAATTCGGCCGGCTGGGTCAGGTTGGCCTGGATGCCGCCGACCCTGGCCGCCGCCAGGACGACATAATCGATCGGGTTGGCGGCGAAAAACGCTTCGACGGCCTGCCGGTCGCGCAAATCCAACTCCCGGCGGGTTCTGGTCAGCAGCTTCTGGTAACCGCCCCGGCGGAAACGGCGCTCGACGGCGCTGCCGACCATGCCGCGGTGACCGGCGATATAGATGGCGGCGTGACGGGGAATCGTTTCCATAGAATTTAAAATCCCAGTTCGTATTTCGGGTTGTCTAGCAGCCGCAGGTCCGCTGTCGTCATGATTTCGACCAGTTGGTTGAATTTGACCGTCGGCGTCCAGTTGAGTTGGCGTTTGGCTTTGCCGGCGTCGCCGAGCAGGCGTTCCACTTCCGCCGGCCGGAAATAACGCGGATCGACCCGGACCACCGTCTGGCCGGTGGTGGTGTCGATGCCGATTTCGTCGACACCGCAATTGCGCCACTCCACCGGCCGGCCGACCAGCGCGAAGGATTTCTCGATGAATTCGCGGACCGTGTGCATTTCGCCGGTCGCCGCAACGTAGTCATCCGGCTCCTCCTGCTGCAGCATCAGCCACATCATCTTGACGTAATCCGGCGCGAAGCCCCAGTCGCGGCCGACATCCAGGTTGCCGATGTACAAGCATTCCTGCAACTGGCGGTGAATCCGGGCGACTGCCATGGTAATTTTGCGGGTGACGAAAGTTTCGCCGCGGCGCGGCGACTCGTGATTGAACAGGATGCCGTTGCTGGCGTGCAGCCCGTAGGCCTCCCGGTAGTTGCGGGTGATCCAGAAGGCGTATTGTTTGGCCACCGCATAGGGCGACCGCGGCGCGAACGGCGTCGTTTCCGACTGCGGTATTTCGAGCACCTGTCCGAACAGTTCCGAGGTCGAAGCCTGATAGAAACGGGTGCGGACTCCGGTGGCGCGGATGGCGTCCAGCAGGCGCAGCGTCCCGACCGCATCGACGTCGGTGGTGTATTCCGGCAGTTCGAAGGAGACCTGAACGTGGGATTGGGCGCCGAGGTTGTAAATTTCATCCGGCTGGATTTCGCCGATCAGCCGGGTCAGGTTGCTTGAGGCGGTCAAATCGCCGTAGTGCAGAAACAGCCGGACATTTTCTTCGTGCTGGTCCTGGTACAAATGGTCGATGCGCGCCGTGTTGAACGAGCTGGCGCGCCGGATGATGCCGTGGACCTCGTAGCCCTTCTGCAGCAGCAGCTCCGCCAGATAAGAGCCGTCCTGACCGGTAATGCCGGTGAGCAAAGCCCGCTTGGTCATAAAATCGTTCTCCTTCCTGTTTTCACACTGCTTAATGTATCACGGCCGGCGGGGACAGTCAAGGCGGCGAGGAACAATTGAACCGCTCCGTGATTGGCAATCTCCGGCAGCCGCGTGTATATTTTGATTTCAGATACCGTTGAGCAGGGATGGAATGAACGAAACAGAAGTGGAGAAATATAATGAATTTATATGCGGTGATCATGGCCGGCGGGCGCGGCGAGCGTTTCTGGCCGCTCGGCCGGCGGGATACGCCGAAACAGTTGCTGAAGCTGACTTGCGACAACAGCATGCTGGAGGAGACGGTGCTGCGTTTGCTGCCGTTGTTGAAGCCGGAAAATATCCTGGTGGTCACCAACCGGCAGTACGTCCGGCAGATTCAGCAGTTGCTGCCGATTCCGGAGGAGAACGTCATCGGCGAACCGATCGGCCGCGATACGGCGCCGTGCGTGGCACTGGCGGCCGGAATGATACTGCGCCGGTCCGGCGGTCCGGCGACGATGATCATGCTGCCGGCCGACCAGGCCATCCGGCCGGCCAAGCTGCTGCAGCGGACCTTGCAGACGGCCGCGGACGCGGCGCAAAGCGGCGCGCTGGTGACCATCGGCATCCGGCCGACCGAAGCGGCGACCGGTTACGGCTATATTCAGCTGGGACCGCATCTCGGCGGGGATTTGTACCAGGTCGACGGTTTCCGGGAGAAGCCGGGCAGAGAATTGGCCGAACAGTTTCTGGCGGCCGGTAACTTCCGCTGGAACAGCGGTATTTTCGTCTGGACGGTGGAGGCGATTGTCCGGGCGTTCGGTGAATGTTGCCCGGCCTTGCGGCTATTGACCGAACGCTTGGCCTCGGCGCCGGACCCGGCGGCGGTCATCGAACGGGAATTCCCGCGCAGTCCGAAAATTTCCATCGACTACGCGGTGATGGAAAATGCCGAAAATATCCAGATGGTCGACGGCCGTTTCGACTGGGATGATGTCGGCAGTTGGAAGGCGCTGCGCAAACAGTTCAAATCCGACCCGGCCGGCAACGTCTGCCGCGGCCCGGTGGTGACGCTCGGCAGCGAGGACTGCATTCTGATCAGTGAGCCGGACCATCTGCTCGGCGTCGTCGGCGTCCGCGATCTGGTCGTCGTCAAGGCGGGCAATGCGACGCTGGTTTGCCCGGTCGAACAGGTGCAGCAGGTGAAGGTGCTGGTGCAGCAGATCGCCGAGCGCCAGTTGGACGAATATCTGTGACCGTTGCCGGCCGGTGATATGAAAATGATAAAATTTAATCGCGACTGGACTGGAAAACATTCATAAAGGAGTTAAATTACTCCGTTTTGTTGTTTTCAGAGACTTTGGATCGACTGAAAGACTTTTTCGCAGATTTATCTGATTGGAAGGAAATGGTTTGGCGCGGAGGCGGGCCGACGGACTGAAAAAGGACGGCCGGACCTCCGTCAACCAGGGAAATGCAGTGATTTATGGGTAAGAATATTTTGTGTATTGGCGCCGGTTACGTCGGCGGCCCGACCATGGCGGTGATTGCCGACCGGTGTCCCGACTACAAAGTGACCGTCGTCGATATCAACGCCGACCGGATCGCGGCATGGAATTCTCCGCAGTTGCCGATTTACGAACCGGGGTTGGAAGACGTGGTGGCGCGCTGCCGCAACCGCAATTTGTTTTATTCGACCGATGTCGCCGGGGGGATCCGGGAGGCGGACATCATTTTCGTCAGCGTCAACACGCCGACGAAGACTTTCGGCGCCGGCGCCGGCCGGGCGGCCGATCTGCAGTATCTGGAGAAAACCGCCCGCAGCATCGTCGAATATGCCGACCGCGATAAAATCGTCGTCGAAAAAAGCACGCTGCCGGTGCGGACCGCCCAAGCGATGAGCCGGATTCTGCACTCCAACACCAAAGGGTTGAAATTCCAGATCATTTCGAATCCGGAATTTCTGGCCGAAGGGACGGCGATCAACGATCTGCAGAATCCGGACCGGGTGCTGATCGGCGGTATGGAAACGCCGGAAGGACAGCGGGCGATTGAGGAAGTGGCGGCGATCTATGCCAACTGGGTGCCGCGGGAGAAGATCATCACCACCAATTTGTGGTCGAGCGAATTGACCAAGCTGGTTTCCAATGCGCTGCTGGCCCAGCGGGTTTCGTCGGTGAACAGCATTGCAGCATTGTGCGAAAAGACCGAGGCGAACATCACCGAGGTGGCCGCCGCCGCCGGCCGGGACAGCCGGATCGGTCCGAAATTCCTCAAAGCCAGCGTCGGCTTCGGCGGCTCCTGCTTCAAAAAGGATATTCTGAATCTGGTTTATCTGTGCGGTTACTACGGTTTGCCGGAAGTGGCGGAGTACTGGGAGCAGGTGGTCAGGATGAATGATTTCCAGGCGCGGCGCTTTGTCAGCAATATGTTGTCGGCGATGTTCAATACGGTGGCCGACAAGAAAATCGCCATTCTCGGTTTTGCGTTCAAGGCGGATACCGGCGATACGCGGGAATCTCCGGCGATCGCGGTTTGCCGGCAGTTGCTCGAAGAGCACGCCCGGCTGGCGATCTTCGATCCGAAGGCGCTGGAGAATGCCAAACTGGACCTGGCCGGGGAATGCGGAGAGATCACTTATTGCCGGTCGCCTTACGAGGCGGTCGAAGGGGCTCACGCCGTCGCGGTGCTGACCGAATGGGCCTGCTTCCGCGAACTGGATTACCGGCGGATTTTCGATCTGATGGAAAAACCGGCTTTCCTGTTCGACGGCCGGAATCTTTTGGACCACCAGACACTTTATCGGATCGGCTTCAATATCTATCCGATCGGGCAGAAGGCATTGACTCATTTTTAAAGGGGAATCGTTCCAGGATGCGCACACAGGGAGAAATCAGGAATATTTGTGCGAAATTTGTCGTATACGGCGACTTTCTGGTGGCGGTGCCGTTCGGTACCGGCCACATCAACGACACTTATCAGGTTACTTACGATCAGGGCGGCATCCGGCTGCACTATACGCTGCAGCGGATCAATCATATGGTTTTTACCGATCCGCGCCGGGTGATGGAGAACATCGACCGGGTAACGCAGCATCTGTTGCGCAAAATTCACCAGAAACGGGTGGAGACCCGGCGCCGGACAGTGCGTTTGCTGCGCACTTTTGCCGACCTTCCTTACGTACAGGCCGACGACGGCACCTTCTGGCGGATGTATATTTTTGTCGAACACGCCAGAAGTTATGACGTGCTGGAAAATGAGGCGCAGGCGTTCTGCATCGCCAAAGCCTTCGGCGAATTTCAGTGCGATTTGACCGATTTGCCGGGGCCGCGGCTGCACGAGACGATTCCGGACTTTCACAATACGCCGCGGCGGATCGAGCACTTGGAAAAGGCGTTGAAAGAAGACCGGGCCGGCCGGGCCAAAGAGGTGCAGCGTGAAGTCGATTTCATCATGCAGCGCAAGGATGAGACCGGATTGCTGTTGAAATTGAACGCCTCCGGCGATATTCCGGAGCGCATCACCCACAATGACACCAAAGCCAACAATATTCTGATCGACGATTTGAGTGGAGAAGGCATCTGCGTCATCGACCTGGATACGGTGATGCCCGGATTGGCGCTGTACGACTTCGGCGACATGGTCCGCTCCGGCACGACGCCGGCGGAAGAGGATGAAGTCGATTTGAGCAAGGTTTATATGCAGTATTCGATGTTCGAAGCGCTGCTGCGCGGTTTTTTCAGCAGTTGCCGCGAGTTCCTGACCGAAGCCGAGCGGGAATACCTGCCTTTTTCCGGTAAATTGATCACCCTGGAAATCGGCATCCGTTTCCTGACCGATTACCTGAACGGCGATGTTTATTTCAAAATACGGCGTCCCGGCCAGAATCTCGACCGCTGCCGCAACCAGTTGAAGCTGGTTGTGTCGATGGAAGAGCAGATGGACCGGATGCTGGGGCTGTTGAATACGCTGTAATGAGGCAAAGTTTGGGAAACGCCGCCTCAAAGCGGCAGCGTTTCCCAGGCGGGGAGCGTTGCTGCTGTCCGGCTTGGGGTGCCGGGAAGGGGCTGGCGCGACAGCAGGCGGGCGGCCAGAAAATTCCGGAATGCTTCCAGATCGTGCCAGGCCACCGCCGTGTCGATCCGGTTGCCGGCCGCCGGCCGGACGACGGTATGGCCGTCATCGGTGACGGCCAGCGGCAAGGTTTTGAAGTGCAGGAAGCGGCGCGAGAAGGTCATCAGGGCCGCCACCGTATCGAATAGCGTGGAACTGCTCTGGTCGACCGGCCACGGCGCCTGCACTTCCCGGTGCCACAGGCGGTATTGACGGAAGAGGCTTTGCAGCAGCGGATCGGCGGAGTGGTACAAACGCCGGTAGAGTTCACCGTCGAGCCGGACGAGGCCGCAGGTGTCCAGCGGGGTGATGGCCATTGAGCGCCACGGTGCCTGAAAGACTTTCCGGGCTGCTGCGACATCCATTTTGACATTGTACTCCGCGACCGGTCCGGGTTCGCCGCCGATGCCCTGGCGGATGCTGCCGTGCATGCCGACGAAATCTACTTTGCCGGCCAGGTCGGGCCGGCGTTCCAGCAGTTCGGCGACGTTGCTCAGCGCGGCGATGCCGGTCAGCGTCACCGGAGTTGGCTGTTCATCGATCAATTCGATCAGCGCGGCGATGCCGTCCGGATAGACTGTCCCGGCGTAATCGGCCAGATCGTCATCGGCGACATAGGCGGCGACGGTCCGCCAGGCGGCTTCCGGCCGGGTCGGCCGGCCGATGCCGACCGGAATGTCGGTACGGCCGGCGATAGTGAGCATTTTGGCAGCGATTTTGGCGCTGTAGGTGGTGTCGCCGGTGGCCGTCAATACCATTTTGAGTTCCACTTCCGGACAATTCAGCAGAAAAGCCAGCGCCCAGGCATCGTCGATGTCGCCGCCGATGTCGGTATCGAGAATGACCGGGATCGGCTTCGGGTTTGAAAACATTGTTTTTGCGTCTTTCTTGGTTGGGTTGGATACAGGAGGAAACTCTCCTGCACGGAAACCGGCAGGAGAGTTTGAGCGATCAATCGAGCAATTCCAGCAGTCGCCGGTGCAGCCGGATGAAGTCGTCGTCGCCGGCCTGGTGGTAGCGATCCGGCGCTTCGATGATTTCGGCGGCAGTCAGCAGGGTGTTCACTTCATCCGGCGGGTTGCCGGCATAACGCTCGGCCAGCAGATGCAGCAGTTCGTAATCTTCGAAGCCGTCGCGGGTCAGTTCGGCCCGGATCGAAGGGTAGGGTAGCGATTGGCGGTCCGGCGCCGGATAAAACATCGAGCCGTCGCCGTTGCCGTTCGGAAAGGTTTCGGCGGTTTCCCAGGGATTTTTCCACCACCAGTCCAATTCCCAGTAGAGGTAGCCTTGCGCTCCATATTTGTAAAGCCACCAGCCGATCGCCCGGTGGGCGGTGCCGCAGGAATCGATTTTCCAGGTGTCCGGGTAAGTGGTGAATGCCGTGCCGATGCAGGTGTACATCCAGTACTGGTTGCCGGCGGCTTGGCGCTCTGCGCCGAAGGCCGGATCATAGACATTGATATGAGGCACGAAGATATCGGCATAACCGACATATTCGCTTTCATTGTCATGGCAACTGGTCAGGATGACGTTGAGGTTGTCGCCCTGTCGGTGAATCCAGTCGCAGACTTCTTTGATATTGTCGGCTTCCCCCGGCGGCGGTTCATCGAAGACATACAGATAGAAATAGTCTGCCCAGCCCTTTTCGGCCAGATGGCGGCTGATCAGCTGCAGCTTCTGCGCTTCGATTGCCGGAGCGGCGAGGTTGGATTTTTTATCCAGCCAGCCTGGATAATAATTTTTGAAGGTATTTTTGCCCTGTGCGAGCCAGTATTCGACCCGCCGGTCGAACTCCTGCCAGTCGGCGGCCACGTTTCCGCCGTCATCGACTTGAAAAACACGGTTCCAGGGCAAGGTATCCGGCAGGTCGAGTGTCATGTCGTAAGCGAAACGATCGACGGAAAAGCGGTATTTCAGGTTCTGGCGGATGAAGGCGTCGGCCAGTTCCGCCGTCCAGTCGGCGCCGTAATATTCCGGCCGGGCGAGGATGGCGTGATATGACCAGCTGGTTTTCAATTTTCCCAGTTTCGGAATCGTCGCGGCATAAACCTGCAACGTGACCGGCAGTTTGATTTCCGGCGCATTGGCCGCTGTGACGGTGATGAGGCCGCGGTAACAGCCCGGCGCGGCGTTGACCGGTACCCAGACCGAGAACCACAACGCCTGATTGTGAAAAGCGGGCACTTCAAACGGCTGGTTCGGCAGCAGGATATCCGGATAATCGCCGCGAAGGCCGAAGCCATAGCCCGGCCTGGTCGGATTGGCGACCGGAACATACCCGACCACCGAAAGTTCGGGGAACAACTGGTTGCCGGCTTCATCGGTCAGCGGGGTGCTGTGATAGGTGACTTCGCGCAGCGGCTTGCGGTTGGCGAAAACCAGCAACTGCCGGCTTTCCGCTTCGCCCCTGGCGGCATCCAGACGAATTTCCGTTTCCGGAACGGCTGTTCCCGGTACTTGGTTCTGCCGGAATTTCCGGGTTGGAGCGACCGGGTAGACGGTGAAGTCATCCTGGCGGCCGGCGAAAAAAGCCGCCGCCAAGGTCAATTGCTCCAATTGCTCCAGCCGGGGTTCCCGGCTGGCGGCGATTTTCGCTGACCGGTGCTCCGGGGCTGTAAAGATTGCCTGCCATTGTTCGATGTCCGCCAGTAACTGATCGGTATAGGCGGTGCCTTGGGTGGCCTGCAATTGTTGAACTGCCGTTTCCAGCCGTTTCAACTGCCGGCGGCACAGCGCTTCGACATTCCGGTGAGTGTACGGTTCATCGGCGAGGCGGATATCGCTCAGGCGGATGACCCGGTTTTCCGGCGGCATTTCCAGCCAGAGATCCCAACGGACCATTTGGGTGACGTCCAGCCGTTCGGCGAGTTCCCGGATTGGAATGATGCAGACGGTTTCTTCGCCTTTCGGCAGGAAAAAACTGGTGCCGTATTGGTTGCCGTGGGCATCATCCAGCCGGAAGCGGATGGTGAAGTCGGCCGATTCGTTGAAAACAGTCATGGCGAACGCCGCATAACCGCGCCAGTCCGCGGTCTGAAATTTGCCGCTGCCGCACTCCAGAATGGCGGCCGGCCACCTTTCCTGGCCTTCCGACCATTTCGGATAGGTCAATTGCAGCTGATTGCCCTCATCACCCGACAATACTTCAGTTTTCGTCGCCCGGAAGTTCCAGTAAGTTTCCGGGTACGGGATTTGAAAATCTTCCAGAATCAGGGTCGCTCCATAGCCGGAGGAGGCGCCGGCGGCGATACCGGCAAGTATGCCGAGCAGCATTCGCAGCTTTTTTCGAATCATTTTTTGTAACGCCTTTCGAATGGTGGTATGAGTCGGGCAGGGGTCAGTCATTGGTGTAGTCGATGGCCAGACCTTCCGGAAAATTCCGGGGACTCCAGCGTTTTTCCCGCCAGAGCAATTCCGGTGCTTTGACGCTTTCGGCATGGCCGTCCAGCGCGACCATATTGGCGCAATTGTTGTGACGGACCGCCACCGCGCAGCCCATCCAGGTCTTGCCCTGCGGATGCGGGTAACATGGCGCCTCCATCGAAATGAGGGTGCAGCGGTGCCAGACGCCCGAATCGAAAGCGGCGGCTTCGGCGGCGGTATAACTGTCGGCGGCGTAGATCATATCGGAAATTTTGCCGAACGGATCGAATTCGCTGATTTTGTGCGGTTTCCGGTACCATTCACTGGTGTAAAACGCCTGATAGCCGACACTCCAGTAATTGATGCCGTAACAGGCATTGCCGTTCCACAGGACATCGTGCCAGTCGACCGGGGTGGAGGACGAGGCCGGACAACTGATCGAACCGAGCCCGAAGCCGTAATCCTGGATCAGTTCATAAAAGAGCATCCAGCCGTCGTTGTCGCGTTTCAGCTCCGGGTTCATCACCCAGTCGTCGTAGTCGCCCTGATAGAAAACATTGGCCATGCCGATCTGCTTGACGTTGTTGAGGCATTTGATACTCTGAGCGGAAGCCTTGGCTTTGCCGAGCGCCGGCAGCAGCATACTGGCAAGAATGGCGATGATCGCAATCACGACCAGCAATTCGATCAATGTGAAGTCATGTTTTTTCATATTTCCTCCTAATGCTTGCTGTGAACTTTTTTAGGTTTTCGGGTTTGCAAACCGACTTTCTGTCAGTTATTATAGTAAAAATGACGGGAAAAGGCAATATCCCGTACTGGTAAATAAAACGCCATCTATAGCACAAATGAATCCTGGAGGGAATTGAAGCCGATGCTGGAAGCTTTGCCGACTTTTTCCCATGCCGGCCGTTGCCGGGGACAGCGGGTCGTACCGGTGCACGATCATGACGGCTGTGAGCTGGTCTACGTCAAATGCGGCCGCTGCGATTCGGTTTTTCAGACTGGCGCCGGGGAGGTGAGGCTGGGGGCGGAAACCGGGCAATTGTTCGTGATTCCGCCGCGGACGCCGCACAATCAGATCGATCTGGAAATGACCGAAACCATCTATGTCGTTTTTCAGCCGATTGAGGAGTTCGACAGTACCTTGCGGGTGACCGGGCCTTTTCATGACGAACTGTTCGAGGAGTGGCTGGCGGCGCTGCAGGTCCTGAACAATGCCTCGAAATTCCGGCAGTGCCGGGCTTTGCTCTATGCGCTGCTGATCCGTTTCTGCGATCTGGAGCAGCATCAGAATCAGAACGAACGGCTGCCGCCGCAGTTGCGTCGGGCCTTGCATTTCATCGATCTGCATTATACCGATGCCGGTCTGGCGATTGCCGATATCGCCGTCCATACGGCGGTCAGCATCGGTTATCTGCAGAAATTGTTCCGGCTGTACCTGGGACTCTCGCCGCAGCAATACGTTCAGGACAAACGGATGTACCTGGCCCGGCAGTTGCTGCGCAACCCTTATTTGTTCATTTCGGAGGTCGGTCAGAAATGCGGCTACCGGTCGCCGAATTATTTTTCCCGCATCTTCCGGCGGCATAACCAGATGACCCCGGAGGAGTTCCGGGAGTATATCACGCCGAAGCTGGCTCCGGAAACCGCGGAATGACCGGCTCGTTCCGGGGCGGGAACCGGCGCGATGGCTTCAGGTGCGCGAACTATGGGATAACTCGGAAAATGATTTTATTATTCAATTATTTTTCCGATCAGGCTTGCATTGCCGGTTTTGACGGTTATTGTAACAGTATCTCTTCGCTTTCATACGGAAACGACTGTTCAAGTGGAACGGTGGTTTGAAAACAGTATGAGGAGGGAAGAATGATGAAAGTTTACGTTTTTTTGGTTTGATTTTTCGATTTTTTTGAAATCCTGATATCTTTGCAGTTTTTTCCTGATGGGTTCAGCAGCAATTTGCTTTCTCCTTTTCTTATCGGGCAATTTACCGACAACTTCCAAAACAACCAGTCAATTTTTATCGGAGAGAGCAGAATAACTGCGGGCGAATTGTTCCCGCGAAAGGACCCATGATGAACATCTATATTGGAAACATGCCTTACTCGATGAGTGAAAATGATCTCGACCGGGCCTTCTCCAGCTACGGCGCCGTGGACAGCGTCCGGCTGGTTACCGACCGCGATACCGGCCGGCCCAAGGGGTTCGGCTTCGTCGAAATGCACGATACGGCCGAAGCGCAGGCGGCGATTGCCGGCCTGAACGGTTCCAGCCATGACAGCCGGACGATTGTTGTCAACGAGGCCAGGCCGCGCGAAGAGCGCACCCACAGCAATAACGGCTTCCGCCGCAGCGGCAACCGCTATTAATTGCTTTCACGGCCGGGAAGATGCTGCAATGCTCTTTCCGGCCGGTGTTATTGAAAAGAGACTTTATGCCACATTCTTTTGTCCAAGACAGCTATGACACGCCGGAAGGCGGTCAGGACCTGGCTTCCCGGCTGTTGCTGAATTGCCGTTTTTATTTTTACTTGCGCACCTGCTTCAATTTTTACCGCATCGGCAAATGCGCCCGCCAAGGCCGTTTTCACCGGCAGAACCAGGCCTATTATTCCCGGTTGAATTTTGATTTGCTGGAGCGCTGCGGCGCCCGGATTCATTTGCGGGGCCTGCAGAATTTGTCCGCCGAGCCCGGCCCTTTCGTGCTGGCCGGCAACCACATGAGTTCGATCGAGACGATGATTCTCAACGCTTTCGTTTCGCCGCGGCTGGATTTTACTTTCGTCATCAAGCGGGGGTTGTTTTCCGTCCCGTTTTTACGGCAGGCGATGCGCGCCATCGGCGCCATCGGCGTCGGGCAGCTCGACGCCAGGGAGGATTTCAAAATCATTATGGAACAGGGATGCCAGCGGCTGCAGAGCGGTCAGTCGGTCTTGATTTTTCCCGAAGCGGCCCGTTGCTTCGAATTCCGGCCCGAGCGTTTCAATACCATTGCGGTCAAGCTGGCCAGAAGCGCGGGGGTCAAAATCATTCCTTTTGCCCTCAAAACCGATTTCATCACCCGCGGCCGCCTGATTGCCGAGTGCGGCCCGGTCCATCCGGAAAACCGGATTTGTTTCGAATTCGGCGCGCCGCTGCCGGTGATCGGCAACGGCAGGGAGACGCAGCGCCAGATCATCGATTTCATTGCCGGACGTTGTCGGCAGTGGCGCCGGGCCGCCCCGGTCGTTTCGATGCCGAATCGCGAAACTCCGCTGCTTGAACCAACGCCGATCCGTTGATTTTTAATCATTTCATTATCCGCTCAGGACGCCATCGGTTTTCCGGAGAGTGCCGGGAATGCCGTGGCCGATTGCAGTCAAGGAATCTTGCCATGCGTAATGCTGTCCCGGAAGTCATATCAAATTTTTATTCACCGAACGAAGAAATCGCCAACACCATCACCCACGCCGTCGGCCTGTTCGCCGGAATCGGCGGATTGATCGCGTTGTTTGTCGCGGCGCTGCCGGCAAAGCCGCTGACCATGACGGTCTTCCTGATTTACGGCCTTTCGCTGTTGAGCATGTATCTGGCTTCGACCGCCTATCATGCGGTTCGCAACGATCGAGTGAAATTGTGCTGCCGCCGGCTGGATCACTGTTCGATTTATCTGTTGATTGCCGGGACGTACACGCCGTTGCTGATGCTTGCCGTCGGCGGCGGCAGCGGCCTGGCTCTGTTGATCGTCATGTGGTCGATCGCCGCCGTCGGGATTGTCGTCAAATGCTTTACCCTGGAGAATTGTTACGGTTTGTCGGTGCTGCTCTACCTGGCGATGGGCTGGCTGAGCCTGATTGTCATCCGTTCCCTGATTGTGGGGCTGAGTACGACCGGACTCGCCTTGCTGGTTGCCGGCGGGCTGGTGTATACTTTCGGAATCATTTTCTTTTTGAGCAACCGTCCTTACAGCCACACCGTCTGGCATCTGTTTGTACTTTGCGGCAGTTCGTTGCATTTTCTGATGATTATCGGTCTTCGCTGAGTTGGGTTGCCGCCCGACGGGGCGGCGGAGGCGAATTCATGCCGGCGGCGGAGTTGCCGGCCGCGTTTTTTGTCGTTTGAAATCAAAAATTGGATTGAATGTGAAAAAAAATCCGGGAAATTTGACAAAATTCACTGATAAACTGGATTTTCATGGCAAAAAGTGGTATATTAAACGCAACTTTTTGATTATACTGTGTTTCACCTATAACTTTGAGGTTTGAAAAATGGCTGATTTGAGAATTGGTGTGCTGGGTGTCGGCGGCCGTGGCTGTCTGGCTGCGCTGGCGCATCATCCGGGCGAAGGGTCGCGTTTGGTTGCCGGTGCGGACATCTCTCCGAAGGCGTTGGCGACATTCAGGGAAAAGTATGGCGAAGACGTTTTCACGACCGATGATTACCGGCAGGTGCTGGCCCGTGAGGATGTCGAGGCGGTCTTCATTACGACGCCGGATTTCTGGCATGAGGAGATGGCGATTGCGGCGCTGGAGGCCGGCAAGGCGGTCTATCTGGAAAAGCCGATGGCGATCACCATCGAAGGCTGCGACCGGATTCTCGAAACGGCTTACCGTACCGGTTCCAAATTGTATCTGGGACACAACATGCGCCATTTTCCGGTCATCAACCAGATGAAGGATATCGTCGATTCCGGTCTGATCGGTGAAGTGCAGGCGGCCTGGTGCCGCCATTTCATCAGCTACGGCGGCGATGCCTATTTCAAGGACTGGCATTCCGAGCAGCGTTTCAGCAACGGTCTGCTGCTGCAGAAGGGTGCCCACGACATCGATGTCATTCATTATGTCTGCAGCGGTTACACCAATGCGGTCAGCGGCATGGGCAAGTTGAGCGTTTATGACAAATGCGCCCGCCGTTCGCCGGAAACGCCGGGCAATGCGTCCTGGAGCGATGAAAACTGGCCGCCGATGAGCCAGGTCGGCCTTTCGCCGATCATCGATGTCGAAGATCACAACATGATTCTGATGCAGTTGGACAACGGTGTGCAGGCCGCTTACATGCAGTGCCATTATGCGCCGGATGCCGAACGCAATTACACGTTCATCGGCACGCACGGCCGGGTGGAGAACATCGGCGACTACGGCCAATGCGAAGTGCACGTCTGGACCCGGCGCGGCCCGCGGGCGACGCCGGATATCATTTACAAGCTCAAGGAAGTGGCCGGCAGTCATGGCGGTTCCGATCCGGACATCGTCAAAACTTTCGTCGATTTCGTCCGCTTCGGCAAGAAGACCAAGACTTCGCCGATCGCGGCCCGCAATGCGGTGGCCGTCGGCGTCAGGGGCCATGAGTCGATGCGCGGCGACGGAGCCCGCAAGACGATTCCGCCGGTGGCGCAGTATCTGATCGATTATTTCGAGAACGGTCAGAAAAAATAAGCGATGAAATCGTTTTGGAAATTCGGGGCGGTGTCGGTTCTGGCCGGCTCCGCCTTTTTGGTCGGCGCCGTAGAGATTGGCGACGCGGCGCCGGAGGTGGAGGTGGCTGCCTGGCTGCGGGAAGGGGAGACGCTGGAGATCCGGCCCGGAGAAACTTATCTGCTGGGGTTCATGAGCGGCGACGACCGGCTCGACCGCATGACGCTGGCGATGCTGGCCGGTTGCCAGAAGAAGCTGGCGGACCGCGGTTTGCAGAGTGCGGTTTTCTTCAGCGGCGACGAGTTGCCGCCGGCTGACGGCCCGTTGCTGCGCAATGCCCATTATCCGGTCGGGTTGACGCCGAAATTCCAGTCGGTGGCTGGTTTCCTGCCGTCCGGCGAAGTGCTGCTGCCGCTGCTGGTCATCGTCAACCGGGAAGGGAAAGTGGTCTGGCGCGGCGATCTCGATGAAATGCGCCGGGTGCTGATTCCGATTCTGGATGGCACGTTCGATTACCGGGCGGCCGAGGCGCGGCTCAAATTGTTCCTGGCGATCGGCGAACAAATGCAGCAGGAGGATTACGAAGCGGCGCTGAAGCTGATCGAGGACGGCTTGGCGGCCAATCCGGACGACGAGCAGTTGGTGGCGTTCGAATGCTACATTTATGTGACCTATTTGAAAGAGGTTGCCAAGGCGATGGAAACGGTCAATGCCGCTTTGCAGCAGTATCCGGAAAATTACGATTTTTATCTGCTGAAGTTGAAATTGCTTGAGCAGCAGCCGGATTTGGCTGAGGCCGACGAAACCTATCAGGCGATGATCGAGCACTTGGGGCGCGAGCCGGCCCGGCTGTTGGAATTGGCCGAGGCGCTGCTGGCGCAGGAGACCGGACCGATCCGGATTGCGCCGGCGTTGGGTGCGGCGCGCAAAGCCTACCAGGAACGGGAGCAGTTGACGATTACCGAGCGGATTCGGGCGATTACGGCGTTGGCGCAATGCTGCCAGCGGATCGGACGGTTGAGCGAAGCGGTGCGATTGCAGGAAGAGGCGCTGGAGTTGGCCAAGGGAGCGGCCGAAGAACCGCTGATCGTCGAACAGTTGGAATTTTACCGGGCCGCCGAAGCACTGGGCCGGGACTTTTCTCTGGACGAGTGAAGCGTTAGCGTTCTTAAGTTTGCAAGACGCCGGGAGTGCCCGGCGTTTTTTTTCTTTTGACGCCGGGACGGGGAGCTGTAAAATCAGCAGCCGGCGAGATAAGGATTGTATTTCTTCTCATGCCCGATGGAGCCGGCCGGTCCGTGGCCCGGGTAGAATTTCAGGTCGTCCGGCAGAACCATCAGCCGCTGCTGAATCGATTCGAGCAAAGTCCGGCCGCTGCCGCCCGGCAGATCGGTCCGGCCGATGGAGCCGGCGAAGAGAGTGTCGCCGACAAAAATTGCCGGAATCGATTGGAAATAATAACAGCAGCCGCCCGGCGTATGACCGGGGGTGAAGATGACTTCGCAGTCCAGGCCGTCGAATTTTGCCGAGGTCGGCGGCAGATCGGTCACGCGCGGCAAATAGGGCAGCAGTTGGTTCTCTTTGCTGGCGTACAGCGGTTCATCTGCCGCGCTTAGCAGAATGCGTTTGGCCGACAACGCCCGCGCCGTCGCGCCGACCGCGCCGATGTGATCGACATGGGCATGGGTCAGCAGGATGATCGCTTCGTCGTAGTCGAATTGTCCGGCCGCTTCAATGATTTCAGGGGCGTCGGCCCCCGGGTCGATGAGGTACAGGCGTTTTCCGACCGGCACCAGATAACAGTTCGTCTCCAACAGGCCGACCGGTAACGTAATGAAATGATCCATCGCCATTTTGCCGTCCTTTACCGCCGGTTGCCGAAAATGCGCAGCAGCAGCAGGAAGAGGTTGATGAAATCCAGATAGAGCCTCAAAGCCCCGAGGATCGCCAGTTTCCGGACCAGACTGCTGTCCGAGTCGGAAATATTCATCGCCAGTTCGCGGATTTTCTGAGTATCATAGGCGGTCAGCCCGACGAAAACGGCGATGCCGAGATAGGTGACCAGCCAATACAGCATGTTGTTGGCCCAGAATAGATTAATGATCGATCCGATGATTACGCCCCACAAAGCCATGATGCACAAACTGCCGATGCTGGACAGGTCGCGCTTGGTCGTATAGCCGTAGAAACTCATGCCGCCGAAGGTGGCTGCCGTCGCCAGAAAAGTGGAAAATAGCGAGGCCTGGGTATAGACCAGAAAGATGCCGGACAACACGACGCCGTTCAACGCCGCATAACCGAGAAACGCCACGGTCGCCGTGGTGGACGACATCCGGCCGATTCCGGCTGACAGCCAGATGACCAGCAGCAGTTCCCCGATCAGCAAGCCCCAGAACAGTCCGCGCTGCATCATCAATTTTTCCACCAGTCCCGGCGTTGCCGCCATCCAGCCGGAAATCCCGGCGGTCAGCAGCAGGCCGAGGCACATCCAGCCGTAAACCTGGTTGAGAAAAGAGATCTGCGGCGAGGTGGCGGCATAGCTGCCGTACCGGTCCGGATTTCGTTCGTAAGAATTGTTCAACATTTCGTTTTCCTCCTCATTTTTTGCGTTTTATTTTATTAGCATTATTCGAAACTGCGATATATATTCTAATATAAACCGATAAAACAATAAAGTAAAGCTATGAGAATGACGACTTTTGGTTCTTTTCTCCGTCCGATGCCGTCGGCGGGACGGGTGTTTTTGTTGAGTTTGCTGTTGACGGCCGCCAACCTGCTGCGGGCCGAACCGGCGGCCGCGGTGGCGGAAACCGCTTTCCAGAAGGAAGATCCTTATCCGCAAATCATGCTGCTGACCAATGTCATGGAGATTTTGCGCGACAATTATGTCGATGAAAATAAAGTGACCTACGAACGTTTGATCGCCGGAGCTTTGCGCGGCATGCTGCGGGAACTCGATCCCTACAGTGCTTATGACACGCCGGAAGAACACCGGCGCAATTCCGATGATTTGAACGGCCAGCAGGTCGGTCTTGGCGTTATGGTCCGCAAGAACGATTACGAAGCGGTCAAGGTGATGGCGGTCATTCCGAATTCTTCTGCCGCCCAGGCCGGCATTCAGGCCGGCGACTGGCTGGTGGAAGTGGACGGTTTTTCCACCTTGGATGCCACGCTGGAAGAGTGCATGCGGCGTCTCAGCGGCCCGGTCGACAGCGAAGTGCAGTTGAAGGTCTACCGCGAGGAGGAGGATGAATTGCATGAGGTGACGGTGACGCGTTGCGCCTTTGCGCGCAATTCGGTGCCTTCCAACGGTATAGAAATGCTGCCGGGCGGCTACGGTTATATCCGGATCGAGAGTTTTACCAGCAATACGCCGGCAGAGCTGGACCGGGCGCTGAAGCAGCTCAACCAGAAAAGCATGCATGCGCTGGTGCTGGATTTGCGCAACAATCCGGGCGGCCTTCTGGATGCGGCGCTGGCGGTCTGCGACCGTTTTCTCGGCGCCAGTGAATTGCTGCTGTTTATCGAGGGGCGGCGGGAAAGTGATCGTGAAGTGTTCTATGCCGGCGATTCGACGGTGAAATATCTGAATCTGCCGCTGGCGATTCTGGTCAACGGGCACAGCGCCAGCGCGGCGGAGATCGTTTCCGGCTGCTTGAAGGATCACCGGCGGGCTGCTTTGATCGGAGAGAAAACCTTCGGCAAGGGGTCCGTGCAGCGGGTCCACCAGTTGAACAATGCCGGGGCGATCCGTTTTACGATCGCCAAATATTATACGCCGAGCCGCAATTTGATTCACGGCGTCGGCATCGAACCGGATCTGGAGGTGGAACTGCCGGAGGAAGAGGAGTTGCCGCTCAAGCTGTTGCGGGAACCGGCGGGATTGCGGATGACGCTCGAAGATGGTTCCGAATGGAACGATACGCAGTTGCAGGAAGCGCTTTTCTATCTGGAAAAAGAGACCGGCGCCAATTCCGACCGTTGACGGTTTGGGGCTTGGAGTGGTGAAAACGTCAAAATCAGGGAGCAGTGGACGCCATGCCGACGCAGGGCAGTTTATTTGAAGACAGCGCTGCCCGGCCGTTGGCCGACCGGCTGCGGCCGACCGTGCTCGACGATATCGTCGGCCAGGAGCATCTGCTGGGGGCGGATGCGCCGTTGCGGCGGATGATCGCTTCCGGTCGTTTGAGCAGTTTTATTTTATGGGGGCCGCCGGGGTGCGGCAAGACGACGCTGGCCCGGATCATGGCCAATTGCACGTCATTGCATTTTGTCGCTTTGTCGGCGGTATTTTCCGGGATTGCCGAACTGCGCAAGGCGTTTGAAGAAGCGGCGCGCCGTCGGGAATTCGGCGAAGGGACGCTGCTGTTCGTCGATGAAATTCACCGTTTCAACCGGGCGCAGCAGGATGGCTTTCTGCCGTATGTGGAAAATGGGACCGTTATTCTGGTTGGCGCCACCACCGAAAATCCCTCTTTCGAACTGAACAGCGCGCTGCTGAGCCGCTGTAAGGTTTTCGTCATGAACGCGCTTGACATTCCGGCGCTGGAGCAGATCCTCCGGCGCGGCGAACAGTTGCTGAAGCGGCCGCTGCCGTTGACGCCGGAAGCGCGCAATACGCTGCTGGAGCTGGCCGATGGTGACGGCCGTTATTTGATCAATCTGATGGAATCGGTCTGGGATTTGGCCGGGGAGGGCGTCACGCTTGATTCCGCCGGGTTGTTGAAGATCGTTCAGCAGCGGGCGCCGGTCTACGACAAGGACCGCGAAGGGCATTATAATTTGATCAGCGCTCTGCACAAGTCGTTGCGTGGTTCGGACAGCGATGCGGCGCTTTACTGGGCGGCCCGGATGCTGGCCGGCGGAGAAGATCCGCTGTATTTGTTGCGCCGCCTGACCCGTTTTGCGATGGAGGATGTCAGTTTGGCCGATCCGCAGGCGCTGCCGCTGGCGCTGGCGGCCTGGGATGCTTATGAGCGGCTTGGTTCGCCGGAAGGGGAACTGGCGATTGCCGAACTGGTCGTCTTTCTGGGCAGTGCGCCGAAATCCAACAGCAGCTATAAAGCCTGGCTGGCGGCGCAGGAGGCGGCCGGACAGTTCGGTTCGCTGCCGCCGCCAAAACATATTCTCAACGCACCGACGAAGCTGATGAAAAAGCTCGGCTACGGCAAGGATTATCAATACGATCACGATACCGCCGAAGGGTTTTCCGGCCAGAACTATTTCCCGGACGGCATGCCGCGGCAGAAGTTCTACGATCCGCCGGAACGCGGTTTCGAGCGGGAAATCCGCAAGCGGCTGGCTTATTGGGAAGAGTTGCGGCGGCGCAGGAATGCCGCTCCGTCAAAATAAGAACTTATCAACTAATAAATGGTTATAATACCGGATAAATCCTTATGATTTTATTCATGATGCTCATAGCGGCCGCCAGATAGAGCAAGCCCCGGTATGCCACGTACGTTTTCTCGTATCTGACGAGGAGTTTTCTGACTGTGAGTCAGGCGCTGGTCCTTGATTCCGCCGGCTTTGCCAAGCCGACCCGTGGCCGCATTTCCGGCCGCGCCGGGTGACAAACCTGTCGCCGGAAGCATAACTTCCGGCGTTGGTTGCCTCCCAAGCCTCGATGCAATAATGTGTATGGATTAGCTCGGCTTACAATATCCTGCTTTATCATGATGCGATCCTTTAAAGTAAAAAGATTTCCATCGATTACCGGCAATGGCCTATTGAGCTATCAATACCAAGTCGGTTTTTATTTCCGCATCCAGTGTTCTGCTGCCCGTGATTCTCTGGTAATCAAAATCATTCATTGTTATAGTATAATTCAAGCAGCAATTAATGCAAGTATCATCTAGTCGATCATGAAAAAGTATTTAAATGATTTTAATCAATAGAAATATTTATGATTTCGTGTTATATTCTTGAAAGGGAAGGGATTTATTGAGAAAGAACTCTTGCAAAATGGTGACGAAAAGCAGTAATTGCGATACAGTACGAAGCCATCTTTTCAAACCGTTATGCCAGCGGAATGAGTGATGAATCAATTCTGGATGAATGACTTTGAGATACTTATTTTCAATACATTACCGGTGTCGTTTATTTTGAGCACAAGTATCCGGCAGATCAGTCAACCATGTCGCGTTGGGGTAAAAAGCTGTCGGAAAGCGGCGCGGAGAAGAGGTTTGATGCTAGCTTTAAACCGTTTGCGCAAAGGCTTCCTCAAGAAAAGCGACCAAAAGAAACTTTATTCGGTTCATGAGCCGCAATACGATGGGCATACGCTGAAATCCGCGTTGGAACAAATGATGAAACTCATTGGCCATGAAGTGGAAATGGCGATATGCGACCTTTGCTGTCGATGGCACGATTATGAAGGCAAAATAAGGTTTTTCCTTTTTGCATCGGGCTTGGCATAACCGACTAATTAATGAAATTGCTGTAGTCAGAAAAAAGTACGTAGTTTACAGAATAAAAAAATAATAAATGTCATAATAAAAACAAACAAAGTTAATGACCATGAATGTAGATTTATTCTTTTTAATTCTTGTAGTTTTACTTATCGTCATTATAATAACTCATAATAAGTTTATTCTTTTATATCTTTTTTCTCGTTCTTTATTGTTGAGCATTTTAGGTATTCATTCGTTAACATTAAATGAATTTTGGATGGGTGGTATCATATTAATATTTGCAATATTGGGCTGGACTGAAATAGTATTTTACATTGCTATATGGAGAAAAAATAATGAACAATAATTTCGATTTTTAATATATATTTTATAGATAAAATTTATTTTTTATTTATTCCATAAACTTATATCTATGAAACTGCGAAGAACCAGTTGACTAGGTTATGTCGTCAATAGATGTGTGCTATATTATGCAAACGTCAAAAAAGGGGGACTGCAAAAATTGGCGGACCGAGGTTATGATTCGGACGCAATTGTTGAGAAAACAGAAAAAGCAGTTATTCCGCCAAGGAAGAATCTCAGGGTTCAACGTGAATATGATAAAGAGTTATACAAGTTACGATATTTTATCGAGAATGCATTTATGATCTTAAAACGTTGGCGCGGAATTGCAACCAGATATGCAAAGAACACCGCTTCGTTTCCTGCGGCAGTGCAAATCACGCCGGATATCACCTATACCTACAATCAGCTTGAATAACCATTGACGGTTGTCGATGCCGCCAGGACCAGAACATTTACCTATAATGCGCAAGTCGCCTTGCAAAAAGAGTCAATCAGTGGTATTTATACGAAAGAGCTGAATCGCGTTTATACCACCAGCGGCTTAAAGGGAAGTTACAGTGGATTGAACATCGGAACGGTCAATCTGTATACCTACGGTTACGACCGGTACAGTCGCTTGAATAAAGTGACCACCGCGGCCGGCGTTTTCAATTATACCTTTCTTGCCGACAGCGACCTGATCGCTTCCATGACCCGGCCGAATAATGTTTCGACCAACTACACCTACGAAACTGCCAGGGATCTGTTGACCAAGGTTGCCAACGGCGCCATCAGCACATTCCGGCCTGCCAACGGCGCACTCGGACGCCGTACCGGCATGAACCGCAGCGGTAGCGCCTTCACCGCTGCTGATGTTTTGAGTTATACTTACAACAGTTATTCCGAACTGACCGGCGCCTCGTCAAACAACAATGCTTCCTACGGTTACAACTATACCTACGATCCGATCGGCAACCGCAAGACCGCCGGCCTGGCCGGAACCAACTGGACCTATACCGCCAACAATCTCAATCAATATTCAGCGTTGAATCAAGCAGGTACGGTTCAGAATCCGACTTATGACATTGACGGCAACATGCTGACTCGCGACGGCTGGACGCAAACCTGGAATGCCGAAAACCGGCTGATCAAAGCTGAAAAAGGAACGGCAAAATTAGAGTTCGCTTACGATTATATGGGCCGCCGCATTGAAAAGAAAGTTTATAATGGTAGCACCTTAACAGCCCACATTCGATTCGTCTATGATGGCTATAAGCTGATCGAAGAACTCAATGGTTTGAGCAATAATGCTGTCTTGCGATGTTATGTCTGGCAGCCGGTAATGCTTGATACTCCGTTGACGGTTTTCGATGCAACAGCCAATAAAACCTACTTCTATCATACCGACGCCAATAAAAACGTGACTGATCTGACGGACTCTGCTGGTGCGATAGTCGCGCATTATGAATACAGTCCCTTTGGACAACTGGTGAAATCTTCCGGAGCTTATGCAAATACTAATGTCTTTACCTGGAGCAGCGAGTATTCGGGTAAAGAAACCGGTTTGATTTATTATAATTTCCGGGAATATGATCCGAAACTGGGGCGTTGGTTGTCACGAGATCCTATCCATGAACAAGGAGATCTTAATTTATACGCATATATAAGTAATAAAACTATCAATCATATAGATAAACTTGGATTACAAAATTTCGGAGAAGGATTTCTTCCAACAACGATTGATCTTCTGCCACAAATTGCAGAGCAAGAAACTGGAGGTGAAGGTAATAGTGAAAATACTTCTTGTTCAGCACAAGAAGCAAGTCTGAACAGATTTGTTTATTATTTTATACTAATAGCTAGAGGATGCGTACAAATTATCAATATGGAAAAAGGCCCAGAACCACCTGCACCAAAGTCTCCTTATGAGTATAACATTATCGTTAATCCTGATCCACCATCAGGGTCTTCAGGACCGGATCCTGATCCGACTCCAAAACCAACAGATCCGAATCCTCCTAAAGAACCACCGATTTCTCCTGGAACTATAGATATTTTCATTATTCCTATTCCGTATTGGTGGTTTCAAATGCAAATTGATAATATAAAAGAACAAGAGAGAAGAAATAATCCTTGTCATGGTAATCCGCCTTATACGATATAATTACTTTATCTGGTTCAGGGTAGTTGATATGAAATTTAAGGTAATATTATGAATATTAGATATAAATTGAGATGTTTGTTTTTATTCATTATTATCAAAATCGTGAGATTCAATCAGCGTAATTACAGTTTTTTAAAAATTGCTTTTATGTTTTTGCCAGGAGATGAATATAATAATGCCATTAAAAAGTTAAAACCAGTTCTTGAGGCTTTAGAGTATAATTTCGAAAATAGTAAATTTTTTGTTAATGAAATAGAAAAAATCAAAAAATCAAAAATTGAATTAATTATTATGCCTGATAATTTTATACCGGGTCATTCTTGTAAAAAAATGGGTAAATATTTATTTATGGAAGAAAATCTATTTACGAGTTGGTCTCGGATTTTCTTAATTTTATTTATTCATGTAGAAAAAGATAAAAATGAAATTGATAAATTCATTGAAAGATTGGAAACTGCATATAAAGCAGATTTTCAAGACTGGAAAAAATACTTTTATACTTTTTGGCATTATGAATTTACATAAAACAAAATCACCGGTTATGCTTGATGCTGCTCCGTTGACGGTTTTCGATGCCGCTGCCAATAAAACTTACTTCTATCAGACTGACGCCAATAAAAATGTGACTGATCTGACGGACTCTGCAGGCACAATAGTCGCGCATTATGAATACAGTCCTTTTGGGCAACTAGTGAAATCTTCCGGAGCTTATGCAAATACTAATGTTTTCACATGGAGTAGTGAATATACTGACCGGGAGACCGGTTTGATTTATTATAATTTCCGGGAATATGATCCGAAACTGGGGCGTTGGTTGTCACGAGATCCTATCCATAAACAAGGAGGTCTTAATTTATACGCATATATAAGTAATAAAACTATCAATCATATAGATAAACTTGGATTACAAAATTTCGGAGAAGGATTTCTTCCAACAACGATTGATCTTCTGCCACAAATTGCAGAGCAAGAAACTGGAGGTGAAGGTAATAGTGAAAATACTTCTTGTTCAACACAAGAAGCTCATTTAAATAAGTATTTATTTTACTTTTTGCTGATGTTTAAGAGTTGTGCACAATTTGTCGGTATGGAAATCGGTCCTGAGCAACCACCTCCTAGACCTGCTTATGAACAAACAATTGAACCAGCTAATCCTCCTTCGGGTTCTTCAGGACCTGATCCTGATCCTGATCCTGATCCGACTCCAAAGCCAACAGATCCGAATCCTCCTAAAAAACCACCGATTTCTCCTGGAACTATAGATATTTTCTTTATTCCTATTCCGCATTGGTGGTTTCAAATGCAAATTTATAATATACAAGAACAAGAGAGAAGAAATAATCCTTGTCATGGTAATCCTCCTTATACGGCATAATTACATTTTAAATTCAATATAATTGATTGATGTTGAAGGAAGTATTATGAAAATTAAGTATCATTTAAAAAATATATTCTTTTTAATTTCTATCAAAATCATGAGATTCAAACAGAGTAAATATAGCTTTTTAAAAGTTACTTTTATATATTATCCAGAAACTGAATATAATAATGCTATTAAAAAATTACAACCAGTTCTTGAGGCTTTAGAGTATAGTTTCGAAAATAGTAAATTTTTTGTTAATGAAATAGAAAAAATCAAAAAATCAAAAATAGAATTAGCTATTATGCCAGATAATTTTATACCAAATTATTGTTTTAAAAGCATGGGAAAATATTTATTTATTGAAGAAAGTCTATTTACGAGTTGGTCTCGGATTTTCTTAATTTTATATATGCATGTAGAAAAAGATAAAAATGAAATTGATAAATTTATTGAAAGATTGGAGACTGCATATAAAGCAGATTTTCAATACTGGAAAAAATACTTTTATATTTTTTGGAATTATGAATTTACATAAAACAAAATTGTTTTTAATCTGACTTTTAACATAGCATTTAATGAGATATAACTAATAGTGCTAGTCTGTACTTCCCGCAACTCTGACTCCTCTATCATCGCGTCAAACTGTTTTGAGCCGGCTTGCCATACTTGACCATGTGCTCGTTGAGAATCGTGGTACTGCTTGGCTAATAATCTGTTTTATATACGAAGCAATTTCGATACGAATTCAAATGCCATCAATATGATTTCTTTCTGGCGCTCTCTTAATTCAACTCGTATTATTAAAGGGAGGATAATAACACTTACCATGAATAACCATGTGAATCTATGAAGGCATTCCCGTACTCTTTTTTCCATCAAGCCAATGCATAAGGCTTTCTTTATTGATCAAAACTTTTCCAGAACGGGCCGGAGTAAGTTTCCTGACATCTATTTCACCCTTTTTCGCAGCTCGATACAATGTGGTTCGTGAACATTCCGAAAAGAACTCGGCCTCTTTCTCCGTCAAATAAGGTTTCGGATCAAAACTGCTTTCCTTTGCCTGGCAAGGAGAAAGCAATTCATGCAAAGTATACCCATAGGGCGAAATCAAGGTATCTATTACATTGACCAGATCATCGGGAATATGTTTTTTCATATAAACAGTGGCTCCTTTCCTGGTTGTTTTGCAGATACAGTATAACCTGATTCAAACGAAATGCAACCAAGCAAAATGGCGGCATTTACAAAGTTTAATTCCAAAGTGAATGAATTTGAGTTTCCATTTGTAACCATGAGGGAAATTGGAGGTTTTTCGACATCATAATAAAAAATGGTTATTTTTGATTTTTTGATCGATTCAAATAAATAGCATAAATCGCTTTCCCAAGACGACGTAATCATATGTTTTGGATTTTTTAATTTAAAATATCAAAATATGCAAAAACGTGAATAAAAAATTTTATTTTAAAAAAAAAGTCCCGTATTTTCCCTACATTTTTCATTTTTCGATCAAAAAAAAGTCAAATCACAATTTTCATAACATCATTATTAATATTGACTTATCTATAGTTTTTGTCGAGATAAAATAAATTAGAACTATACGTTCGCATCGTATAGGCCAGGGGTTCGAATCCCCTCAGCTCCACCAATTTTGAGATCGGAAACCAGTTGCGGTAAAATACTTGCGACTGGTTTTTCATTTTTGCGCCCCAACCTGCTCAAACCTGTCAAAACATGCCTTCAGACCACACCTGTCCTAACAATTTTCAAAATGGCGTAATTTTCTGATTACGCCCCCTCATTTTCATCTATTTCACACCAATTCTCAAAAGTAGCCCCCCTCACTACTGTCCGGTAAAAGTTTCCGGACTTGATTGTTAAAATCGGGACTTGTTCTATATTAGAAGAGCTCAAACCCATAATATTGAACAAGAAAGTCCCGACAATGCATTACAGTAGCATCTTTCAGCAGCTTTTCAATTTCATACCGAGACATCGTTTTGAGAAATCCGTAGAAAACTTATCCGGCGACCGCTATTGCAAACATTTTACCGCATGGCGGCAGTTTTTGACGTGCCTTTACGCGCAAATTACGGGCAAAGACTCCTTGCGAGAAATTGAAAACGGTCTTCTTGCAAACCATGATCGGCTGTATCACCTCGGCATGGAGGTTGTTCCAAAATCGACCTTGTCCGAAGCGATGAATCGACGTGATCCGGAGATATTCAAGGCGTTGTTTGAGGAAATTCTTGACCGGGCTTTGAAATGTGCGCCCTCGCACAAGTTCCGATTCCACAATCCGCTGTACGCGATTGACAGCACGACGATTGATCTGTGCCTAAATCTTTACGATTGGGCGCATTATCGTAAAAACAAGGGTGCTATCAAACTTCATACCGAGCTTGATCTATCCGGAAATCTGCCCTGCTTTGTGATGCTGAGCAACGGGAAAATAGCAGATATTCGAGCGGCACGAGAGAACATTATCATCGTTCCGGACAGCATCTACACCTTTGACAAAGGATACTATGATCTGAACTGGTTTCAACACATTGCGGACAGCGAGGCTTATTTTGTCACGAGACTGAAAGACAATGCAAAAATTGAGTTTCTCGGACAGCATCGGGAGGCAAATGAAAAACGTGGGGTTTTGCGGGATGAAGCCGTGTGGTTTACCGGATATCAATCAGCAAGAAAATATCCCGGAGAACTGAGGCTGATTGAGTTCCTGGATGAATCGACCGGAAAAACATACCGCTTCATTACCAACAACTTCAAACTGGCGGCAGCGAGCATTGCCGGAATTTATAAACAGCGTTGGCAGATCGAAATCTTCTTCAAATGGATCAAGCAAAATCTCAAAATCAAGAGCTTTCTTGGAACCAGTGAAAACGCCGTCATGACGCAAATCTATGTCGCGCTTATCCATTATCTTTTGGTCGCATACATCAAATTCCTGCATGGATTCAAGCTCAGCCTCTCGGAATTAACGAACCGAATCCGCGAGACGCTTATGCAGAATCTTTCCCTGCTCGAAGTCCTCGCTCTGAACCGCAAAACCATTACGAAGCCGCCGGATTGGAATGCTCCCGAACAACTCGAACTTTTCAACGAGTTTCTATGCTGAATTTTTTACCGGACAGCAGTGAGCCCCCCTTTGTTGTAAATCTGCTGTCCTAAAAAGCGAACTCTGGTTGAAATGATTCCGGCTCCGGTGGTTTGGTAAATGGTTGATCCAGCCATTGGCGCAAGTCGCGGTAAACAAATAGATTCCATTTCAGGAAAGTGACCAGGGTTGAAAAATGCCATTGCGCTTTCGACAAAAACTTCAGGTACTTGGTCAGCAAAATAGCGATAAGCGCTGTCCAAACTTGAATCCGAACCGCATTTTCGCTGGTGCCGATAAACGTTTTGATCTTGAAGTTCTGCTTGAGCATCTTGAAAAAGCTTTCGATTTGCCAGCGAGCCTTATAGATGTCGCCGATCGTTTGTGCGTCCAGCTCAAAATTGTTGGTTAGCAAGGTCAATGTCCGATGGTTTTCCACATCGCAGACGACCACTTTGCGGAGACGTTCCGGATATTTGTCTTGCGAACCACGCAGAAAAATGACTTCATCGCTCAAAACGGTTCCGGGATATTGCTTGACATCGTATTCCGGGATGTCGTAGGTCGTATTGGTCTTGAGGCGCGTGACAAAATCCACACCGGAGAGATTCCATTTATACAGCATGGAAAAATCAACGTATCCGCGATCACAAACCACCATGCTGTCACGCGGGAGTTCCATTCGTCTGGCGCTGTTTACCTCATGAACATCTCCATTGGTGAAATCAACGAACACGGGAAGATGACCATCGTGATCCAACAGCATATTGAGCTTGATTGCCCCTTTGGTTTGCCGATAGGTTGCCCATGGAAAAACTTTAACGCAAAGCTCAATCAGCGTTGCGTCGAGACTGTAAAGTTTCTTGGGAAACGAAAACTCATGCCGTGGCGCAATTGCATGGCAGTGTCCCAGAAGCATATGGAAAATATCGCCGAACATTTTCGGAGAGCGATGGGCATTGGCGTACGACAAGTTGGATTTGGTTGGAGCGGATTCCACTCCAAGATGATTCAATTTACCTCCACAGGTTTTCAAACCTCCGCAAATCTCTCGCAGACTATTGGCCTGCGCCAACTGGCAGAAGATCATCGACACAAAATGTGCCCAACTGTCAAAGGACTGTTTTCGCTTGTCTCCATTGTGTTTCATGACTATTTCTTCAAATTCTCGCTTCGGTATCAAATCCAACACTTGACGAAAAAGACTGACTGATGTATTCTTCATTACGGAGCCTCCTTGTGGTTTAGGCAACCGTAATATACTATTACGGACAAGTTGGCTCCACTTTTTTCACCCTTTCAAAAGTTTGTTAGGACAGGCGTGATGGATGATGCAGATGGGAATCCCATATTAGATTGGGAAGGCTTTTCTGCTTCTGTATTTTCATTAGGAGAAGTCTATGCCAATGGTTTTGATAAGATGATTGAAGAATTGAAGCTGAAACTTGGAACTTTTGATGAAACTGGCAATGTTGGAAATTGTTTTGAACGGTTGACTATTATTGGCCATGGAGTTAGCAATACACTTGTGTTGGGGAAAAATGATACGATTGGTTCTTTTCAGATGGAGCTTCTTGTGAATAATTCTCCGGTACAAGACCTTCAAGTCAAAGGATTTCTTGACTCATTGAAGGGGATGTTGTGTAGCTGTAATGCAGTTGTGGAATGGAGACTTTGTTATGTTGGTGATGGTAATGCAGGAAGTCTTTTGGGGCAACAATTAGCAAATTATTTGAACGCAGGAGTCATTTTGCATCAAGGTCAATCTAATATATTAGGTGCAACTGGATTTGGGGCAAAACCTTTATATAAAAATGAAGATTATAACCCTCTATACCCACATCGTATTAGGCGTTTTTTGCCAGAGCAACAATTTGATACTTTTCTTATGGAGAAAAAATAATGAAGAAAATAACTAGATATTCTATATGGGTCTTAGTTATTATTGCAATAGAAATATTAATTTTGTTATTTTGTCTTCCAGAAATAGTAACAAGAGGTTTTTATTATTTACCTCAAGAGATTGAAATTTCTGGAAACATAATACTGGCTGATAATACAGCTATAGAAATTTCCCCGCCTATAAAGGCATATCGTGTGGAAACTATGGATTTATCCAAAGAATATTGGGTCGGAATATATAAAATTGATGGAAAAATAGCAAAAGTATATATTTTAAATAAAAAAATTTACTTAAATATTAAAAATGTTTATTGTATTGATAATACTGAATTATTTGATAGAATAAAAAAATACATAAAAGAGCATGAGCATAAATATAACAGAAAATTTTCTTTTTAAAATATATTTCTAATAAGAAATTATTGTTATTGATTTTATAATAGAATAGGTTATAATTTTGGACTTTATATAGAACTAAATGTACCCAGAAGGCTAACAAGACGGCGGGATCATTGACGAAGAACTACGGTTATACATTGAACATCAAGGACCAGCGGATCAAGACGACGCTGGCGGACGGCAGTTACTGGGATTACGCGTATGACAACTATGGACAGGTGATCAACGCGGTGCGCAAGAATGCTTCCGGAGGGATCGCCGGGCAGTCGTTCAATTACAGCTTCGACCAGGTCGGCAACCGTCTGTCCGCCTTCCAGGGGACGACCGTCAGTGATTCCCAGTGGAGCTATACGGTGAACGCGGTAAATCAGTATTCGCTGATCACCGAGCCGAATGGCACCACTTACGCGCAGGTGCACGATGCGGACGGCAACCTGACTGGGAGCTATACGACGCAGTATACCTACGATGCCGAGAACCGTCTGAAAACGGCGGATGTCGGGACTTATCGTTATGAATATACTTACGACTATCAGGGCCGACGGATCAAGCAGAAGGTGATCCTGAAATCGGGAGCGACCGGCCAGACGCAGTCGGAGGTCGCTTACGTCTACGACGGCTGGAATGTGGTTGGAGTCTATGACAATACCACGGCAACGCCCAGCTTCCAGACTGGCTATCTGTGGGGCGAAGACCTCTCCGGCAGTCTGCAAGGTGCCGGCGGCGTCGGCGGACTGCTGGCGGAGACGCGCGGCGGCCAGACCTATCTGCCGGTGTATGACGGCAACGGCAATATCGTGAGCTACCTGAACGCCTCGACTAAGGCTTCGGTGGCGGAGTACGTCTACGACGCCTTCGGCCGCACGGTATCGTCGAGCGGAGCGGAAGCCGACAACTTCACCTACCGGTTCAGCACGAAGCCGGTGGACGGCAATGGGCTCTACTACTATGGTTACCGTTACTACGATCCGCAGCATGGCCGCTGGATCAGTCGTGATCCGCTGGAAGAAGAGGGAGGCGTGAATCTGTATGGATTTATCCAGAATAATGGCGTGAATTACTTTGATTTTTTAGGAATGAGTATTTGGACTGGCACAAGTGATCGTCTATATGGGGAACCGGTTGGTTTGGGTTTGAACCCAGCTCAACAAAATGAAGTTTTCCTTGGTTTTAGTACGGCTGAGATAGATGGAAATATAAAGGGGGTCGAAATGAAAGCTCCTTTATTAAAACTGCAAGTATTGGCATATTCATTAAAAGATGATGGTTATGATCCTATTAGTACCGAAGCAGCCATGACTTTGGTTAGGCATAAAATACGCTTCATGACATATGAAGATCTTTTAACACAATTGAAAGAATATGTTGAATTGGATGAATGCCGTTGTATTGATTCATTGATTATTTTAGCGCATGGTGAATCCGACGGTAAGTTAACATACGGAGGAAGGCAGTTAGGACTGCAGGATGATTTTGTTGCGCTTCAGGATTTTTTGTTTCAATGAGTTCTGCGAAATAGAGGAAAAGTGAACAGGAAGCAGTTTGAGCCACCGGCAAAAGCTTTGAAAACAAGCAAACAGTACGAGTTGGTGCAGAATTGGGTAAAAAATCGCTGAAAAAAGGCGTGAAGAATTAAGGCGGATGTGAATTCGCCGGGGTTGATTGAAAAATTTGAGATTATCGCGAAGCTATGCGGCGTCAGCAAACGATTTGTAACAGCGGATTTTGTCCGGCTGTTCGAGAATGAATGCGGCGGCGACGGCGGTGAGCGCGAGCGTCAGATGTGCAATGCTCATCTGGTTGCGGATGGCTCGGTAATTGAAATGCGTGGTCTGTTCGACCTCGCGCGAGCCGAGGCGCGAGAAATAGCGTTCGACGCCGGTACGTTTGGTATAAGTCTCTTTGTACCATGCGCTTTGGCGCGGGACCTGGGCGCGTGCATCATCGGTAACGTCGATGTAAGCGGTACAGCCATAGCGGCTGCCGGTACAGAATCGTTGATGATTGCAAGGGCATTGGCCAGGTAATTCGGCTTTTTCCGGGCGCGTTCCGGCGATGATCGGACAGCGGAATTTCTTGCGGGTGCGGCCTTCGCTCTTGGTGATGCATGAATATTTCATTTCGAGTCCGCCGGGACAGATGGGACAGCCTTTTTCGCCGAGAAGTTTGGCCGCTTGCTGGTTGCGCGGATTGATTGGGATGCATGCTTGGCCTTTGATTTCGTCCTTGATAAAGTCGTAGAATTGGCGGTGGTCATAGGCGGAATCGGCGATAAAAACTCGGCCTTTCTTCTGTCCGTAGACCCGTTTGAGTTTGCGTAAGAGCGAGTGCGCAATCTGTTCGTCGGAGATGTTGTTCGGCTTGGTGATTTCGACCAGCGGAACGCCTTCTTCGGAGACCAATACGTGCGTCCGGAAGCCCCAGAAAAAGCTGAATTGCTTGCCCGTGCCGAATGGCTGTTTCAAGTAAGAATAATAGCCGAGAGTCGCTTTGGGATTGCGGGGGATTTTATCCTCTTTATCCAATGAGCGACTCGGATTTTTGGGATTGTTGTGCTTGGTATTGGCCATGACCGGTTTGGAATCGACGATCAGGACGTCAAGCGAAACCACGCCGCCGCCGATCAGCGACTGAACCGCCGCATGATGAATCGCCTGGATTTCGGAGTTTTTTGTCTTGCTCAGGAATGTATAAAAACGGGACGAGTCCGGCAGCGAATCATACTGGAAACCGATCATTTCGCAGATCACCGGATTCCGTTGCAGATTGCGCAAGAGCTCCGGAATGCTTTTGATTTCCTCCGCGTGCTTGTAAACGTATGCTTTGAGGTAAGCCAAATCTCCATAGCCGATACGACCAGGACCTTTCTTCTTAGCGACACTAGTATGAGATTCTTCCAGCGCAAGAAACAGGCTCTCGTATTTGGAGTTGGCGTACCCGCGATAATCGCAGAATAAAGATAGTTGCATTGGTTTTTATTCCTCCTTCTGGAGTTATGATTTTGATTGCTAGAAGATTACAATATAATTTCAGTTGGAGGATTTTTCAAATTTCAATGCATTGTAAATAGTTAAAAATAAATAATTTAATGTATTTCGCAGAATGCACGATTTTTTGTTTCAATTAAAGGAGGTATTTTGTGAAGACGGTCATGTTGAATTCAGATCATGTTTTTCAGGTGGAGGAGAAGCCGGAGATTTGTTGGGACAATATATAGCTGACCAGTTGGATGTTGATGTGACGATGTATCAAGGGTTGGTTTCACCTTCTGGGGTAAAGGCAAGGGCTCTTTGGAGGATGGGAAGCAAGATGTTGGGATTTTATGACCGGAATGATTATGATCCCTTTAATAGGTCTTTTAGAGTTAAAAGATTTACTCCTGAATGCAATCAGTAGAAAAACGGAGATGTGATGCATTATCGTACTAAAAATTTTATTATGATTGGATCTGTTATTTTTATACTCCTGTTGCTTTTACTTTGGCGCATTCCGCCTAGAAAGGCCGATATAGAAAGCTATAGTCCTTTGGCAAATGGTGAATTCATATCATTGAAATCAGGTGAAAATAGTATGGATTTATTACGGGAGGTAAAGGTTGTAGATGATGAACTACGGAGCAAAATAAAGGGAAGTTCTAATAAGCGATTATATGATGCGGTAAAACAAATTGGCCGAATTATAATGAATAATAGAAATGATTGTTCTGTAGGCTGGTATAATGGACGAATTTTTTTATTTCCTATAGGCGAACATGGTCTTTTTGCTTGGGAATTAGATAAAAACTCAAAGATAGCTCAGGAAATTAGGGATATTTACAATGAGAAAGCGCAAGCTAAAAATAACTTTGAAAAGATATATTGAGTTTATAATAATTCTTTTTTAATATTCTAACAATATCTTAAAAAGAGATAGCGAGAGCTTTGGTAATAATGACTGTGTCTAAAATAGTCGGTCATGAAAAAGTCTTCAAACGCGATGAATTACTACAATACCAAAGGGCAGTTGATCAAGCCGGTGACGCCGGGCGGGGTAATGACGCTGTATACTTATAACGTTCGCGGCCAGTTGATTTCCGAAATAGTGGATATGGATCGTGACGGGACGCAGTCGACCGGCGATATCGCGACGACTTATACCTATAGCTTCGGAACTAAAACCCTGGATGGGCAGTCTGTTACTGTACAGGTGATGACGGTGACGACGTCGAGTGGAGCCAATTCGGTTGAGGTCCGGAAAACGGAACAAACGTTGGACGGTCTGTGCAGTTGGGTGACGGAATTCGGCAAGACTGCTTTTTCGCGGACCGAATATCTGGGCGACGGAGAGGTTCGGCTGACCGAAACCGATGCGGTTGGAGTTAAGAAGGTGACGACGCAGGAGAACGGGCTGGTTACGAAAGAGGAGTTGTTCAACAGTGACGGCACCGCCGGCAATGTGACGACTTACACTTACGATCAGTTCGACCGGTTGAGTACGGTGACTGAAAAGCGCGGCGCGACGGTGGTGAATACGCTGGCCAACAACAGCTATGACGCGAACGGCAACGTGCTGTCGCGGACGGTGAACGGGCAGTCGGTCAGTATGGCTTACGACAATCTGAACCGGCTGTATAATTATCTGCTGCCCGGGAACCGGATCGTCAACTATGAATTTCATTTGACCGGAGAGTTGAAAAAGGTGTCCGGCGCGGAAACATACACCCAGGAATTCACCTACAACAACTTCGGCGGCATGGCGACGCTGAAGACCTGGCGTACCAACACGACGCCGCAGGTGACGAGCTGGAACTACGACACCCGGCAGCGGGTGAAGGAGAAAATCTACGCGGACAGCCGTAAGGTTTCCTATACCTATACGGCGGACAACCAGCCATTGAAACGGACCTGGGCGCGTGGGGTGACGACGACTTATTCGTATGACAACGGCGGGCGGCAGACCGGCATCGACTACAGCGATGCGACGCCGGACGTGTCGATCACCTACGATTTCCTGAGCCGCCCGGTGACGGTGACCGATGGAGCCGGAACCCGGACTTATACTTATGACAACACGAAGAATCTGCTGACCGCCGAGACGGTGCCGTATCTGGCCGATACGACGCTGAATTATACTTACGATGCCTACGGCCGCCGCACCGGCCAAATGTTGAAGACCGGCAGTACGACGCACCAGCAGGCGAACTATACCTATGGTACGGATGGCCGCTATGCGACGATTTCGGACGGCGGTTATACGGCGCACTACACCCACAACGCGGCCGGGCAGCTGTCGACGCTGCGGCTGGCGACGGCGTCGAACAACCAGACGGTATCGACGGCAACCCGGAGCTTCAACAGCGCTCACCGGCTGACCGGCGTCAGCACGACGGCGGGATCATTGACGAAGAACTACGGTTATACCTTGAACATCAAGGACCAGCGGATCAAGACGACGCTGGCGGACGGCAGTTACTGGGATTACGCATATGACAACTATGGACAGGTGATCAACGCGGTGCGCAAGAATGCTTCCGGAGGGATCGCCGGGCAGTCGTTCGATTACAGTTTCGACCAGATCGGCAACCGTCAGTCCGCCTTCCAGGGAACGACCGGCAGTGATTCCCAGTGGAGCTATACGGCGAACGCGGTGAATCAGTATTCGCTGATCACCGAGCCGAATGGCACCACTTACGCGCAGGTGCACGATGCGGACGGCAACCTGACCGGCAGCTATACGACGCAATATACCTACGATGCCGAGAACCGTCTGAAAACGGCGGATGTCGGGACTTATCGTTATGAATATACTTACGACTATTTAAGCCGTCGGATCAGGCAGAAGGTGATTCTGAAATCGGGCGCGACCGGCCAGACGCAGTCGGAGGTCGCTTACGTCTACGACGGCTGGAATGTGGTGGGCGTCTACGACATCACGACGGCGACGCCGACTTTTCAGAAGGGGTATCTGTGGGGTGAAGACCTCTCCGGCAACCTACAGGGTGCCGGCGGGGTCGGCGGGCTGCTGGCGGAAAGGCGCGGTGGACAGACCTACCTGCCGGTCTATGACGGCAACGGCAATATCATGAGCTGCCTGAACGCGTCGACCAAGGCTTCGGTGGCGGAGTACATCTACGACGCCTTCGGCCGTACCATATCTTCGAGCGGCGCGGAGGCCGACAACTTCACCTACCGGTTCAGCACGAAGCCGCTGGACGGCAGTGGCCTCTACTACTATGGTTACCGTTATTACGATCCGCAGCACGGAAGATGGATCAGCCGCGATCCGATCGAGGAAAATGGCGGCGTGAATCTGTACGGATTTGTCGGAAATAATGGCGTTGATGAGTATGATATTTATGGTCTGAAAAAATGTTATCGTTGGATGCTTATCACCTTTTACAATGGACAAAAGAAAGTTGCGCCAGGACAAACTCCCGAGCCGCCATTGGATGAATTTAGTGCGGCTGTTGCTAATCAGCGATACACACCACCACCTGAAAATTCTAATAAAAGAAATCCAGATTTTCTTGGCAATGATCATCCGGTTAACCAACCATATCCGACTGGAACAATTTTCCATATTCGTAGAGGTAGAAAAAATAATGATCGGAGAGTTGTACGTGATACAGGTAAAGGATGGGCGATGCCACGTTCTCCTAAGAGTAGCGAAGGAGGTTTAACAAATAATGAAAGGTATGCTTTACCTAAAGGAGTAGATCCAGATGAGTGGCTTGATCTTTGGACAAAAAAACCCGATGGTAGAGATCCAGAATGGGATATTGTTATCTTAGAAATTGGAGAAGATTGCTCTTGCCCTTCGAAATGGAGTGAGAATGACCCGCCTCCAGAGCCGGATAATATGAAAAAATATAAAGAAGGGCAAAAAGAAAAGGCAGAATACGATAAGCGAAAGGCGACTGAGAGATGGAAAAAAAGAAACCCAGGCAAATAATAGTAGTATTATTGGAAATAGTTGTTTTTTTAGTGATTTTAGTTGCATTTATTTTCTTTTTGACAAAAAATAATGATGTGCCTAATATTTCACGTAAAAATGGAAACAGAGAGATTGCAAAAGTTTTGCAAGATGATGACAAGGTGGATAAAACTTGGAAAATATTTTCGCCGAATGGTGATTATTATTGTAGGGTAGAAGAGTTAAAGGAGCAAGGTGAAATAATTTCCTTTGGAAAACTGGGCCAGACCAAAGAAGTTTTTTTATTGCGGACCGAAAGATGGGCAAACATTGAATGGTCTGAACAAAATAGATGGTTTGTATTGTTAGACTGTAATGATGGTCATGTTACAGATTTATATGTTTATCATATTACAGATAATGAGAATTCCATGGTTGAGCTGGTTTATGCCTCGCCTGAGCGATGGATGTATGATAGACATTGGAGTCTTGAAACATGGAATTTTGAGGCAGGAACGATTTCTATAAAATGTGAATACGGTTGCGAAGGAAAAACTGAATGGAGGGAAAAATATTACACGATTCCTATTTTTATTCCTGATGCATGATAGTCATTTAAATTTATATATATTTAAAAATGATATGTAAAATTGTTCTGTATTGTATTTATTCAATGTCAAAAATACTAATTCTCTTATATTTAAAGTGAGATTCCTACTTATAACGACGTTTAGAGTGAACAGAGGATCTAACCGGTCATGGTGGCAGTAAATTTAAGGTTTTTAAGGAAGAAGGTAATAAATTGAAGAGGCTCCATGATGCAGATGAATATGGAAGATATTTTGAGAGATAAACATAAAGGTCCTGTTGGTCAATATATTTTACTGAAAAATTTAAAAGGAGTCAACCGATGATTGAGTCTGCGGAAGAATTTATTCGGTTAAGAGAAAGTGAAATTCCGGAGGAATATGTCCGTTCGGCGGAAGACGAATTGCCTTTAGAGATAGGTATGGAACTAGTAAAAAATTTTCCAGAGATGAAACAATGGGTTGTTATCAACAAAACAGTGCCAATTGAAATTTTGGAGTTATTAGCTGATGATGAAGATGAAAATGTTCGTTTTGAGGTTGCATCGAAACGTAAATTAACGAGGGATTTATTCTTAAAACTATCCAAAGATCCTGATGCAACGGTGCGGGGAAGGATTGTTTTTAATGCGAAAACTCCGATTGATATTCTGAGAGGAATGTACCCGGATAGCTGGGATCATCTCAATGAACCGCTAAGAAAACGCATAAAAGCTTATGAAGAAAAGATGAAAAAATAATTTAATTGGAAGATAGTAACTTGCATCGCACAAGGAAAATCGAGCGTAAATCTGTTGTATTTTTGTTCTGCCATTAAATGCTGATAGAACCTTGTGCGAATATGAGAATATCTATGACTATCTGAACTGTCGGATCAGGCAGAAGGTGATCCTGAAATCGGGAGCGACCGGCAGACGCAGTCAGAGGTCGCTTACGTCTACGACAGCTGGAATGTGGTGGGAGTCTACGACATCACGACGGCGGCGCCGACTTTCTAGAAGGGGTATCTGTGGGGCGAAGACCTCTCCGGCAGCCTGCAAGGCGCCGGCGGGGTCGGCGGGCTGCTGGCGGAAAAGCGCGGTGGGCAGACTTATCTGCCGGTCTATGACGGCAACGGCAACATCATGAGCTACCTGAATGCGTCGACCAAGGCCTCGGTGGCGGAATATGTCTACGACGCCTTCGGCCGCACGGTGTCATCGAGTGGCGCGGAGGCTGACAACTTCATCTACCGGTTCAGCACGAAGTCGATGGACGGTAACGGCCTCTACTACTACGGTTATCGTTATTACGATCCGCAACATGGAAGATGGATCAGCCGCGATCCGATCGAAGAAAACGGTGGCGTGAATCTGTATGGGTTCGTCGGAAATAATGGAATTAAGGCATATGATGTCCTAGCCTGAATGTTGCATGAAACTTTCGAATCGTCGAGAAATGTTCAGAAGATTCGGAAGTTTTTATTTTCAGAGTCGGATATTGTCGTTTTTTTGCAAATTGAGCATATTCCCCCTTTCCCCCGTTGTTGTTCGGCGAGCCGGTGACAGCTCTCCAAGGTTTTATTCCCAAGCGATGATTTTCGCAGCGATCAAGCGGAGGAGTTCCTGATTTGGACAAGCACTTGAAAGAGCAACATAAATTTTTCTGGTATTCCGCCGAATAATGGCACCGATTTTCACCAGGTATAAGCGAATGCTGCCGCAGGTAGCCTCGGCAAATTGAGTTCCTGTCAACAACAATGCCCGAAACCGTTCCATGAGAATATAAGCCAAACTTGAAAGCAGAAGCCGGAATTGATTTGCCGCAAAGTCATGGCAGCTCGTCCGATCAGCGAAAAGATCCAGCTGCTGTTCCTTGATCCTGTTTTCCATCTCACCTCGGGCGCAATAGACTTTTTCATAAAGATATTGTCCATCATCATCAAGATTGGTGACGATAAAACGATTATTCGGTCCGGGGGAGTTGAATTCCGCTTTGGCAATCACCCGGCGCGGGTATTTCCAAGTTCCTGCCGCATATTCGAACTGAGTAAACAGTTTTGCTTTTTCATGTGTTTCGTTGTAAAGTGCTTCCGCTTTCACTTGAAGATCTTTTGATAATTCCAGCAAACGTGGATTTTTCGCCAATCCGACAATATATTTGACCTCATTTTTATCACACCAGTTCAGCATTTTCTGCCGACAAAAGCCACTGTCTCCCCGGAAAATAATCTTAACCTTCGGCCATTTCTGCCGAAAGCGCTTTACCAGTAGCGAGAGAATCGCCCAAGCATGCTTGGCCGCATCAATTTTTGATGGACGCAAATAAGCCACAAGCAATTGATCCCCGCAGAAAACATACAACGGCAAAAAGCAATAGTGGTCATAATAGCCATGAAAAAAGCGATTTTCCTGCATCCCGTAAGCGAGGTCATCGGTAGCATCGAAATCAAGAATCAATTCTCGCGGCGGCGTGGAAAAACTTTCGATAAAGAATTCGACAAACAATCGGCTCAAATCTACGCAAGCACGACGATCGATTCCATTTTCGAATCGACATAAAGTGCTTGGAGTGGCGAGTTGACGATCACGACCGACAACAGTTTGAATCAGCGGATCAGTTCGCAATTCATGATGGTCATTGAGATCTTCATGGCCGGCAACCAAACCAAAAACTCGTTGACGAAGCATGCTCAGATAGGAATGTTCAACTTTTCCGGGCTGTCGAATATCAAAAGAATCCAGCAGGTTACCGGCGCGCCGGGTCAAACCGAGTTTGCGGTCGAATTCTTTCACAAAAAGCAACCCGCCGTCACTGCTGATATCTCCACCGGCGAAATTGAATTCAATTTTTCTGCTTTTCGGACCTTGAAAGAACGGAATCGAAACGTTACATTTTGTCATTGGCAGACCTCGGCGTTATATTGTCACGTAAAATATTACAATATAATATATTAGTCGAGAATCTGCCTCTTTGTTTTTGAAAATTTACGCAATATTCAGGCTAGACCGGGTTTTTCCCAAAATGCTGCCGCGGAGCGATTTTACCGCACTTCAGGCTGGCCGGCGGCCGGAACGGCCGCCGGCTCGATGACAAACTTGTCCCGCCGGTAAATGCGGTATTTTCGGGCGCTTCCCCTGACTTGGAAAGCCTTGACGGTGATTGCCGATTCATCAACCGTTACCAGGAGAAAATGATATTCCCGCAGCGCAGCCTGCCGGTACCGGTAACTCGGCTCGTTTGGCCGTTCGCCGGCGCGGCAGAGCGTTCCGCCGCCGCCGCCGGTGATCAGATAATGAATGCCGTCGCCGGCCGCATAGCGCCGTTCCGGAGCCTCGGCGCGGGTAAAACGGCGATCATCCGGCACCCAGAGATGTTCGTATTGATGGATATGGCCGGAGAAAACCATCGTGACGCCGTATTTTCGGAACAGCGCTTCGTAGGCGTCCCGCACCGGTTTCAGGCATTGGCCGCGCTCCGGCTTATTCGGGTCGGGCGGGTTTTCCGCCATCGCCGTCGCGTAAAGCGGATGGTGCAGATAGACGAAAATGGCATCGATCGAAGCATCGGCCCGCGCTGCTTGCAGCGTCTCCTCGACCCAGCGGAGCGGGGTGTTGGTCCAGTCGCGATAGCCCTGTTCAAACGAAAGAAACAGGGCGTTTTCGTAGCGGAACGAGTAAAAGGTGCGGCAGGAAAAGCCGCTCGGCACCCGGTCGCGGCATTCCGCCGCCGCCGGATCTTTCGGCGAGGATGGATATTCCGTCGGATCCGTCTCATAGGCGACCTGGAATTTTTCGGCGTAACCGCTGCCGAATACCGCCGGATTGCGGGTGAAGAGCTGTTCTTCCAGGAAGCGTTTGTATTGCAGCGAACCGACCGCGTCATGGTTGCCCATCGTCGGAAAAAAGGGGACGGTTGCCAGCAGCGGGCGGTAATATTCGACAAATTTCCGATAGGAATCCGGCGCGAATCCCAGATACATCAGGTCGCCGGTGTGCAATGCGAAGTCCGGCTTGAGCGCCGCCATGGCCGCCGGCAGAGCGCCGCGTTCCGGCACGCCTTCCAGCGGATCGCTGATCGCCTGCTGGTTGTCGCCGACCACGACGAAACGGAAAGGCGCCCCGTCGGCCAGCCGGCACGCCAGCGCCAGAAAGAAGAGCAATCCCCACCGGGCTGTCCGCCGCCAGGTCATCGGAGTGATTCCTCCCGGTTCAGCCGGCGAAGATGATCGTCCGCCGGCCGGAGGTGATGATCCGGTGCTCGAGATGGGCTTTGACCGCCCGGGTCAACACCCGCCGCTCAATCTCCTTGCCGAGCCGTTTCATATCGGCCGGATCGTCCTCATGGCTGATCCGCTCGACATCCTGCTCGATGATCGGGCCCTCGTCCAGTTCCGCCGTGGCGTAATGCGCCGTGGCGCCGATCATCTTGACGCCGCGCTCCCAGGCGCGCTGATAGGGATTGGCGCCCTGGAAGGCCGGCAGGAAGGCGTGATGGATATTGATGATCTGTCCCGGATAATGCGCGATGAAATCATCGCTCAGGATCTGCATGTAACGCGCCATCACCACCAGGTCGATGCGGTGATGGTCGAGCATATCGATCAGTCTTTTCTCCTGTTCCGCCTTGCGGCCCGGCTCCACCGGCAGGCAGTAGAACGGCACCCGGAATTGATCGGCGACGTATTCCAGCTCCGGGTGGTTGCTGACGATCAGCGGAATTTCGCACGGCAGATCGCCCTCCCGGGTATGGACCAGCAGATCGTAAAGACAATGCGAGGTCTTGGAAACCAGAATCGCCATCCGGCGGATCGGTTCGGTGTAATGCACTTCATAGCTCAACGCCAGCTCCGCCGCCAGCACGGCAAAATCCGCTTCGAGCCGTTTACGGGTGATCGCCATGTCGCGCAGGTCGATTTTGACCCGCATGAAATAACGGTCCTCCTGGGCGTCGGTGTACTGCTGGCAATGCAGGATATTCAGTCCCAGTGCGTAAAAAAAACCGGTGATTTTCGTCACCAAACCCTTTTGGTCCTGACATTGTATCAAAAAAACTGCCTGTTTCATCCGCGTTCCATTCTTTTTTCGGGCTACTTTCGTTCACTGCTGCCGCATCGGCTGGAAGGTGCTGCCGTCCAACTGTCCGGTCGGCACCGCCAGCGGCGGATGGCTGTCGGCCACGCCCCAGCGACGGCTGAACGGCCAGAAGACGAACAACGCTTTGCCGACAATATTGCGGCGCGGCACGACGCCCCAGCCCCGGCTGTCGTAGCTGAACAGCGAATTGTCGCCCATCATGAAATAACTGTCCGGCGGCACTTCGAATTCGGTGCCGTCGACGTTCAAATACTGGCCGATGACCCCGACCGGATTGTTCGTATGGCCGTGATAACCGCCCTGATTGCTGTAAATTTTTTGAAACGCTTCGGAGAATGCCGTTGCCGGCTGAAATTCGGCGTCGCCGGCCGGTTTGATCCACAACTGATTGTTGACGATTTTCAGCGTGTCGCCGGGCAGGCCGACCAGCCGTTTGATATAGTAGAGGCCGGACATTTCCACCAGCGGCCGGCCGCCGGCGCCGATGATGCCTTCGGTGTTGAAGACGACGACATCCCCCCGGTTCATGCCGAACAGGTGGTGGCTGATCCGGTCGACGAACAGGTGGTCGCCCAGCGACAGGTAGCCGTCGGCCAGCACCTCGCCGGGACGAAAGCCGCCGAAACGGTCCAGGCGCGCATATTCGCGCACTTTTTTCGGCTCGCCCGGCAGCTGGTAATGTTCTCCGCCGATGACGAATTCGGTGTCGGTGAAAATGCCGTTGGCGGTGACCGCCTTGACGCTGCCCGGCTCCAGGTAGCCGCCGCGGCCGATTTCAGCCCGGGCCGGCCGGGTGGAAAACAGCAGGAAATCGAGAAATTCCGGCAGTTTGCCCTGATAGGGGTTGGCTTTGCCCTGTTCGGCGATATAGTGGACGCCGAACAGAGTCGGCTGCATGCTGCCGGTCGGTATCTGGAACGGCTGCAATGCCAGCGCCCGGATGCCGAACGCCACCACCAACGCCACCGCCGCCACGTCGAGATATTCCCGCAGCGTTTGAAACGACGGCGGCGGGCAATATTCCGCCAGCCGCGCCTGGCAGTTGCCGAGGAAGGCGTCGATTGCCACCGGATCCCGGCTTTTCAGCAGCGACTGCACCTCGCCGTTGAGTTCGGCCAGCTTGTTCTTCTGCTCGGTGGCCAGAAGGTCGTCGTCGCGGTGGGCGAGCAGCCGCACCTGGGCGCCGAAATGTTTGAGTTTCCGGCGGCGGCGGCGCAATTTCCAATATTCCAACATAGCAGCTCCCAAAATCTTTTATTCCGTTTCACCGGAACGCAGGACGGCGACGAAAGCCTCCTGCGGAATGTTCACTTTGCCGATCAGCTTCATCCGTTTTTTGCCTTCCTTCTGCTTTTCCAGCAGTTTCCGCTTCCGGGTGATGTCGCCGCCGTAGCATTTGGCCAGCACGTTTTTGCGAAGCTGGCGGATCGTTTCGCGGGCGACGACTTTGCCGCCGACCGCCGCCTGAATGGCGATCTGGAACATCTGCGGCGGAATGACGTCTTTGAGCCGCTCCGCCAACTGGCGGCCGCGCTGATAGGCCATGTCGACATGGACGATGGAAGCGAAGGCGTCGACCGGCTCGCCGTTGACCAGGATGTCCAGCCGGACCAGCTTGCCGGCCCGGTAACCGGATTGTTCGTAATCCATGCTGCCGTAGCCGCGGGTGATCGACTTGAGCTTGTCGTGAAAATCGATCAGAATTTCATGCATCGGCATGTCGGCGGTGACGATGACGTGGTTGCCGTCGACCGACGCCGTATTCGTACAGACGCCGCGCTTGGACATGATCAGGTTCATCACGTCGCCGATGTAGGTGCTCGGCAGCATGATTTTCGCCTCGATGATCGGTTCTTCGATCCGGTCGATGCCGGACGGGTCCGGCAGGTGCACCGGATTGTCGACTTCCTCCATCGTGCCGTCCTTCATATAAACGTGATAAATGACGCTCGGATAGGTCGCGATGATGTCCATGTTGTATTCCCGCCGCAGCCGTTCCTGGATGATCTCCATGTGCAGCAGGCCGAGAAAACCGCAGCGGAATCCGAATCCCAGCGCCGCCGAGGTTTCCGCCTGGTAGAGGAACGCGGCGTCGTTGAGCTGCAATTTGGCCATGCTGGCCTTCAACTGCTCGTAGTCGGCGGTATCGATCGGGTAGATGCCGCTGAACACCATCGGCCGGATTTCCCGGAAACCGGGCAGCGGTTCGGCGCACGGATTTTTGATTTCGGTCATCGTGTCGCCGATCCGGGTGTCGGAAGGACTCTTGATATTCGGAATGACGTAGCCGATCGAACCGGCTTCGAGCGACTCGGACGGCCGCATCTCCGGACCGAAAAAACCGACTTCCTTGATTTCGCTCTCCAGCCGGTTGCTGAACAGTTTGATCCGGTCGCCGCGCCGGAATTCGCCGCTGAACACCCGGACGTAAGTGACCACGCCGCGGTAGGCATCGTAATTGGAATCGAAGATCAGTGCGCTGCTGCCGCTGTAACGCGCCGCCGACGGCGGCGGAATGCGGCGGATGATCGCCTCGATCACCGCCGGCACGCCTTCGCCGGTCTTGCCGCTGACCAGCAGCGCCTCCTCGCGCGGAATGGCCAGCACCTCTTCCATCTGCTCCAGGCACATCGCCACATCGGAGGCCGGCAGGTCGATCTTGTTGATCAGCGGGATGATTTTCAGGTTCTGCCGGAAGGCCAGATTGACGTTGGCCACGGTTTGGGCCTGCACCCCCTGGGTGGCATCGATCAGCAGCAGCGCGCCTTCGCAGGCGCCCAGCGAACGGCTGACTTCGTAGGTGAAGTCGACGTGGCCCGGCGTATCGTTCAAATTCAATTCGTAGGTTTGCCCGTCCAGCGTGAAATGCATCCGGACCGGGTGCGATTTGATCGTGATGCCGCGCTCCCGCTCCAGGTCCATGCCGTCGAGCAACTGCTCCTGCAAATCCCGTTCATCGACCGTGTGGGTGTATTCCAGCAGCCGGTCGGCCAGCGTGGATTTGCCGTGGTCGATATGGGCGATAATTGAAAAGTTACGGATCAGTTCAAGTTTTGCCATATTCTCTAAAGATTATACCGTTTTTTCGTCAAGATTCAAAAGAATACTATATCATCGTTTCCGCCGCGGTGCAACCGGATATGCCGGATATTTCGCGTCGGTTCGGCCGATGATGCACCGGCGGCGGCAGATGGAAATGGCGGAAAACTCGAACCGCGTCAGCAGCTTCGGATGCTGCTTTGCCGGTAAAGGTTGTTGCCCTGGCAATCGATCGCCGCTACCAGCGGCAGGGCTTCCACTTGCATTTCGTACATCGCTTCCGGTCCGAGATCTTCGAACGCGACCGTCCGGCAGCTTTTGATGCACCGGGCGATCAACGCGCCGGCACCGCCGGTGGCGGCGAAATAAACGCCGCCGTAACGTTTCATCGCTTCGATCACCGCCGGGTTGCGGTCGCCTTTGCCGATCATGCCGCGCAGGCCGCATTCGGCCAGCAGCCGCGGCGAATAGGCGTCCATCCGGCCGCTGGTGGTCGGACCGGCGCTGCCGACCGGCCGCCCCGGCGGGGCCGGGCAGGGGCCGACGAAATAGATGATCCGGTCATGCAGATCGACCGGCAACGGCCGCCCGGCATCCAGCAGCGCGCACAGGCGTTTGTGCGCAGCATCGCGGCCGGTGTAGATGGTGCCATCCAGGAGAATACGCATGCCGGCCCGGAGTTTCTGGACTTTTTCCAGCGTCAGCGGGGTGGTCAGACGGATCGTTTCGCTCATGATACCGGGCTCCTTACAGCTCAAAACCGGCGTGGCGCGCCGCGTGACAATTCAAATTGACCGCCACCGGCAGCGAAGCGATGTGGCAGGGATAATAATTGATATGCACCGCCAGGGCCGTCACCGAACCGCCCAACCCCTGCGGACCGACGCCGCTTTGGTTGATCCGCGCCAGGATTTCCCGTTCCAGCCCGGCGTAGTCGGCGTCGTCGCTCGGCTGGCCGACCGGCCGCAGCAGCGCTTTTTTGGCCAGGAAGGCGGCCTGTTCGAAGGTGCCGCCGATGCCAACGCCGACGATGGTCGGCGGACAGGGGTTGCCGCCGGCTTTGACGACGGTTTCGGTGACGAAATCGATGACGCCGTCACGGCCGTCGGACGGTTTGAGCATCCGCAGGGCGCTCATATTTTCCGAGCCGCCGCCTTTCGGAGCCAGGATGACCGACAGCCGGTTGCCGGGGACGATCGACAGGTGAATGATCGGCGGCGTGTTGTCGGTGGTGTTTTTACGTTGAAACAGCGGATCGCTGACGATCGATTTGCGCAGGTAGCCGCGGCGGTAGCCGTCGGCGACCCCGGCGGTAATCGCCTCGTAGATGCTGCCGCCGTCCAGCTTGACCAGCTCGCCGATTTCGACGAAAAAGACGGCGAAACCGGTATCCTGGCAGATCGGCAGCCGTTCGGCGGCGGCGATTCTGGCATTCTCCAGGCATTGCTGCAGAAAATCCCGGCCCAGTTCACCCTGCTCGAATTGCAGCGCCCGGTTCAACGCCGCCGAAACGTCCTCCGGCAGTTGACAGGCCGCCTGCAGACAGCAGGCGCTGACCGCATCGACCACCTGTTGAAACGGCACTACCCGCAACATGTCCTGCGGTGACGCGCCGATTTTCAATTTCAATTTTTTCGATCCGTCCATGATTGCATTCCGTCAGTTTAATTCGATATAGTGCGTTTGGATTTCCGGCGTCCGTTCGGCGATGTTGGACAGATGGTCACCGAGTTTTTCCAGTTCGCCGAGCATCTCGATGTAGATGACGCTGTGCGCCAGATTGCAGTTGCCGCGCCGCAGCCGTTCGATGTGCTCTTCCTCGTATTGCGCGGTCAGCCGGTTGATTTTCTTCTCATTTTTCAGCGCGATCCGGACTTTTTCATTGTCGACGCTGCCGAGCGCTTCGACGACGTCCTTGGCCAGTTCATCGAGCAGGCTCCAGATTTTTTTCAAATCCTTGCGGCCCTGTTCCGACAGCTTCTTGTCGGTCCGGACCAGCCGCTGCGCCAACTGCATGATGTTGGCGGTGTGGTCGGCAATCCGTTCGGCATCGTTGGTGCAGTGCATCAGCAGCGGCACCAGCTCCGACTGGGGCAGCGACAGTTCACGGCGGGTGATCTGCACCAGATAATCGGTGACCTCGCGCTGCTGGGCGTCGATGGAGTTCTCCAGCTTGTCCAGCCGTTCGCAGTCCTCCGGCGTATAGTTCAGCTTCATGAAATGCTGGTTCAACGCCTCGTCCACCATCAGCCAGGATTTTTTGACCATGCCGCGGATGGCGAATACCGCCTGTTCCAATGCGATCGACGGCGTGTCGAGCAGGCGCGGTTCGAGGCGGGTGGTGACCACTTCTTCGTTCTGCCGGATCGGGATGAAGAAGTTGCAGATTCTGGCGAACAGCCCGATGAACGGCAGCAGCAGCATGACGTTCAGCACGTTGAACAACGTGTGCGCCATGGCGATGTGCCGCTCGACGTTTTGCGGGATGACGGCGAAAACGTCGCCGGGCGTGATTATATTGATGAAATAGAGGAAAATCGGCATGTTGCGCGATCCCCACGGCACATAGAAAAGAACCAGCATGATGCCGGTGCCGATCGCATTGAACAGGAAATGGGCCAGCGCCGCCTGTTTGGCCGGCCGGTTGGCGGCCAGCGAGGCGAGGAAGGCGGTGATGGTCGTGCCGATGTTGGTGCCGAGCAGCAGAGGAACGGCGGTGTAAAAGCTGATCAGTCCGCCGGCTGCCAGGGCCAGCACGATGCCCATCGCCGCCGAACTGGACTGGATGACAAATGTCATCAGCGTGCCGATGGCGATGGCGGCGAGGACCGCGCCGAACGGCATGAAGGAGTTGCCGTCCGGCGTGCAGTCGAAGGTGGCGAAAAACTCTTTGAACGACGGGAAATCACCCAGGATTTTCAATTCATCGCTCATGATGCCCATGCCGAAGAACAGCATTCCGAAGCCGAAAATGGTCTCTCCCCAGCCCCGGACCGAGTTGCGTTTGGAGAGCATCATCACCAGTAGGCCGATGAAGATGGCCGGCATCGCCAGCCCGCCGAGATCGAATGAGATGACCTGGGCGGTAATGGTCGTACCGATGTTGGCGCCGAAAATAATGCCGATACCCTGGGTGAGGTTCAGCAAGCCGGCGTTGATGAAGCCGATGACCATCACCGTCGTGGCGCTGGAGGATTGAATGACGGCGGTCACCGCCGTGCCGGCCAGCACGGCGACGACGCCGTTGCTGGCGAAAAAGTGCAGAATGCGTTTCATCTTGTCGCCGGCGATTTTCTGCAGTCCGTCGCTCATCAGCTTCATGCCGAAGATGAACAGCGCCAGTCCGCCGAGCACGGTGATGACGACGCTGGACAGATTTAGCCCGAGCGCCCGGACCGGCAGGCCGCGGACGTAATAGCCGCTGCCCGGATCGGCGACTTCGATGTCGTAATGGTAGGCGCCGGTTTTGCTGCCGGTACGCAGTTCCGCCGTCGCTTCGCCGGATTCGTCGGTGACGGCCATGCCGGGCGACACCGATCCGCTGTTCCGGCCGTCGGGCGAAGCGGTGGCATTGAAATAAATCGGCACCCCGCTGGCCGGCGTGCCGTCTTCCCGGACCAGTTTGACTTTCAGCGGCTCGGCAAGCGTTTCGCCGGCGGTGCCCTGCAGGCCGCTGCCGCTGATTCTGATGCCGGAAATAAAACGGGCCTGGATTCGTCTGGACGGCGCCGAGGCCGGAATGATGTCGATGTACTGGTCGCCGGTGCGTTTGCCGGCGGTCACTTTGACGTCGACACAGCCGGAGACATCGGTGGTCGCTTCCGCCGGTTCAATGGTCAGATCGGAGTGAGGGGACGGTTCGAAGCGGAGTTTTTCCCCGGCAAGCGGTTCCCGGCTGCCTTTGCCGCCGAAAGCGCTTTTTTGGACCGGGCCGAGCACTTCGACGCGGAGAGTTTTTTCAAAGGGTTCGCCCGGCAGCGCGCACTGGCTGTCGCCCTGCAGGATCGTGACCTGGTCGACCGGGAGTTTTTGTTGAGAATCGCCGCAACCGTTGAGCAGGAGACATACCGGCAGAAGCAGGGTCAACAGCATGGCTCGCCACATCCGACAATGTTTTTGTTGCATCAAATATCCTGTTGTTGCTGTCATCTTCATATATGATGTATTTTATAATATATCCTGAAAAACGTCCTGAAACAACCCCGAGGACCGGAGAAAGCCGATAAAAAAGCCCGGATGCGGTTGGAAAACGCTCCGGGCAGTCGAAGGGATTATTTGATTTGTTTGCGCTTGACGCGCGGCGTGCCGGCAACCGCGGCGGCGAATGCCGGCCGGCGACGCGCGGCGTGAGCGCGGCCGAATGCCCGGCCGGAGAGTTCCTGCCGCACTTGACGCCGGTTGCCGGCGCCGTCGGACGGCCTTTGCCCCTGGCGGCCGGTCGGATCGTCGGCGTCGTCCTCTTCCGGCGCGCGGGCGATGGCGACCAGCGGAGCGCCGTCATGTCCGGCCCGGCGGAATGCTTTGAGCAGCAGTTCGGCATCGTCGGCATCGACTTCGAGGAAGGAAAAGTGGTCGAAGGAATCCACTTTGCCGATGCGGTTGCTGCGCAATCCGGTTTTCTGGAAGATCAATTCCAGCAGTTTTCCGGCCCCGTAACCTTCCGCCTTGCCGAGCGCCATGAAAAGGCGGAGCTGGATGCCGCTGCGGCGTTCCCGGCCGCGCTTGCGCCCGGAGGAGAGTTCCGGATAGGTTTCCGGCAGCAGTTCGGCGCGATAGGTCAGGCGGAGCAGCGCGGCCAGCAGTTCGGTGTGATCATGATGCTGCGACAACTCTTCGGCGAATTGCCGGTAGGCGTTGTGCCGGTTGTCGGCGATGACGCTGCCGAGCTGTTCGAGAATGCGGTTCTTTTTGCGGTTGACGACTGCGGCGCCGTCCGGCAGTTCGCCTTTGCGGATTTCTATTTTCGCCTCGCGCTTGATCTGGTTCAGGGTCCGGAATTCCGCCGGAGTGACGAAAGTGATCGCGGTGCCCCGCCGCCCGGCCCGGCCGGTGCGGCCGATCCGGTGAATGTAAGATTCGCTGTTTTGCGGGATGGAGTAATTGATCACGTGGGTCAGGTGATTGACGTCGATGCCGCGGGCGGCGACATCGGTGGCGATCAGGACGCTGAATTTGCGCGCCTTGAACCGCTCGATCAGCCGGGTGCGCTGGGCCTGGGCGACATCGCCGTGCAGCGCTTCGACGGCCAGTCCGCGGTTCTGCAGTTTTTCCGTCAACTCATCGACGTCGCTGCGGGTCCGGCAGAAGACCAGCGCATATATTTCCGGTTCGACATCGATCAGCCGGGCCAGCGCTTCGAGTTTGTCGGCGCGCTGAACTTCGAAATAGAACTGGTCGGTCAGCGGCGTGTCGGTTTCCGGTTCGGTGATCCGGATGATTTCGTAACCGCGCATGAATTGCGCTGCGATCTTCATGATCGGCGGCGGCATCGTCGCCGAGAACATCAACATGCGTTTCTGCTCCGGCGTGGAGCCGAGAATCGTTTCGATTTCCTCGAGAAATCCCATATTGAGCATCTCGTCGGCCTCGTCGAGCACGGCGAATTCGATCGAATCGAGTTTCAGCGCCTTGCGTTCGATCAGGTCGATGACTCGTCCCGGCGTTCCGACGACGATGTCGACGCCTCCCTTCAGGCGCCGCAGTTGGATGTCGATTGCCTGGCCGCCGTAGATCGGCGCCACCGACAAACGGCGGTTGCCCTGAAGCGACTGGATTTCCTCGGCGATCTGGATGGTCAGTTCCCGGGTCGGCGCCAGGATCAGCGCCTGGACACGGCCGGCCTCGGGCCGGATGATTTCGATGATCGGAATGGCGAAGGCGGCGGTTTTGCCGGTGCCGGTCCGGGCCTGGCCGATGACATCCTGTTCGCCGGCCAGCAGCAGCGGAATGGCGGCGGCCTGAATGGCGGAGGGTTGTTCGAATCCCTTCTCGGCCAACGCGTCGATGGTGGTTTCGGAAATGCCGAGACGGCGGAAACTGTCGAGATTGCTCATCAATGACTTCTTTCTTTGAAAATGAGTTGTTGGGCCGACTCTTTCCGGAAGATAATTATGGAGCAATACGCACAATTTGCCGACGAATTATATATCAGGAGCGATCGACTTGAGTGGTTTACTATACCATCGATCGATGAAAATGCAATGCGCAATTGAGAAAAGTGTCCAGAATATGAGAAATTTGTCCAGGCTGTCAATCCTGTCGCAACAGCGGAAATCCGGGTGCCGCCGAAAATTACCGGCGATACAACTGGCGGCGGTTGGGCCGTTCCGGCAGGGCTTCCGCCTGCTCGACAGTGGCGGCGTCGTAGCGGGCCAGCAGCCTGGCGTCAAGCAAGCTCCAGGCGCGCCAGTTCGGCAGCCGGTCGCGCAACCCGGCAATCAGACCATGATAATAGGGCAGATAGGATGCCGCAGGAAATTGCGCGGCGTACCGGGTTGACAGCAGATCAAAGGCCGGCAGCGCCTCCGGTCCCAGCAGTTGTAAATATTCGATGTCCAGTTCGGCCGGGCTTTCCGGGGTGATTGTCTGCCCGGCCGATGCCACTTCCCGGCAATTCTGGACGTTAAAACAGGCGATCCAGCCGCGGATCGGCAGCCAGCCCAACAACGTCAGCAGCAGAATCAAGGTCAGTAAGTTGGTGTTGACCAGCCAGAAATTGCTGCGATGAAGCAGAATCTTGAGCATGATCCACACCAGGCCGGCTACGACCAGCAGCATCCAGATTCCAGCGGCGAACCGCAGCAGCGTCAGGCTGTAAATCGTCACGTATTTTTCCAGCCGCAACAGGGAGGATATGACCAGGAAAACGTTCTGGAACAAAAAGAGATAAACCAGATAACGCGTCAATTTCCATTCGCGGCCACGCCGATCGCCGCTGAAAAATACGATGGTGATCAGGGCGGCGAGCAGTGCGGTGACGATCAACGGATAGGCGCCGCGGTGGGCGTAGGCGGCGAACGTCATGCCTTCCGGCAGGGCGACGCCGGCCCAAAGATATTCGATGTCGAAGATGTTCGGCAGCAGAAAAACCAGATTGAGGAAGACCAGGCAGCGGGTGATGAGGAGGCGGAAAAAAGAAACGGTGTCCATTCCCAGTTTTCCGGCCAGCCGTTTGGCGGTGTCCGGTTTTTCAGCGGGAGAACGTCCGCCGGAGAACGAGGTGAAGATTTCGCCGATATTCCGGCAGAAGTTGCCGATGAAACCGATCTTTTGACAGACCTGCTTCCCGGCGAGCAGCCGCAGGAACCCCCAGAGCAGGGCGGCGAACAGGAGCCAGAAGAGGACGCGGCGCAGATTGACCTTGCTCCACCATTGTTCGAGGAACCGGGTGATTGCAGTGCAGAGTTGTTCGACCAGCGGATTGGCGGCGATGAAAAAATTCAGGAAAAACAACGCCAGACCCAGCGGCAGAACCCAGAAACAGAAAACGCGCAGAAATTGACGCAGCCACCGGCGATCCCTGCGGTTCAAGCGATTGTCTAGATCGATTACCCAATTGAACCAGCCGGTGGTGCCAAAGACAAGATAGCGGCGCAGCAAAACCGGAAGAGAGAGGTCAGCCGTCTTCAGTCCTTTGACGCCGAAACGATAGAGAAGCAGTCCGAGGCTTGCCAGCAGGATGTTGAGCGCATTGGGCTGAAATACGATCGACAGGCCGTTGATGAGCAACAAGCCGGCGCCGAACCAGACCGGAAATTGTCGAAATGATTGTCGGCTGCGGGGCAGGACGATGACGCCGAGCAGCAGGAGATAGCCGCCGAGCGTCCAGCCGATCGGCCAGTCGAAAAACAGGTAGTCCGCCAGCATGACCAGGCCGATGAGAACGGGCAGGAAAAAATTGGCGGGCAGCAGCAAATCGTCAGATGGATTCATCATAAAAACGAAAACCTTCCATTGCTTGCAGTTTCACTCTATCGGAATAAGACGGAAAAGAGAGGTGTTTTTGTAACGGCAATGACGAATAAGTGATGGATTTTCTGGCAATCCGGCCGGCGAATGGTAAAGTATTGTCCGCGGAGAAGAAGTTTTCAATTCTTAAAAGCGCGCAGGAGAAATCATGGAAAAGCTGGAATTGACCGGCCGGCCGCGGGAAAAACGGCGCGGCTTGCTGTTGAATATTACCGGTGACGGCAAAGGAAAAAGCACGGCGGCTTTCGGGACGCTGTTCCGGGCGTTGGGTTACGGCTGGCAGGCGGCGGTGGTCCAGTTCATCAAGGACGGACGGCCGACCGGGGAGGCGGCCATGGCGGCGCGGTTGCCGGAACAACTGCGCTGGCACCGGTGCGGAGGCGGTTTTTCGTTCCGTCCGGGCGCCGATGCGGCGGCCGACCGGCAACTGGCGTTCGACGGCTGGCGGCTGGCGCAATCCTATCTGGCCGGCGGCGATGTCGATCTGCTGATTCTGGATGAACTGAATATCGCCCTGCAGTTGAATTGGCTTGACTTGGCGGCAGTCGTTGATGCGCTGCAGCGGCGGCCGGCCTGGCTGCATGTCATCGTCACCGGCCGCAACGCTCCGGCCGCCCTGTTGGATATTTCCGATCTGGTATCGGAAATCAAGGATGTCAGGCATCCCTATGCGAAGGGGATCGCCGCCCAGCCCGGCATCGATTTCTGATTCGAATCGTCCGGAAAGGTTCCGCGTTTCGGCCGGCCGCCCGGAAAAATCGTTTTTTTTCGGTTGGCGGCCAACTTTTTGACCGGCGGCGGCATCTAATACCTGCGAACGACCAATCAAGCGAAAAGCGAAACGACCAAGAAGGATGTATGTCACCGATGCACCATGGAATGACGGCCGGCCGGGATGAGCTGGCCGAATATTTGCGGGAGAACCGCGCGCGTTTTTACCGGATCGCCTACAGTTACGTCCGGCAGCCGGAGGATGCGCTGGATATCGTCCAGAATGCGATTGTCCGGGCGGTTGCCCGATACGGTTCGCTGCGGGAGAAGCGGTATCTGGGCAGTTGGTTCTACCGGATTTTGATCAACGAGAGTCTGGGGCAGTTGCGCCGTCGGCGGCGCTGCCGGGAAACGGTTGACATCGACGGCATCGAGCTGCCGGACCGTCACGCGCCGCCGCCGGACGACGACTTCGGGGCGCTGGTCCGCTCCCTGGCTCCGGAAACGCAGACGATCGTGTACCTGCGCTATTATGAAAATTTGAAATTCCCTGAAATCGCCCGGCTGACCGGTTGGAATGTCAATACCGTCAAGACCAGGCTTTACCAGGCTTTGAAACAGCTTCGCACACAATGGAAACAGGAGAATCAGAGATGAAACGTCGTCAAGCTTCCCGCCGGGCCTATCAGGCTGTCGAAATACCGCCGGAACTGGAATCCGTCGTCGAACGGGCATTGCGGCAGGGGCGGACATGCCGCCGTTGGCGTGTGCGCCCGCTGTGGAGTGCCGCCGCCATGTTGCTGCTCGGTTTTATCGCGCTGCTGAATGTCAGCCGCGCCTTTGCCGAGCTGGTCGGCGAGGTTCCGCTGCTGGGACCGCTGGCGCGGCTCTGCACAATTCGCGAATACAGCCGGTCCAACGGCGACGACGAGGTCAACGTGCGGATTCCGGCTTTGGCCGGCACCGGCAATCCGGTCCTGGAAGAACGGATCAACGCTGAAATTTTACAGCGGATGAACGACCAGGTGGCGGCGGCCGAGCGGCGTGCCAGGGAAGCGCGGGAAGCCCGGATTGCCACCGGCGGCGACCCGAACGAGGTGATTCCGGTTTTCATCGACATTGATTATGAACTGAAGTACACTTCCGCCGAACGGATTTCATTTGTGGTGACCAAGACTGAGACGTTGGCCAACGCTTATTCCGAGCAGTATTTCTACAATCTGGCGCTGCCGGACGGTCGGGATTTGCAGTTGTCGGACCTGCTTGGGCCGGATTTCAAACGGATTGTCGACACCGAGGTGGAACGCCAGATCGCCGAACGCGGCAAAGACCCCGATGTCGTCTTTTTCGAGGGGGAAAATGGTTTCCGGGGAATCGATGACCGGCAGAAATTCTTTATCGATGCCGACGGACAAGTGGTGGTGGTATTCGCCAAATATGAGATTGCGCCCGGCAGCATGGGCATCCAGACCTTCAAGATTCCGGCGCCGTTGTCCGGCAATTCCAGCGGCAGGTAATGTTGCAGTTGGTCCGGCCGGAATGGTTCAGCCCAGCCGGGGCGCCGGTCCCGAGGAATCCCGGATGATCAGCTTGTCCGGGGTGAAGGCCGCCTGCAGGGCCTGCCGCACGTCTGGCAGCGCAAGCTGGTTTTCCAGCAGTTGGATGAGCAGTTCGGTGGCCAGGCTGCCGGTCTGGAAGAGCCGGTCGTCCGGTGAAGTCAGCGGGACGGCGCCGTAGCAGCAGGTGGCGCTGTCCGAGGCGACGATGCTGATGTCTTCCGGACAGCGCCGGCCGCTGCGCAGGACGGCGCGCAGGAATCCGGTGCAGATCTGGTCGTTGGCGACCAATGCCGTGAAGGTCCGCCGGTCGGACTGCAGCCAGCGTTGCGCCAGGGCTTCTCCGGCGAGAAATTCATCGTTGGCTTCATAGTACTCCAGTTCGACCTGCAGGGTTTCCCGCCGGCTGTCCGGCTTGAGGCGGTGCAGGGCGTCCTGATAGATGTCGAACGTTTCCTGATAATAATAAGGCGCCCGGATTTTCCGGTGTCCCTGGTCGTACAGATAATTCAGGATGTTGGTGATGGTACCGGCTGCGTCCGATTTGAGGCAGAGGATGTCGTCCGGATAATTGCCGTCGATGATGATGAACGGCGTACTGCCGGCCTGCAGTTCTCGGACGGCCTTCAGGTCGGTGGTGCCGGCCATGATCAACCCGTCGACATTGCGCCGCCAGATGTTGGCCGGCCGCATGAAATGAGTCATGTCGGTCAGATCGTAAGTGGTGACGACCAGGTGATAATCGTAACGCTTGCACATTTCACTGACGCCCGACAGCAGCGTGCTGAAATAGCTGTTGGCCAGCCCCAGCGTCACTTTGTTGGACACCAGGAAACCGATTTGAAATGAGCGTTTGGAGGACAGGGCGCGCGCCGATCGCTGCGGGACGAAGTTGTAACGATCGACGATTTCGAGGATATGCCGACGGGTCGCTTCGCTGATCTGCGGCCGGTTGTTCAACGCGGCGGATACGGCGGAAATCGATACACCGGCCAGTCTGGCGATATCGGTGATTTTCAATTTCTTGCCATTTTCCGGTATGTTGGTCATTCGCCGCTCATCCTCCGTTCGGGAAACATTTTCAAGATGCGTCTAATATACTCCCGGCTGCCGGCGAGTCAATGTCCCGAATGAGCTTTTCTGCGGAAAAATCGGTACCGGAAAATGACCGGCGTCCGCCGGTCAGGTGGCAGGAGTTGGGTGCCGGCTTTTTTTTGTTAAGATTTTTGCCGGCAATGAATTGCGGATGATGTAGATCATTTGGTGCGGAGCAGTGATGTAAGCCACTTATTCTTCGGTTTTTGGCTTGGCCCTATTATTTTTTTTGCATAAAATACGCTATAAATCTTATATGACAAAACTGCAGCGGATTGAATACCGTCCCGGAGCCACGGTGCGGTTTTACGGTTCGCTGCGCAGCTTGGCAATCCGGCTGTCCAGTTCCTCCGCCTGCCGCAGCAGTTGCTGCATTTCCGGCTTGCCGTTCAACCGCAGCGCCAGCTCTCGGTGCAAGGCCATGATCTGGTCGTGCAACTGCTGCAGATCGGCGTCCGCCTTGATCAATTCCAGCCGTTTGGTCACCATCGTGCCGGTCAAGGCGGTCCGTTCGGCTTCCAGTTTTTTCAATTCGGCTTGCCCGGCGGCATCGGCGGCGACCAGCGTGGCGGCCGCTCCGGCAGCCAGCAGCAAAACTAACAGGATTCTCGATTTCATCGTTTTTTCCTTGCAAATCAATCCGTGACAAATCATTTCACCGGTAATTTAATCCGTTAACCGGCAAATTGCAATCGCCGGTCGGAAGGAATAAAAAGATGAAGGTTTTTCCGTTTCCCGGATTGACAATCTCCCGGCAAGCCGTTATAGTAAACATCGAAACATAGGATGTTTGATAAATCCGGATGGGCGCCGGGGAGATGCTTCGGCGGAAAGCCTTTTCCAGGAGAAGGCAATCGTCCGGTATCGTTGTAGTGTGGAAACAATCAACAATACCTGGTTCGAATGCATGGACGCGGCGTCGGCCGCACGTCATGTTTCGGACGGGGCCCCGGTTGCGGGGAACAGGGAGAATTCGTTATGGAAATTATTCACGACAGTGCCGCCGATCTCGGAGCTTTGAATGGCAAGACGGTGGCGATCATGGGGTTCGGCGCCCAGGGCCGGGCCCAGGCGCTGTGCCTGCGCGATTCCGGCGTCGATGTCATCGTCGGCGTCCGTCCCGGCAAATCTTTCGAGGCGGCCCGGGAAGAGGGCTTCCGGGTGATGAGCGTTGCCGAAGCGGCGGAGAAGGCGGATATCATCCACATTCTGCTGCCGGATGAGAACCACGGTCAGGTTTACGAGCAGGAGATCAAGCCGCACATGAAGCCGGGCAAGGCGTTGTGCTGCTCGCACGGTTTCGCCTACGTTTTCAACCAGATCGTGCCGCCGAAGGAGGTTGACGTGATCATGGTGGCGCCGAAGAGTCCGGGGACGGAAGTGCGCAAGCGGTTCGTCGAAGGGTTCGGGGTGCCCGGTTTGATCGCGGTGCATCAGAACGCCACCGGCAAGGCGCGGGATCTGGCGCTGGCGATCGCCAAGGCGGAGGGATTGACCCGTTGCGGCGTGCTGGAGTGCACGATGGCGCAGGAAACCTACGAGGACTTGTTCGGCGAGCAGAATGTCATCTGCGGCGGTGTCGTCGATTTGATGAAATACGGTTTTGAAACGTTGATTGAGGCGGGCTATCCGCCGGAGATGGCTTATTTTGAATGTATTCACGAGGCCAAATTGATCGTCGATCTGATCTATGAAGGCGGCATTCAGAAGATGAATTCGGTCATTTCCAACACGGCGGAATGGGGCGAATATTACAACGGCCCGTTCATCCTGCCGGCGGACGTCAAGGCGCGGATGAAGGAATCGCTGAAACGCATCGAGTCCGGCCAGTTTGCCAAAGAGTGGCTGGCGGAAGCCCACAGCGGCGCCGGGAATCTCAAGGCGAAACGCGAAGCGCTCGGCAAACACCCGGCCGAAATCGTCGGCAAACAGATCCGCAGCCTGTTCGAAAACAAGTAATCGTTTCGATGGCGGCTTGCGCGAAACGCCTTCCTTCCCGTGTCGGAAGGCGGGCGTTTTTGTTTGTTCGCAGAGTTTGAACCGCAAAGGAGGGCAATCGATGGTGGCATACCGCAAGCCGGTGAGAATGTCGCTGGCGCGTCAGGTGCTCGAAGAGATGGAGCGTTGCATCCGGGACGGCGTGTGGCCGCTGGGCGGCAAAATTCCGCCGGAACCGGAACTGGTGCGGTCGTTCGGAGTCAGCCGCAACACGGTGCGCGAGGCGGTGCAGTCGCTGATCCATGCCGGCATGCTGGAGGCGCGGCCGGGCGACGGCACCTATGTATTGGCCAGCGACCGGCTGGAAGTGGTCATCAAGGACCGGCTGAGGTCGGCGGAGCTGTCGAAAATCCTGGAGGCGCGGCTGGCGCTGGAAAAAGAGATTGCCCGGCTGGCGGCAGTCAACCGGACGGAGGCGGATTTGCGGTTGCTGGAGCAGCGGCTGCGGGAACGCAATAATTGCGACAACCGCGATCCGGAGGCGGATTTGAAATTCCATGCGGCGGTGGCGGCGGCCACCCACAATCCGATTCTGGCCGAGCTGTATGAAATCATCAGCCAATACCTGCAGGTGATCATGCGCATGTGGCTGGCCGCCAACCGGCGGAATGAAGCGGAAATTCAGGTGCACAACGAATTGGCGGCGGCGATCGGCGCCCGGGATCCGGAACGGGCCGAACAGCTCATCCATGCGATCATCCGTTTCGACAGTGCGGTGCTGCCGGCGGAGAAGGGTCAGGCGTCGGTCTGATTGAGGATGATGAACGGATTGTTTTCCGGATCGAGGCAGCGGAAAGTGTTGCGGCGGTTGAGCGCTTCGATGCGGAACCCGTAACTGTGGAGCAGCTTGGACAGCTCTTCCGGCTTTTCCACCCGGAACTGCCACTCCGGCACTTTGGCCTGGCCGTCCTGGCCGTCGGTGATTTTCTGCAGAATCAGCGTCGCCCGGTTGTCGAGCTGGAATTCCACTTGAAAATTGCTGTCGAATACCGGATTGCCGAGCCCGAGCAGCCCCCGGTAGAAAGCGCGGCAACTGTCCAGATTGCGGACCGGAATGACGATTTCAAACTGTTCGTTACTCATAATTGCGGTATCCGATTTGCGCATTTCCCGTCGAAAGATTACATTAAACATGTCTTCTGCCTTTAGAATAGAGCCGGAATGACCGAATTGCAAAAGTTTTTTATTTTTTTTCGGTTTTTTTAACCTCAAACAAGGATGATATTGCCAAGATGGATTATCAGGTTTATCAAAATCCGCTGACCGACCGTTACGCCAGCAAGGAGATGAGTTACAATTTTTCGCCGCAGAAGAAGCATTCCACCTGGCGCCGGCTGTGGCTGACGCTGGCCGAGGCGGAAAAAGAACTGGGGCTGGACATCACCGACGAACAGCTTCAACAGATGGCCGCCCATCTGGACGACATCGATTTCGATGCGGTGGCGGCCCGGGAGAAAGAGCTGCGCCACGATGTGATGAGCCATATTCACGTTTTCGGCGCCCAGTGTCCGGCGGCGATGCCGATCATTCACCTCGGCGCTACCAGTTGCTATGTGACCGACAATACCGAATTGATCCAGATGCGCGACGGCTTGAAGATCCTGCGCGGCAAGCTGCTGAAGCTGATGGCGCTGCTGGCGGATTTCGCCCTGGCCAACCGGGCGGTGCCGACGCTGGGCTTCACCCATTACCAGCCGGCGCAGTTGACGACGGTCGGCAAGCGTTTTTCGCTTTATCTGCAGGATTTCCTGCTTGATCTCGAAGAGCTGGAATTTGAATTGAACAAGCTGCCGTTCCGCAGCGTCAAGGGGACGACCGGCACGCAGGCCAGTTTCCTGGCGCTGTTCAACGGCGATCACGGGAAAGTCAAGACGCTGGAAAAGCGGGTGGCGGCCAGGATGGGCTTCGACCGGGTGATCGACGTCTCCGGTCAGACCTATACCCGCAAAATCGATTATTTCGTCATGGCGGTGCTTTCCGGCATCGCTCAGTCCGCCTACAAGATGGCCGGCGATATCCGGCTGCTGGCCAATTTGCGGGAGATGGAGGAGCCGTTCGGCAAAAGCCAGATCGGTTCCAGCGCGATGGCCTACAAGCGCAATCCGATGCGCAGTGAACGGGTCTGCTCGCTGGCCCGCTATGTGATGACGCTGCCGTTGAATGCGGCGCACACCGAGGCGACGCAGTGGTTCGAGCGGACGCTGGACGATTCGGCCAACCGCCGGCTGGTGCTGGCGGAAGGATTTCTCAGCGTCGATGTCATCCTCTCTTTGCTGCTCAATATCGTCGACGGCATTCAGGTGTGGCCGAACGTCATCGCCCGCCGGGTGGCGGCCGAGCTGCCGTTCATGGCGACCGAAAATATTCTGATGGCGGCGGTGAAGGCCGGCGGTGACCGGCAGCTTCTGCACGAGGCCATCCGGGTGCATTCGATGGACGCGGCCCGCCGGATCAAGGAGGAAGGCGGCGACAACGATCTGCTCGACCGCATCAAGGCCGATCCGGCGTTTGCCGCCATTCGCGACCGGATCGATCAACTGGTCGATCCGCGTTCGTTCGTCGGCCGTGCCCCGGAGCAGGTGGAGGAGTTCGTCGATCAGCGCGTCCGGCCGCTGTTGGCGCGGCATGCCGCCGAATTGTCCGCCGGTGGTGAAGCGATCAATGTCTAAGCGTTTCAATCTGCTGCTGTTGCTGGCCGTCTGGCTGCTCGGCGCCGCCGGTTACGCGGCGGAAGCGAAGCGGGTCGTTTCGCTGTCGCCGGCGCTGACCGAGACGATCGCGTATCTCGGTTGTCTGGACCGGCTGGTCGGACGCAGCAGCGCCTGCGATTATCCGGCAACGGTCAAAGCATTGCCGGCGGTCGGCGATTTCGCGATTCCGTCGCTGGAAAAGATCGTCGCGGTCCGGCCGGATCTGGTGGTGGCCGATACGCTGAAGGATGCCGGGCAAGTCAAAATTTTTCGCGATCTGGGCATCGATTTCCAAGTGCTGCCGTTGCAGAGCATCGCCGATTACAAGCGGGCGGTCGGCAAGTTGGGCGATTGGCTGGATTGCCGGGAAGCGGCGGCGAAGGAGATTGAACGGGTCGAGCGGGAAGTGGCGGCCTGGACGGCGCGGCGGCCGGAGAAACCGCTGAAAGTGCTGCTGCTGATCTGGGACAATCCGCCGATGACGGCCGGTCGGAACTCTTTTCTGACCGAGTACGTCGCGCTGGCCGGCGGAAGGAATATCGCTGAAGCGGAGGAGCGCGATTATTTCAGTTGCGCGCCGGAGTGGGTGTTGCAGCAGGCCCCCGAAGTGGTGCTGGCGCCGTCGCCTCCAGATTTGGCGGCGACGCGGCAGCTGAATCTGCCCGGCGGTTGGGAGGCGTTGCCGGCGGTGGCGGCGAACCGGGTGTATACCGATCTGGACGAAACGGTGGTCAACCGGTTGGGACCGCGGCTGTTCGAAGGCATTGCCGCCATCCACCGGGCGCTCTATCCGGCAACGCCGGCGAACGGTGGCGAATGATCCGTTATTTCAACTGGCATACTCATCAATTGAACCTTCAATCCGAGGTTTTTGCCCTGGTGTCCAGGGAGTTGGGGGAATGGGGCGCGACCCGGCCGTTCGCCCGGAATTGCTATACCTTGCAATTGCACCCGTGGTTTCTGCCGGAACGGTTCCGGTTGCTCGATGACGCGTTCCAGCAGGCCGCCGGGCAGGCGGCGGCGGTCGGCGAAATCGGCCTGGACCGGCTGCGCGGCCCGGAATTGCCGGTGCAGCAACAGTATTTCCTGGCGGCGGCGGCTGTGGCGGAACAGGTGCGGAAGCCGGTCATCCTTCACAACGTCCGGACGCTGGCGGAAATTCAGGCGGCCGCCAGACAATTGCGGCCGACGGTGCCGTGGATTCTGCACCGTTTTGCCGGCAGCGCGGCGCAGTTCGAACAATTGCTGGAGCAGGGGTTCTATTTTTCGCTGGGGGAATCGGCGTTGCGGCAGCCGGACTTGCTGGATTGCCTGGCCGCGTCCGCCGAAGCCCGGTGCCGGATCGGGCTGGAAACCGATGATTCCGCCGTGGAGATCGGAATGCTGTACGGCAGCTTTGCCGACGCGCTCCGGTTGGAGCCGGAACAGTTGGAGCAGGAGTTGAAACGGAACTTTCAGGCCGTTTTCAAGGAGGCGGACGGTGACGGAACAGGAGAAATTTGAGCAGCGGACCGCATTGGCGGTCGGCGCGGCCAACATGGCGAAGTTGCGGAATGCGCACGTGTTGATTCTCGGGCTGGGCGGGGTCGGCGCCTATGCGGCGGAAATGGTGGTGAGAAGCGGGGTCGGCGCGGTGACCATCGTCGACGGCGATGTCGTCGAGCCGAGCAACCGCAACCGGCAGTTGCCGGCGCTGGTCAGCACCGAGGGCCGGCCCAAGGCGGCCGTGATGGCCGAACGGCTGCTGGACATCAATCCGCAGTTGAAAATTCATCCGGTGGCGCAATTCATCCGTGACGAAGCGACCGAAGAACTGCTGTCGACCCCGTTTGATTATGCGGTCGATGCGATCGACAGCCTGTCGCCGAAAGTGCATTTCCTGCTGTGCTGCCGGGAGAAGGGAATTCCGTTCATCAGTTCCATGGGGTCCGGCGGCCGGCTGAACCCGGAAGGGATTGTCGTGGCGGATATCTCCGAAACTTACAATTGCAAACTGGCCCGCGCCGTACGCCGGCGGTTGGCGCATTACGGCGTCAGAAGCGGCATTCCGGTGGGTTTTTCGCCGGAGCTGGTGGCGGAGAGCGCGATCGATAGTTTTGTCGACGCCGCCGGCATCCGGCATTCGGTGATCGGTACCGTTTCCTACCTGCCGGCCATGTTCGGCTGCATGTGCGCAGCAGCGGTGGTGCGCGGGCTGTTGCGGCCGGCGTAGTCCTGATTTTGCGGATGCCGGGCGGCGGAGAAATGCCGTGTTTGTAAACCGGGGAAGTCAAGGATATAGTAAACATCAAGAGGAAATGTGTCGGTCGGCGGCTGGCCGGGGCGTTGCGGCGCGCTGGTCCGTGAAGCGAAAAAATATTGAATTTTGCTGGATTTGGAATTGTGAAAAAACTGTCATTGAGTTCACTGATTTTGCTGGCGGTGGTATTCGGCCTGGCGGCCGGATTGTTCTTCGGGGAATGGTGCCGGCACCTGGAAATCGTCGGCCGGGCGTTCATCGCGATCATGCAGATCAGCGTGCTGCCGTATATTTTCGTTTCGTTGATCCAGAGTTTCGGCAGCCTCGATCCGCAGCAGGCCAAACTGCTGGCCAAGCGCGGTATCGTCATGATTCTGCTGATGTGGGGCGTGGTGTTTGCATTGATGGCGCTGATGCCGCTGACCTTTCCGCAGTGGCAGTCGGGTTCTTTCTTCAGTCCGAGTATTTTGAGCAGCGGCGAGCCGGTCGATTACATTCAGCTGTTCATTCCGGCCAATCCGTTCAATTCGCTGGCCAACAATACGGTGCCGGCGGTGACGATTTTCAGCATTTTGTGCGGCGTGGTCCTGATGGGAATCAGGCGTAAACAGAATCTGCTCAATTTGTTGGAGATTTCCTCGGAGGTGCTCTCCCGCCTGACGCTGATGCTGGTCAAACTTTCACCGATCGGCATTTTCGCGCTGGTGGCCAAGGCGGCCGGCACGATGCGGCTCGAAGACATCGGCCGGGTCGAAGTCTACCTGGCCGCTTATCTGCTGATGGGGGCGCTGCTGTTCTTTCTGATCCTGCCGCTGGTGCTGACGATGTTCACGCCGTTCCGCTACCGGGAGATCATGAGCGTTGGCCGGGAGGCGATGCTGACGGTGCTGCTGACCGGCAATCTGTTCATCGTGCTGCCGCTGCTGGTCGAAAATATTGAAAAGCTGTTCAAGCGCCACTCGATCCTGACCGACGAAGGGGAGGCGATGGCCCGGATCATCGTGCCGATCACCTTCATCCTGCCCTGTGCGGGGCAATTGATGGATCTGGTGTTCATTCTGTTTGCCGGCTGGTTCTCCAACGAATCTTTCGGACTGGCCGGTTATCTGGAGTTGTTCGGCGCCGGTTTGCTGACTTCGTTCGGCAGCGCCAAGGTGGCGATTCCGTTCCTGCTGGGGATGTTTCATCTGCCGTCCGACTTGTTTGAAATTTTCCTGTTTTCCAGCGTGATCACCGACAACGTCAAATTTACGGTGGAAGCCGCCGCCGTGCTGGTGTTCTCCGCTTTGTTCGTCGCCTGGATGACCGGCCGGGTGCGCTGGAATTGGCGGCGGCTGTGGAGCCGGCTGGCGGTCATCGTCATCGTCATCGGCGTTTCGCTGTTCGTGCTTTATCTGGGCATGAACCGGCTGCTGCCGGAGCCGAAGGATCAGCGGCTGGTGTTGAATGCGATGAAAATCGAACCGTCGGTGCCGTTCGAAGTTTTCAATCGCCTGCCGGCGGCGCCGCCGCTGGCCGCGGGCAGCCAGCTGGACCAGATTCGCCGGAGCGGCGTGTTGCGGGTCGGCTACAACCGCGACGGCATTCCGTTTACGTTCTTCAACGACCGGGGCGAGCTGGTCGGTTTCGACGTGGCGATGGCCCATAAACTGGCGGCGGACCTCGGCTGTCGCCGGATCGAATTCTACCCGGTGGAATATGACGAGCTGGAAACGGTGCTGAACGACAATCTGGTGGACATTGCGATGTGTGAAATCTCAATCAGTGCGGAACGGTTGGGGAAGGTCGGTTTCACCGATCATTATCTGGAGTTGTCGATGGCATTGCTGGTGCCCGATTATCTCAAGACGTTATTGCGGCAGGACCCGTCGCGGCTCGAAGATCCGCGTTTCGCCATCGCTGCTCTGGAAGGCGCCGATTATGAGCGGCTGGAGCAGTTGTCTTTCCGCGGCAAGGCGGTCGAACTGGCCGGCTACGATGCGTTTTTTTCCGGCGAAGCCAAAGCCGACGCCCTGTTGATCGCGGCGGAAAACGGTTCGGCGTTGACGATTATGCATCCGGAGTACGATCTGTTCATTCCGGCCCGGCAATACAAAGACCTGGTCGCTTATGCGGTACCGCTCGACGACCAGCGCTTTATCGAATATTTGAACTTCTGGCTGGCGTTGAAGCGCAGCAACGGTGAGATCGACGAGGAATACGACTATTGGATCCGGGGCGTCGACGTCGAAAAGCTGCCGCCGCGCTGGTCGGTGCTTCAGAATGTGATTTTACCGAAAATTGCCGCCGGCGATTGAGGCGGCAATTTTCGGCGCCGGTTCATTGGCCGTTGAATGGTTGCCGTCATTCCGCCGGCAGCGGGACCGCGGCCAGGCTCCGCGCTTCCAGGCGGCCCTGCCGCCGGGTGGTTGATTCGATGTATTCCCAGTCTGCTGCCTGGTATGTGTAGTTGGCCAGGATCAGCATCCGCCGTCCATCCGGCGACTCCCAGACGGCATGCAGTACGACCGGCCGGAAACCGGAAGAGAGGTTTTCTTCGCCTTCCTTGGTATAGAGCCCGCGCTGCAGAAAGTGGAGTTCTTGCCGGGGACAGAAAAATGCGCCCGGTATGCCGAGCTGGCCGTCGAAGAGGAACTGGCGATGACGGTGGTAGAAGGCGGCGGCGTCCTTGAAGAAGGTGTAGTCGGCGGCGAATTCCGGGCGGTTGAGGTTTTCCTGCCGCAGAGTGGCGACGGTCGGCTGCATGCCCCAGACGACGTTGCGGGCCACTTCCAGCGCGAACTGTTCCGGGCAGAGCCGGTGCCAGGCCTTTTCGCTGCGGAACCGGCCGGCGTCCGGCCAGCGGTCGTCATAGGGCGGAATACCGTCCATCAGCGCATAATTGCCGAAAAATGCATGACGGCCGTGGTAGACGGCCATGAAAAGCGGAATGGCTTCCTGGTATTCCGGCAGCCGCAGGGCCCGTTCCTGGGAAGAATAGACGACGATATTGGCTTCTACCAGATCGAGAAAATCCTCGCTGCACTCTTCCGAGCAGAGCAGCAGACCCGGATTGCTCCGGCGAATTTCCCGGAACAGTTCGCGGAAGCCCTGCACCTGGTAATTACCGCCGCCGGGTTCGTGGGCGTGATGCGGGTTGCAGCAGAGGTAATCGTGGTTGCAGGTGATGACGTCGAGATAGAGCATCGGCAGCCGCCAGTGGCGGAGCCGGTCGGCTGTTTCGACAATTTTCCGCCGGAATTCCAGCCCCATGCCGCACATGAAAGTCAACGGATGCGGGTTGTAGCGGTTGAAATCGCAACTGAACAAGCTGCCGTCCGGCTGCAGCGCCGCCGAGGCTTCGCCGCCCTCCGGCCAGGAAGCGGCCCGGGCGTCCCACAGCGAACCGTTGGTGTAGACCTGGGTTAAAATACCCCGGGCGTTGAGCCGGTCGATCGCCTGAGTGAAAGCCGCTTCGCCTTCGCGCGGCGGAAAATAATCCGGATAAGCGGTGTCGTATTCCGATTGATGCCACCAGTACCAGTCGAGTGCCACCGGCAGTTGCAGGTCGTCGGCCAGCCGTTCCACCGGCGGAATGACTTCGGCGATTTTGCCGCGGTTCCATACCCAGGCGGCGACGTCGCGCAGCGGTCCGGGCGACGGTTGGTTGACGGCCCAGAATTGCTGTAGCGCCCAGTTGCGGTAGAGCCGGGCCGCGGCGACCCAGCCGCCGTCGAAGCGGGCGATCCGGCCGCGATAGGGCAGCGAGAAGGAGTCGCGGTGCCGGCCGCGCGGCATCGGGAAAATACTTTGGCAGCGGATCGCGCCGGATGTCGTTTCGTCGATTTGCCACTCTTTCAAGTAGCCCCGGGTGTCGCAGGTGCTGAAAAAATAGCCGGTGTCCTCGAAGAGCAGGGAAATGAACTGCATGGAGTTGTAGCGGGAGGTGATGGTATTGCCGGGAGCGGCCTGGGAAAAGATGTGCCGCCGGACCTGATGGACCAGCATGCCGCAGGTGACCGGCAGCGTCAGGTCGAAATCCCGGTCATCCGCCAGCGTGGCGACCGGAAAATGGATTGCCGTCACTTGGTATTCCGGCGGCAAGCGATGGTAGCGGAAGGAGAGCAGCAGTTCGCTGCCGTCCGGTTCCCGGCCGATTTCGACCGTCAACCCGTCAGCCCGGCGCCAGACAACCCGTTCCGCCGTTTCCTCGACGACCGCCAGTTGGGCGGCGTCAAGCTGCCGGCTGCCGCCGTCCGGCCCGGTTAATTCCAGCGACCAGCCAAGAGTAATCTGCTGATAATGGAGTGTCATGACGATGTCCTTATTTTTGAAATTTAATTTTATAATATGAAATTATATTGATTATAATTATAGTAAAATTTCAAAAAAAGTCAATAGGTCAATGGAAAAAAATTGGAATTTTGGGGGTCGAACTTCACTTTACGGGCTTGATTTGCCGGATAAGCGCGGTAGTAGTAAAGCGATGGCAACCGGACAGCCGGTTGAAGCGGCGGTGGAAATCAACCCGAAAAAGCAGCGATGATAAAAGTTCTTGACAAGGCCCTGGCGATGTTGGAAATGGCGGTGGTCGCCTCGCCGGAACCGGTGGCGATCAGTGAGTTTGAAAAAGCGCTCGGCATCAACAAAGCGACCTGCACCCGTATCGCCAAGGAGCTGACCGCCGCGGATTATCTGGAGCAGGTTTCCCGCAAGGACGGCTACCGGGCCGGCATCCGGGCGCTGGCTTTCGGCGGCGCGGTTCGCTATGAGACGGAATTGTTGCGGACGGCCGCGCCGTTGCTGCGCGAGTGTGCGGCCGCCTGGCAGGCTTCGGTGATGCTGTGCGCGCTGCGGCATGGGCAGCGTTATATTCTGTGGCATGAAAATCCCAATCCGGATTTGAAGATCAGAATTCCGGCGTTGGCGCTACGGGATTTGCGGGGGACTGCCGCCGGTTTGATGCTGCTGGCTTTCGCCGGAGACGCGGAGCGGCGCGCGGTGCTGCAGGCGCCGTTCAGCGAAGGGGAAGAAATTTTGAAGCGGGCGCTGTATCCGGATGATTCCCTGGAGGAGTTCTTGGATGGGGTGAAACGACGGCGGGAGTTGTGTTTCGAGTCGCCGTTCGGCTGGGGAGTTTGCAGCAGCCCGGTTTTTCGTGATGGCAGTTGCGTCGCCGCCGTCAGTCTCGGCATGACCGCTGCGGCTTTCGAAGCGGTTGACCGGAGCAGGCTGCAGGAACAGGTCGGCCGGATTGCCCGGGAAATCTCCTGCCGGATCAGCAGCCACGTTTCGATCGGCTGACGGTCGGCCCGGACGAATGGTTTACCTGTTTTTTACCTGATCGCGGATTTGCTTTTTGATTTTTGTCGGATTATAATAGTTACAGTTTGCAATAAAACGCTTTAGCGTTTGAAATGAAAATCAAAAAGGAGACCGATGAAATCCCATTGGACAATGTTTGCGTTGCTGCTCGGCTGGGCGGCGCTGCAAAGCGGTTGTGCCTCCCGGCAACTGACCGGAAAAGAGGCGACGAATGAACTGCATTTGATTCCGGCGCCGGCCGAAGTGGCGGTGCGCGCCGAAGTGTTGGTACCGGTTGCCGGTTTGCCGCTGACCACCGAGGTGGCCGATTTGGGCTTGCCGCGGGAAGGCTACCGGCTGAGCATTGCGCCGGACGGCATCCGGATTACCGGCCAGAGCGAAGCCGGCGTGTTTTACGGACGGCAGACGTTGAAGCTGATGACGGAGACGCGCCAGCCGGAGGCCGGCAAAGCCGGCGTGATGCTGCCGGTGACCGAAATCGTCGATTATCCGCGGGTGGCGTACCGCAGCCTGATGCTCGATGTTTCCCGGCATTTTTTGCCGCTCGGCGATGTGAAGACTTTCATCGATTGGATGGCCGCCTACAAATACAACCATCTGCAACTGCATCTGGCCGATGACCAGGGCTGGCGGCTGGAAATCAAGAAATATCCGAAGTTGACGGAAATCGGTTCGGTGCGCGGTTCGGCGGAGCAGCCGTACGGACCATTTTTCTACACGCAGGATGAGATGCGCGATCTGATTGCTTACGCGGCGGAACGCTTCATCACCATCACGCCGGAGATCGACATTCCCGGTCATTCGCTGGCGGCGCTGGCCAGCTATCCGGAACTCGGCTGCACCGGCGGACCGTACGCGGTCTGGAACGACATCGGAATTTCCGAAGACATCCTCTGCGGAGGCAATCCGGCGACATTGGAATTTCTGACCGGTGTTTTCACCGAAATCGCCGATCTGTTTCCCGGCCCGTATGTCCATATCGGCGGCGACGAGTGTCCGCTGCACCGCTGGGAGCAATGTCCGAAATGCCAGGCGAAGATGAAAGAATTGAATTTGACCAATCCCCGCGATTTGCAGCGGCGCCTGACCAGTCAGATCGGCGAGGTGCTCCGCCGGAAGGGCAAACGGCTGATCGGCTGGGATGAACTGCTGGCCAGCGGCGTGCCGGAGGATGCGATCATCATGTCCTGGCGCGGCACTTCCGGCGCGTTGCGGGCGGCTGAGCGGGGAATCGACAGCATCGTCGCCAGTTACTCCCACCTTTACTTCGACTATGCCCAGGGAACCACCGCCCAGGAACGTCCTTCCGCCGGCAGTTTGATCACCAACCGCCGCGCCTATTCGTTCGATCCGACGCTCGGCAATCCGGCGTTGACCGACAAGCATCTGATCGGCGCGCAGGCCAATTTGTGGGCGGAAAGCATTTACGATCTGAAATGGCTGCAATACAAGTCGATGCCGCGGATTTTCTCCTTGGCCGAAGCGCTCTGGTCGCCGGAAAATTGCCGCGATCTGGTCGGTTACCAGAACCGGCTGATGTACACCTATCGTCTGCTCGACGATCGGAATTTCGAAGCGCGTTATGCTGCCTGGGAAATGCCGGACACCGTCTATTTCTCCGGAGATTACACCGTCGATTTCGGCGAACTGCCGCCGAATATGGAAATCATTTATACGCTGGACGGCAGTGATCCGGCCGACAATCCGGCGGCGTTGAAGTACAGTGAGAAACGGCCGCATTTTACCGACGACGGCAGTTTGTGCATGCGCTTGATTCTGCCGTCCGGCAATCAATCCTTGTGGAGCTGTTATCAATTCGTCCAGATGGCGGCGCCGGTTTCGCCGGAGGAAGTGGCGCCCGGTTTGAAATTCGAAGTGCGCAAAGGAAAGTTCGATTCGTTGGAGCAGATGCGCAAGGCGCCGGTGGACTACACCTACTATGCCGACAATTTCGACTTTTTGGCCGCCAAGCTGCCGGAAGACGGTTTCGGCTACGTGGCCAGCGGCTATTTTTATGCGCCGAAGAGCGGCAATTACGAATTTTCCGACGCGATGATGTGGGGCGGCGACCTCTATATCGACGGCAAGCTGCTGATTCCGCACGATCCGGCCGGCGGCGTTTATTATTCGAAAGTGGCCAGCGTCTACCTGACCGAAGGCTATCACCCGTTCAAACTGGAATACCGGACGAAGGATTTCGGCCAGATGCAGCTTTATGTCGCCTTCGACCTGGAGCGCCAGTTGCCGCTGGCGGGGGAATATTTGGTGCATCGCAAATAGAAGATCGATCGGTTTGGAAATGAAAAGACAACCGGCGCCGGGAAACCGGCGCTGTTTTTATGTCAACCGGAGTCAATTGGCGGCGGAAGCGGTCCGAAAGTCGGCCTGGACTGCCTGCCGGAACGCGGCGTCGCGGAAAAATCGCAACGCCACGCCGGCCAATCCGGCGGCGGCCTGCAGCGCCGCTTCGAACGCCGGTTCCTGCCCGGCGGCCTGCTGGAATTCCCGGGTATGCAAACCGGCCGGCATTTCCGGCGGCGTGATGCCGAAAAAGAGATTGGCGCCCGGCACCGCTTCGGTGACGTCGGCGAAATCGGTGGAGATGCGTTCGGCGATTTCAGTTGCCGGGTGCAGACCGAGCTGCTCGGCCTGCTGCCGCAACGCCGTGTTCAAGGCCGGGTTGGGACGGTTGGCGGAATAAGGATTGGTGACCGGCGTCAGTTTGCTGCGGCAGCCGGTCATCAGCCCGGCTCCGGAAACGATGGCGGCAAATCGCTCTTTCAAGCGTTCCTGCAAGGCGTTGCTGTCGGCCCGCAGATAGAAGAACGCTTTCGTATAGTCCGGGATGATGTTGGCGGCGCTGCCGCCGGAAATGATAATGCCGTGCACCCGGGCGCCGGCCGGCAGTTGCTGCCGCCACAGGCCGACGCCGTCGAACAGCAATGTCAGGGCGTCCAGGGCGTTGATGCCGTCGGCCGGCGCGCTGGCGGCGTGGGAAGCTTTGCCGAAGAATTCGACATCGAACCGGGCGACCGCCAGGTTGCCCTGGTCGATACCGGTGGTGTGGTACGGATGGCAGGCCAGCGCGCAGTCGATCTCCCGGAAGGCGCCGGCTTTCAGCAGGTCGATTTTACCGCCGAAGGTCTCTTCCGCCGGAGTCCCGAACAAAACGATTTCACCGGGAACATCGAGCAAGTCGCCGACGGTCAGGAAGGCCGCCAGCGAAGCGACGGCGATCAGCGGATGGCCGCAGGCATGGCCCAGTTCCGGCAGCGCGTCATATTCGCTGAAAAATGCCCCTTTCGGCCTGCCGCTGCCGAGCGCGGCCCGGAAGGCGGTGGCCAGGCCGCCGAAAGGCGTTTCCACTGGAACACCGCAGGCTTTCAGCAGTTCGGTTTGCCGCCGGCAGGCGGCGTGTTCCTGATGGCCGAGTTCCGGGTGTTCGTAGATTTCCCGCCAGAGCGGCCGGAGCATCTCCCGGTAACGGGCGGCCGTTTGCTGCAGAAGAACCGGTGAGATGACGGCAGCCATGATCAGAAACCGAATTCCGGCTGAATGCTGCCGAACATATCGCCGTCGCCGTCCGGCTTGGAGGTTTCATCGGGCGCATCCGGCGCTTCTGTCGGAGCCGGCGGCGGAACCGTCGTCCCCCCGGCCGGTTCCGATTCCGGTTCTTCCGGGGAGTCGGCTTCCGTGGCGGGAATGGCATCCGGCGTCCGGAATTGCAGCAATTCCTCTTCGGCCAGATAGCGGTTGAAGGTAATTTTGGTGATCTCTCCGCCGATCCGGATGCCGCGCGCCTTGGGCGCCCGCAGCGGCAGCGTCAGCAAATTGAGTTCCGAGGTTTTCGGCATCAGCCGCTTGGTTTCCACCAGTTCGTACCAGGCGTCGGTGCGCGGCGTCAGCAGTTCGAGGCGGCACTTTTCCGGACAGAGCTGATACTCCTTGTCCTTGATGAATTTATTGATGACCGAGCGTTTGCCGTAAAACTTGCCATTGGTATTTTCCCGGTAAATGATGCCGAATTCGGTGGACGGGTCGTACTTGCGGAAGGCATACAGTTTGCCGATGAACAGCTTTTCCGGAATGCTGATGATCCGGTAGCTGCCGTTGCGTTCGATGCACAGCAGCACGTCGAATTCGTTGCAGGTGACCGTATCGTCCGGATTGACGCTGCGGACCGCGGTGCCGATATAGCCGTTTTTGCGGTCCCAGCCGACTTTGATGTTGTTCAGCGCCGCGTCGCGCCGGTCGATCTTTTCGAAATATTCGATTTCGGTCCGGCGCGGAAACATCGGTCCGTATTTGGCCAGCAGCGCTTCCAGATATTTGATCGCATAGGCTTTCAGCCGTTTCAGGTGGCGTTGAATTTCGTCGATCCGGCTCAAAATATCCTGCAAATCCTGTTGGTTCTTGCGGATGTCGAAAAGGGAAATCCGCCGGATCTGGATGGCCAGCAGCCGTTCGACGTCCTCGTCGGTGACATCCCGTTTCAGGAAGTGGCGGAATGGTGCCAGCCCGGCGTGCACTTCCGCCATGACCGCTTCGGTGGAGTCGCACTCTTCGATGCGTTTGTAAAGCCGATTCTCGATAAAGATCTGCGCCAGCGTTTTGGCGTGGAACTGTTCTTCGAGCTTGGCCAGCTCGATCTCCAGTTCCCGCTTCAAATATTCCAGCAGCCGCGCCGTATTGCGTTCGATGACCGAACGGGTGTTCATCTGGACCGGCCGGTTTTCGCAGATCACCATCATGTTGACCGAAATCGACACCGAACAGTCGGTATAGGTATAGAGGGCCCGCAGCGCCTTTTCCGGATCGTAGCCGCGGGTTGGAATGACCTCGATTTCCACCTTTTCGCCGGTGAAATCGCTGATCGAAGCGATCTTGATCTTGTTCTTTTCGGCCGCTTTCTCGATTGAAGCGATCAATTTTTCGGTGGTGGTGGTCGCCGGAATCTCCCGGATCAGCAGTTTGCGTCCTTCGATGTCGATGCGGGCGCGCAGAATGATTTTGCCGTTGCCGCGCTCGTATTCGCGGACATCCATCAGGCCGCCCTGCTGGAAATCCGGATACAATTCGAACTCCTCGCCCTGCAGCAGCGCAATCTGCGCCTGGATGACCTCGTTGAAGTTGTGCGGCAGAATGCGGGTGGCCATGCCGACGGCGATCCCGTCGGAACCGAGCATCAGCAAACTTGGAATCTTGACCGGCAGCACGACCGGCTCCCGGTTGCGGCCGTCATAGGAGTCGACGAATTCGGTGATGTCGTTGTTGAACAGGACTTCACGGCCCATCGGCGTCAGGCGGCACTCGATATAACGCGGCGCCGAAGCGCCGTCGCCGGTGAAGATGTTGCCGAAGTTTCCCTGCCGTTCGATGAAATATTCCTTGTTGGCCAGCACCACCAGCGCGTCGCCGATCGACGCGTCGCCGTGCGGATGGAACTGCATCGTGTGGCCGATGACGTTGGCGACTTTGTGAAATTTGCCGTCGTCCAGCCTCGATAGCGCCCAGAGGATGCGGCGCTGCACCGGTTTCAGCCCGTCGTCGACATCCGGGATGGCCCGTTCCTTGATGACATAGGAAGCGTATTCGATGAAATTGGTGTCCATCATCGAACGCAGATAGCCGTTGCCGCCGAGTTTGCGGTTTTGCGCTTCAGTGGCGCCGGCCGGCAGCGCTTCGGCCTCTTCGCCTTCGACCTCCTGCAGTGAGGCGTCGAATTTGATGTCGTCGGCTTCCGGCGGATTGTGGGGTTCGTCGCTCATAACTCAATGCTTCCTGACTTAGACCAGATTGGCCATGATGTGATCCCGGCGTTCCGGCGTGTTGTTGCCCATGTAGAAATTCAGAATTTCCGGGACATTGCGCATATGGTCGACGGTGACGTTCAACAATTTGATGTTCTCGCCGATGAAGGGGCCGAACTCGTTCGGCGAAATTTCGCCCAGGCCTTTGAACCGGGTGATTTCCGGTTCTCCGGATTTCCGGCGCGCCGGCAGCAGCCTGGCGATTGCCTGGTCGCGTTCCAGGTTGTTGTAGCAATAGATCGTTTCCGCCCGGTTGCGCACCCGGAACAGCGGCGTCTCCAGAATGTACAGATGTCCGGAGAGCACGATCGGCTCGAAAAAATTCAGGAAAAAGGTGATCAGCAGATTGCGGATATGCAGGCCGTCGACATCGGCGTCGGTGGCGATGATCACTTTGTCGTAACGCAAATTTTCACAGTCGTCTTCGATGTTCAACGCCTGGGTGATGTAAAAGAGTTCTTCATTCTGGTAAACCCGGTCGATTTTCTCGTTCCAGCAGTTGAACGGTTTGCCCTTCAGCGCGAAAAGCGCCTGGGTGTAGACGTTGCGGCAACTGACCATCGAGGCGGCCGCCGAATCGCCTTCGGTCAGGAAAATCATCGTCGGCCGGCCGGCGGCGCCGCGGTCGCCGCGATGGTACTTGCAATCCTTGAGCTTCGGAATTTTCAGCGACATGCGCTTGGCTTTTTCCCTGGATTGCTTTTTGACCGACTGAATCTGCCGGCGCAACTGCTCATTGCGCGACACTTTGTCGAGCAGCACTTCGGCTTCTTCGAGATGGCGGTGCAGATAATCGACGATGGCGTCCTTGACCGCCGCGACGATCGGGCCGCGCACGTCGGTGTTGCCGAGTTTGTTTTTGGTCTGCGATTCGAAAATCGGATCTTTCAATTTGATGGCGATGGCGCCGACGATGCCGTCGCGGACGTCGGCGGCCTGGTAGTTTTTGCCGGAGAATTCATTGACCGCCTTGAGCACCCCTTCGCGGAAAGCCGACAGGTGGGTGCCGCCGTCGTTGGTGAATTGGCCGTTGACGAATGAAAAATAGCTTTCGCCGTAATCGTCGTGGTGGGCGAGGGCGAATTCGATCGTCTTGCTTTTGAAGGCGATGATGTCGTAAAGGCCGTCTTCGCCGAGTTCGACTTCCAGCAGATCCTTCAAGCCGTTTTTGGAATAGTAGCGCTGATCGTTGAAATAGAGCGACAGGCCGCTGTTCAAATAGGCGTACATCCACATCCGCTTCTCAATGTATTCCAGCTTGAAACTGTAGTCGGCGAACAATTGATGATCCGGTATGAAGGTGATCAGGGTGCCGTTTTTCTCGTCGGTTTTTCCTTCGCTTTCACTGACGAGCCGGCCGCATTCGAAGGTCGCCTCGGTATAATGTCCCTCCCGGATGGTCCGGGCGATGAACAGCTCCGACAGCGCGTTGACCGCTTTGGTGCCGACGCCATTGAGGCCGACTGAAAACTGGAATACGTCGTCGTTGTATTTGCCGCCGGTGTTCATCACCGAAACGCATTCGACCAGTTTGCCCGGCGGAATGCCGCGTCCGTAGTCGCGGACGGTGACCCGTTCGCCGTCCAGCTTGACGTCGATGCGTTTGCCGCAGCCCATGATGAATTCGTCGATGCTGTTGTCGACGATTTCCTTGAGCAGAATATAGATTCCGTCGTCCGGATGCGAACCATCGCCCATCCGGCCGATATACATGCCGGGCCGCAGGCGGATGTGCTCCAGTGAACTCAGGGTTTTTATTTTGGATTCGTCATAGGCGACGACCGGAGGTTCCTGACTCATAAAACTTACGCGTACAATCTCTTTGGAGTTTCTGTTACCATGAAAAGAATGTACTGCCGATTCGGCCAAAATTCAAGTCTCCGCAGGTAAAAAAAGGGCTTCTTCCCGCTGGATTTCTGACGGAAATGCCGCCGGTTTCCGGTGGATTGCCGAAAAAGCGCCGGCTCGAAATATCCTGATTCCGGCCTGAAAAAACATCCGGGAAGATTGCCGGGCGGAGCCGGAGAGCGGGAAGGCGTTCCGGCGAAGATTACTTGCAGAGGGTTTCCCGGAGCGGGCCGGGATTGTTTTTTTTTCAGTTGCGCGGCAGGCCGCGGATCATGCTTCCAGCTTTCTGCGATTGGGAAAGACCCAGCCTTCCAGCAGGATGACCAGGCTGAACAGCAGCAGCGAGCCCGGGATCAGGAAAAAGGCTTCCCGCAGGCCGCAGCAGTCGCCCAGCAATCCCATCAGCCAGGTGAAAAAGCCGCAGCCGGGAATGCCGACCGATGAAAAATAGATGTACAGCATCGTCGAATCCAGCTCCGGGAGGTTGTTGACGCCGTAAACCTGCAGCGTCGGCCAGTAAGGCGCGATGCCGATGCCGGCCAGAAAGAGCAGGCCGAACAGTACGGCAAAAGTCAGCACCGACGATTGAAAGGTGTCCGGCTGCAGGAGCGTCAGCAGCAGCGTGACCGGGATGGTCCCGAGGCCGGTACACAGCAGCAGGTGCTTCAGGTACTGTTTGCGGGCAAAATAGCCGAATCCGGTGCGGCCGAGGAACATGCCGAGCGCAATCGCTGCCGTGCCGAGACCGGCGAACCAGGCGCTGGCGTTGAAATTCAATTGGATGTAGGTCGCCGCCCAGAAAGTCAGGCAGAATTCGGCGCCGGCGCCCATGAACATGCCGAGGCAATAGACCCAGAAGCGCGGGGTCCGGACGATGGCGGTGGTGTAGCGCCAGACATCCTTGGTACGGATTTTTTCCGGCGCTTCCGGATATTTATGGCGCGGACTCTCCTTCCACAGGAAGGTGAGCGAAACCAGCAGTCCCAGGAGGCCGGCGCCGGCCAGGATCGGCCGCCAGCCGATCCCCATGCTCAAAAGTCCGCCGGCCAGCAGCACGCAGGTGCCGACGCCGACCGACCAGAAGGCATGGGAAATGTTGACGTAGCGTTCCGGCGCGTCGGCGTGCAAATCCTGGACGAACGGCGTGGCGAGTCCCTCGCAAATGCCTTCGCCGAAGCCGGCCAGCAGCAGGCAGGGGATCAATAGCCAGTAGACTGGAGAAAACGCGCAGAGCAGAATGCCGCTGCCCATGAAAAGCATGCAGTAACCCATCGAAAGCCGTTTGCCGAGATGTCCGGCGATACTGCCGCACAGCAGCAGCGCCACCACCATCGACACGCTCCGCACCAGGTGCAGCACTCCGCCGGCGGCCATGCCGCCCTGATCCAGCGGGAAATTCAAATCGCGTCCCATCGCAACCAGCACGATCGGAATCGACAGCGAACAGAGCGCATAGACGGAAAACGCCGAATAACTGGCATAATCGTAGCGGCCCAACTGCAACTTCTTCGATGACTTCATCAACATCCCCGGCATGAAAAGATTAAGGCTTCGTTTAAGTATTAAGGGAAATGAATATAAACATCTTTCGCTAAAAAGCAAATCGGAATTTTCGAAGAGTGGGATGATTTTCGGTTCTATTCCATGAATCAATAATTTGCGTCTGCCCGGACGCGGCCCGGCGGGCGGACTCCGCTAGCTGCCGGCTCCGACGGGCCGGAATCGCGAAGCTGCCTGTCGTGGTGAAGATCGTTGTCTTTCCGGCGTCCGTTCCGGATTGTGCTCTGGACCGGTCGGCGGCGGCCGCTGGCGGGCCCAGAAACTGCACCTGGCGTTATTTGCTTGCCGCGGCTGGCATTTTCACCGATTCGGGCTATACTTGATCCGGTCGAAGTGAAATGTTGCCGCCATTGTGAAAAGAGATGTGAATTGTGAATATGAAACAATCGAAAACGGAAAAAAATGATGGAATGGAACTGCCGGAAGAATTGAAGGACCGGCAATTGTCGGAAATAGTCGAACCGCTGTTGCAATGGTATGACCTTCACGCCCGGGTGCTGCCGTGGCGGGAAGAGCCGACGCCGTACCGGGGCTGGGTTTCCGAGATCATGCTGCAGCAGACGCGGGTGGAGGCGGGCAAGCCCTATTTCGAGCGGGTCCTGGCTGCGTTGCCGGATGTAACCGCATTGGCGGAAGCGCCGGAAACGCGGCTGTTGAAACTGTGGGAAGGACTGGGCTATTACAACCGGGTCCGGAATCTGCAGAAGGCCGCCCGCCGCATCGTCGGGGAATTCGGCGGCCGTTTTCCAGCCGATTTCGAACAATTGCTGTCGCTGCCGGGCATCGGCGAATACACTGCCGGAGCGATCGCTTCGATTTCATTCGGCCAACCGGTGCCGGCGGTCGACGGCAATGTGCTGCGGGTCGTCGCCCGGCTTTCCGGCAGCCGGGCGGATGTCGCCGATCCGGCGGTGCGGCGGGCTTTCGGCCGGGCGCTGCAGGCGGTCTATCCGGCCGGCCGCTGCGGCGATTTTACCCAGAGCTTGATGGAACTGGGGGCGATCGTCTGTCTGCCGAACGGCATGCCGAAGTGCGAATCGTGTCCGTTGAGCTCCTGCTGTACGGCCCGGCGCGACGGCAGCTTTGCCGAATTGCCGGTCAAACCGGCGAAAAAAGCGCGGAAAATCGAAGCCAGAACCGTTTTTATTCTGCGCTGCGGCGACCGGATTGCATTGCGTCGCCGGCCGAAAACCGGGTTGTTGGCCGGCTTGTGGGAACTGCCGAGTGCGGCCGGTACTTTGACGCCGGAAGCGGCGGCGGCGCAGTTGCGGAAGTGGCGGCTCGCGGCCGGACCGCTTCGGCCGGCGGCCGGGGGGAAACATATTTTCACCCACCTGGAGTGGCATATGACCGGTTATATCGCAGAATGCCGGTCGCCGTCGGCGGGTTTCGAATGGACCGACCGGCGGCGGTTGACCGAGGAGATCTCGCTGCCGTCGGCCTTCAAAGCGTTTGCCGACAGTTTATTCGGCTGAAGTTTCCGCCGGCGGTGGGACTTCCGGCAGCTCCGACAGTTGGAACGGCGTCAGTTTGGCCCGGTACTGTTTTCCTTTGATCTCATCGAAGAGGCGGGCCGCCATGATGGTGCCGTCGTCCTCGGTCAGAAAACCGCAGCCGGCGTCGAAGTCGTACAATTTCAACAGCTTGAACTGTTTGTCCACCAGGGCGAAGCGGGAACCGTAGCAGCCGAGCAGGTAGCCGTCCCTGGTGGCCTTGAGCGATTGCACGCCGGCGTAAGTCTGTCCGACCGGTACGGCGTGTTTGGCGATCAGTTGAAAATCGGGCGTGTATTCATAAACCCATTTGAGTGGGGAGGGATCGTTGAGCAGTTCGAAAGGCGCGACGGCGAACCCGTCCGGCGTCGCCTCAATGCCGTCGATGCCGGTGGCGTCCGGGAAAGGGATTTTTTTGACGAACGAAAGGTCTTCCGGGTTGTAGACGAAAATTTCCGAATAATCCGCTCCCCGCGACCAGTCGTTGATATAGCAGGTCGAGACATAGAGCAGGCCGTCCCGGACCGTCAGGCCGCCGTGGTGGCCGTCGACGGCGATGCCGCGCAGAAAATTACCCTGGGCATCGGTTTTGATCAGCCGGTTGGTGAAACACCAGTACAGCGAACCGTCCTCGCCGCGGCAGAGGTCCTGGAGATGCTGCGGATAGATTCCCTCGCAGATGATTTCCGGTTGTCCGAACAGCATGAGCGGCAACAACAGCGCACCCAGCAGAATGGCGAATTTTTTCATGATGGTTTTCCTTTTGGGTTGGTATCGATCAAATTGGTATTTATTATATCCGGAAGGAGGCCGCGTGTCAAATCCGGGATGAGATAAAACGTTTTTTCTTTCAATAAGACGATATTGGGAAAAATGAAAATGGAATTCATTTGACAAGTCGGGGATCATTTGATATAGTAGAAATGTCTATCTGCAACAGAACTGTTGTATTCAATTGAGGGTAAGATGTATTTGAACCATTGGCGAAGCACGGAGAAGAGCCGCAGTTCCCTGTTGCTGCTGGCGGCGATGCTGTTGTTTTCCTTCAATGCGCTGCTGCATCCGTTGTTCCATTGCCATCGGCCGTCTTCCGAGCCGGAGCTGTTGGCCGGGGTGGCGGAGAAGTCGCCGGAGTGGACCGCCGGCGCCGGCGCCGGACAGTTCAGATTTACCGCCGGAGACGATCTTTGTCCGATCTGCGCCGGTTTGTTTCAGGCGGCGGATTGCGCCGCCGTCGCGCTGTCGCTGCCGGAACCGGCGTCCTGGAATGCCGCCGGCCGGCTGTTGCCGTCCATTCCGGCGGAACTGGACAAAAACACCTGCGCCAGAGCGCCGCCGCCTCTACCTGCCTCCTGTCTTTGAATCGACCTTTTTTCTCTTTTGGGCATTCGTCTGATTTGCCGACGGTCTCTTTGGAGCCGGTCGGCGACGGGAATCGCGGCCGGGCTCGGTATGGTCCGCCGGGTCGATTCGAACAATTCCAACACAATGTTTTCCGTCTGATTTTTTCACCGGCAGTCGGTGACTGCCAAACCGTGGATGTCACATTATGAATAAAACATTTCATTTTACTTTGATTGAACTCTTGGTTGTGATCGCGATCATCGCCATTCTGGCCAGCATGTTGCTGCCGGCCCTGGGCAGGGCGAAAGGCAAAGCGCAGGCGATTTTCTGTCTCAACAATTTGAAACAAAGCTACCTGGCGATGTCGCTCTATGCGGATGATTACAATGGCAGCTTTCCGGTGGTACACCTCGGCGATTTCGCCCATCCGGAGGAGATCGAGCCGGAAGTGGAGTGGTTCGAGCCGCTGGAGGACTATGGCTACAAGACCGATTATCTGCACTGCCCGACCGACGGCGGGTTCGATGGCGACAACGGCGTCCAGAGCTATGTCATCAATGCGATGCTGACCTTCGGCCGCAACCGTGACACCGTCAACCGGCCGAGTTATTATGTGATGCTGGCTGAACGGGGCGGCGATACGGTGGGCGATGCGGTTCATCACCAGTGCTATCATGCGATGGCGCCGGTGGACGCCTGGCGCCCGACGATTGCGGAGAAACGCCACGGCAACGGTTCGAATTATCTCTTCCTCGACGGTCACGCCGCGCTGCACCGGTTCATAGAAACGGTCGGCGACGGCAGCATTGTCGAAAACCGACACTTCATCAGCGAATGGGGCGGCAGTTCCTACTTTGAAGAACACCATCATTGAGGAAACGGTTCCGAATCTCCGGGCTCTGTTGTCGGAGCCCGGAGATTCGGGAGCTGCCGCTCGGGAATTTTTTTTGGTAAAAAGTGCCATTTGATATTACAAAAAATCGTCTTACTTCCGTCCTATCTAACGAGAGAGGAGTTTTGAGGGAAAAATGGTAATGGGTTTCGCCGCTATGAACGGCGGCGCCCGGACGGACGGGAGACGGGACAGTGAGAATTTCGAGTATTTTTGCCGAGTTTTTTGCGAAAATTTTGAAGCCGGTTCCAATGTTTCTGACGATTGCCGCCTTTGTCCTGCTGGTCGGCGGCATCTATTGCTATAACAGTTCCGAAATTTGCATGGATTTCGCCTATTGGCAGATTATCGAACGCGCCGACGCGGACCGAACGCCGCGGGACCGTTACGAAGCGCTGCCATTTTTCGTGCAGCAGCGCATCATCGACAGCACCATCGATACTTTGAAGAGTTCCGATTTGCGTTCCCGGGCGCGCGGAGTTCATTTTGTCGCCGATTTGTGCAGGGAGATTCCTTCCTGGCGGGGCTTGATGGCGGAAGGCGGCGTCGAAGAGGATGATATCGATTTGTTGAACAAGCGCTGCATCTATCTGGTGTTCGGGGCGGACAAACGGTTGATCCCGTACCGCAACGCGTTGGATGCGGCCGATTTTTTCAAGGCGAGCTTGCGCAAGGGACTGGCCGGCGAACACGTGGCGATTTACGTGGCGGCGACGCTGGGATTGATTTCGGCCGGCCGTTATGACGAAAGTTTCATCCGGCAGGAGATTTTGCCGGTGGTCGACCACGGCAGCGAGGAGTTGAGAAGGGAATTTTACACGCACATGTGGGTTTGCAAAGTGAAGAATTGGCCGAAAATTTTTGCCTCGCGTTTGCCCGTCGAATCGGATGCGAAAGTCAAGGCGTTGTTGTGCAAGCTGCTGGAGCGCGGCAATACGTCCGATTCGGCTTATGTCGAGGAAGATGAGTGGTGACGCAATCGGCTTTCGCTGAGTTTCCGGTTGCGCTTTTCCTTGCTGATGCTGGCGATGATTGCCGGCGGTCTGTTGGTTTCCGGTCTGAAGGCGGCGGTGGCCGCCGCACCTTCCTCGCCGGTTGACGTGGCGCTGGACAGCCTGGACCGGTCCGGTCCGTCACGAACATGACTCGAACCGCGCCTTGTTGAAAAATGGCGGCTGTGACGGCGGTTCGTGGTTGGAGACCGGTCGGAGTCAGCGGCGCAAGCTGCGTCTGTTACCGCTCGATTTCTGTCTGCTTTCCGAGCCGGAAAGCGGCACTTCCTTGAGTGCATAATCCCGCCGGCAGGACCGCGCCCGGGTCGTCCCGGGTGCGGTGCGGGCCATTGACGTGGAATGACTTGTTTGCATTTGAAAATGGAAAAAGATTGGTCAGCGGTCTTTGCGCCGCAGCCAGAGCAGCGCCCCTTTGTCCGGCGCGACCGGAATGGCGTCCGTCAAACTGAAATGTGCCTCCGGCTGGAATGATTTGATCGGCGGCGCCCATAGTTCGTACTTTTCCGGCTGGAAACCGGCAAAGATATCCGGCCGGATGGACAATTCGACCGGCAGCACTTCATCGGCCGGAAAATGTTCGTCCGGCCAGCGGGCGATGGCGATCAAGGCCTCGTCGGCTTTCTGATAACAGGTCACCTTGACGCCCGGCGCCGCGGCGGCAACCGGACAGGCGTTGTCCCAGTAGCCGAGCATGGCCGCCTTTTCAATGCCGAACCGGTCCCAGAGCTTCCACATCGACTCCGCATCGGGGAGGTAGCGGCTGCTCATGCCGAAAACCATGCCGCGATAGGGGTTGCCGCCGGTCTCGTAATTGAGCATTTCATTGGTCAGGCCGAATGGAATGCCGGAAATCTCCACCAGATAATAATCCGCTGGCATATCGTAATCGTAAAACTCTCCCAGCCATAAGTCGGTCAGATAAGGCAGATGCTCCATCGCATGGTTCATGACGCTGATTTTACTCGACGGGTACAGGTCGCTGCAATGCATGTTGATCCGATAGTCCGGCCGCAGCTTTGCCAGCGTGCGGGCCACCCGTTTGGTCACTTCCCGGCCGAAACCGATGCCGTCGAGATACAAACCTTGCGCGCCGGTTTCCCGGAACAGATAGTGCAGCGATTCGACATAGTAATTGATCAGGCGCGAATCGCTCCGGGTGGTGATCGCCGCGCAGAAATCGCCCGGCAGGCCGGCGGCGTCCAGCCAGTCGGTGCGCCAGGCCGGCACGTAATGGTCGACCAGATGTTCTTGCAGCCACGGATAACCGCCGCCGGGCGCGAAACTGAAAGCGCCCATGTCGGTATAAGTCAGCCCTTCACGGGTCGTGAAAATTTCATCGCCGAAACTGCGGAACGCCCACAGCTCGCTGCAGTGGTTGGACAACTCGCGGACGGTGTAATAGAGCTGGACTTCCAGGCCGGGCCGGGATTGCCGCCCTTCCGGCGTGTCGAGTTCCAACGGTCGGGCCAGTTCGGCCAGAAAGGTTTTCAACTCTTCCAGGTGAGTGAACGGGTAGTTGATATACGGCATCTGCCGGGTGCCGTGATGGATATGGTAAATCCGGGGGCCGACCGCATTGGAGTCATTCGAAATCCGCACCTGCCAGTGGCGCGGATCGATCGGCTTGAACGGCGTCAGCAGCAGCCGGAAACGCAGCGAACGGCTTTTTCCGGGCTGCAGCGTGAAGCTGCCGGTATCGGCCAGCAAAGTCAAAGTGTCGCCGTTCTCCTCGCTGCGGCAGCCGCCGCCGGCCCACAGCATGGCCGGGTCCAGCGGCAGCGCCCATAGCGCCCAGGTGTCTTCGGCCGACTGCAGTTTCAATTGGACGCCGGCTTGGACGTCGCCGACCCAGATCAGGTTGTTGAGGTATTGGCCGTTCCACTGCCAGTCCAATGCGCCCTGCCGTTTGCCGCCGCGCTTTTCCATGCCCATCCAGTATCGGGCGATGGCGCGGCGCAGCGGCAATTGCAACGTCAGGTTGTCGAGCCGGGTTTCCCGGTCGGCGGTCAAGTCGAGGAAGAACTGAATACAGCCGTCGGCTTCGCTCCGGGAACGCAGCGCGACGGAGATGGCGTCGCCGAGTTTTCCCGAATTGCCAAGTTCCAGTCGGGTGTCGTCGGAGGCCAGGAGTTCGGCCGGGGCTTCGCCGGTCAATTCGACCTCCCGCCCGGCGATTCCGGCGACCAGCCGCATCGGAGCGGCCAACAGTTCGATGCCGTTGCTTTGCAGTGAATCCGGCAAGCCCGACGCGGCGAAATGCAGCGAGCGGTTCAGCAGGCTCACCCGGCCGTCCGACCGCCGAACCGGCTGATAGGGCGGCGGCAGTACCGCTTCCAGCCCGCGGCGGGAATTCAGCCATTGCAGCCGGGCCAGCCGCCGGAGCTCGGCAATGCCGCCGTCCGGCAGCGGGTCGCCGGCGATTCGCAGTGCGACGTCGACGGTTTGCGGCGGGACTCCGGCGGCGGAAACGGTGACCGTGCCGGTGTAACTTCCGGCGGCGTCGAGCGGCACCCGGACCCCCATCCACAGCGGCTGGACCTTGCCGGCGTCGAGTTGGAGCCGGCGGCTGAAGGGGCGGCCGAGCCAGTCACTGCCGGACAGGTTGAAGCAGGTGGCGGTGGCGGCGGCCGGACCGCTCCAGTCGGCGGTCAGTTGATCGAGCGCGGTATCCGGCGCCCAGATGCCCAACTGGAAGACGTAATATTCGCCGGGGCACGCCACCCCTTCGAACCGGTTGGACGGCCCGCTTTCGATCCAGCGCAGCGGCAGCCGGTCGAACATCCGGATCGCGTGGTCGCGGTCTTCCGGAAAGATGACCAGCTTGCGGCCGGCGCATTGCTTTGCCAGCGCGGCGGTTTCCGCCCGGGTGGCGGCGACTTCCATCGGATAAAAATTGTTGAATTCATGGCGGGCCTGCAGCGCCAGCAACCGCGCCTGCGGCGGATTTGAGGCGGCGGCGGCGATCTGCTTCCAGTGCGGCCTGGCGGTGTCGCGCGGCGGATAATACTCCTCGGAGGCACACAACCCGAGCCGGGTATACGGCAGGTAATAGAGATAATAAATCCCGGCGCCGGCCGCCGGCCGGAAGCGGATGACGCCACGTTCATCGGAACAGGCCAGCGTCAGCAAATCGGTGACGGCCGTGCCATCCTCGGCATACAGCAGCAGCGCTTTGTCCGCCGCGTCGGCATCACGCCGCCGCCATTGAATATCGGCTTCGACCACCGCAGCCTGGGCCGCGTCGTCGTCGACTTCCAGTTTGGCGCGGTGATTGCCGAACCCGGATTCCGGCCAGTCGGCCACTTCATAGACCGGCGGGGCGGCGGTCAGCACGTTCAGTCCCAGCCACATCAGGCCGGCCAGCCCGGAACGGATTGCAGTCGTTGTCATGATCAAATTTCCTTCTTGGATGTGTATCAACTGCTTGCTCAGCGCGTTTCCACTGAGTCAATGCCGGCGATGGCGCAATATTGCCGCAATACGCCCAGCCGGTCGCCGTAACAGACAATATAATGCTGGCCGGCAACTTCGGCCAGGAAATCGTCGGCCGGAAAAGCGAAATTCATCTCCAGCGACGGCAATTGCGGCGCCGGCGGCGCCCAGCCGGCCTCTTCCCAGCTTGCCGGCGCCGTCGTTTCCGCAACGGCCGCATGCAGCCGGAAACGGCCATCTTTCACGGACAGGCGGGCCAGGGTGACTGTTCCGGTTTTCAATTTGGAAACGTTGAGCAGGCCTTCGCCGAAACTGCCGAAGGTGTTCGGCAGGATGGTCACCCGGCCGTCGACGGCGGCGGATGGCACGTAATCCGGTACGCCCATCAAGGCCGAACGGCTGGAAAATTCATAAAATTCCAGATAGAACGGCAGTTGGCCGGTCAGTTGCTGCAGCAGCAGCGCGGTGGCGGTACCGTAAGCGTCATTTTCCGGCACGGTCGGAATGGCCAGTTCGTCGTGCAGCAGCGTCATGGCGCCGGCCGGAGCGAACCGGAAGAGTTTTTTGATGCCGTCGACATCGCAGAAGGAAAAGGCCCGGTAACGGCGTTCCAGCAGCTTTCGCTTGAAAGCCAGCGCCAGCCGGATCGACTGGTCCAGCGTCGCCGGTTGCGGCGGCCGGACGAATTGCCAGTGCCGCCGGATGTGGGCGCGGGCGGCGGCGATGGCGTCGTCGTCGGCCAGAGACATCGCCGTTTGGACTTCGGCCAGGTCGAAATGTTCGATTTCGAGGCCGAGCACCCGCTTGAGCAGCAGGCCGTCGTACATCGTCCCGTACAGCCGCATGTCCCGGTAGCCGGCCATGCCGATCACCGCCTGGCGCAGCTCGGCGGCGGCCGAAGCGGCGGTCAGGAATTCCAGCGCTTCGTCGCAACGCGGCGGCGCGTCCCGGAAATTCACCAGATAACGGAAGCGGTAGCCCAGCTCTTCCAGCACCGCCCGCAGCGCGGTGCTGCCCGCCTGGTCGGCGGTGGTGACGAAGCGGCCGCCGTCGTTCCAGCCGGACAATCCCCAGAGCAGGATGGGTAGAGAACGGAAATTTTCGATGACTTTGATGACCGCCCAACTGGGAATCCAGCCGGCGATGCAGACGACCAATGCGTCGAAACAGCCGGATTGCAGCTCCTTTACCGCCCGTTCGGCCTGACTGCCGGCCGGGTCGTCTGCCACCGGGGCGGCGGTGACCAGCGTCACGCCGCGCCGCCGCAGTTCCGTTTCGACCGCCCGGCAGCGGTTGTCGATGAATTCCCGGGGAGTATTGACTTCGCCGAAACCGACGAAACCGGCACGAATTTTCATAGTCTGCCTCCAAAGGTTGGCATTAAGAGTTGATTGAGTTGCTGGTATTGCCGGAAATATTCCGCGTAGTATCGGGCATTTTCGCCCGGCTGAACCCGTTCGGCGATACGGACCATCGCGTCGGCGGCCGCTTCCGGCGAGGGAAAAAAGCCGGCGGCGATGGCGGCCAGCATCGCTGCTCCCAGGGCCGGCGTTTCGTCTCCGGAAGTCAGCGTGACCGGCAACCCGAGCGTGTCCGCGATAATCTGCCGCCACAGAGGGCTTCTGGCCGGTCCGCCCAGCAGGCGGATTTCCCGGATTTTGGTGTTCCGGCCGGGCAGGGCGGCCAGGTTGTCGCGCAGCAGCGCGGCGACCGCTTCCATCACCGCCCGCGCCCAGTGGCCCCGGTGGTGGGCCAGCGTGATGCCGTAAGCGACGCCGCGCGCTCCCGGATTGGTCAGCGGCGATACCGAACCGGCGCAATGCGGCAGCAGCAGCAGTCCGTCGCTGCCGGGCGGCACCGCCGCCGCCAGCGCGTCCAGTTCGGCATAGGAGACTTCCCCGGCGAATTGATCCCGGAAATATTTGAGCAGCATACCGGCGGTCGGCGCCCAGGGCAGCAGCGCATAAGCGCCGGGCCGAAAGGAACAGTAGGTGCCGATCCGTCGCTGTTCATCATAACAAAGTTGGCCGGATTCGGCAAAAATCGCCAGTGAGCTGCCGGTCGACGCGGCGATGGTGCCCGGCATGACGCAGCCGGCGCCGAGCGCGCCGGCGATATGGTCGAACGGGGCGGCGGCTACCGGCGTTCCCGCCGCGATCACCGAATTGCAGCGGCGGCAAGGTCCGTAACATTGGCCGGGATCGAACAAGGTCGGCAGTTGCCGTTGGGTGATGCCGAGAAAGTCGAGCATTTCCGGCGCGTACCGGCCGGTGGTCAAATTATAATAACTGCTTGACGGCAGCAGACCGCGGCAGGTGGCGTATTGCCCGGTCAGATGCCAGGCGATGTAATCCTCGACCATCAGGAATTTGGCGGTGCGCCTGAACGCCTCCGGTTCATGCCGCCGCAGCCACAGGATTTTGGCGGCCGGCCAGGCCGGCAGCATCTCCGGCTGTCCGGATAAGCGGAACAGTTTCTCTCTGCCGAATTGCCTTTCCAATTCGGCCGCCTCGGCTTTGGCCCGGTTGTCCAGCCAGACGATTGCCGGCCGCACCGCCCGGCCGTCCCGGTCGACGCCGATCAGCGTTTCCGCCTGTCCGGTGACCGCCAGCGCGGCGATCCGGGCCGGAGCGAGGCCGGATTGACCGACCGCCGCGGCCATCGCCTGCTGGGCTGCCTGCCAGTAAAGTTCCGGATTCAATTCGACGATATCCGGCGCCGGCGTTTCCAGCCGGTATTCCACCAGGGCGGAACCGCACCTGATGCCGGCGGGATCGAATACCGCCGCCTTGACCGCGGTGGTGCCGATATCCAGACCGAGAAAATAAAGGTGATTATTCATACATCAGCCGTTGAATGAGGTCCAGTGCCGCTTCGACCAGTTGTTTCCCGCCGTCCGAGCCGACCGGGCCGTTGATGACCAGGCCGCCGTAACCGCCATGCCGTTCCGCCTCCGGGCTGGGCAGGTAACCGTAATAGCCGGCGGCGAGCTGGACGATCGCCGTCTGTGCCGCAGCTGAACGCGCCTGGATGATCTGCCCGTAAGTTAAAAAGAGTTCGAACGGCACCGTCACCCAGGCGCTGCTGCCGATTCGAAAGGCGGTCAATTCCGCCGGCAGGAGCGGTTCGCGCTGACGGCGCCGGTAATGGGCGACGGTGGCTTTGTGATTCTGGATCAGCGAAAAGTCGTGAAGTTTGTCGTCATACGGTCCCGGTCCGCCCAGGGCGGCTCTGTCCCGGGTCTCCCGGCAGAAGGCGGCAAAAGCCGCCTCCTCGGAACCCCCGGCGGCGAGGCGGGCCAGTTCGGTCTGGGCCAAGGCGAAATCCGCGGCTGAAACCGGCCGGAGCGGCAGTTGCGGTCGTGCCTGCCGCACCCGGAAAACCGGCGTGAAATCGAGCGTGCCGAGATGCCAGGCGGCGGCGGTGACGACCGGAGCGAGCTTGCCGGCCAGATATTGCACCGTGTCGGCGTGCCAGCCGTCCGGTTCGGATTGATTGCGGCGCAGCAGATCGCGCGGCGACTGGCAGCCGGCCGCACCGATCTGGCACAGGGTGTGAAATTCCGGCGACAGTGCTTCTTTCAGCAGCTCCCGGACGGCGCCGAGATAGTCCGAGGAAATCAGTTCGGTTGCCTCCATCACCTGGGCCGGGCAGCAGACGTTGAGCAGCATGCCGGTCAATTGTTTCCGGTTGTCGCAGGTGAACAGCATTTCGACGCCGGACTCCTCGCCGGATTCCAGGCCGGTGAAATCGGCCCGGCCGGTGTCGCCGTACATTTCCGCCGAACCGTCGGCATAAACCGCCCGGCGGCAATGACCGATCGGGACCCGGCCGAAGGCCGCCGCCACGCCGCCGGGCCGCCGGGTCTGCCAGGCCTGCCGGACTGCCGCCGCCGCCTGGCGGCGCAGAAGGTCCAGATATTGCGCCGGCGTCGTCAAATCCGGATCGAAAACCATCCACTCTTCAAAGATGCCTTTCGGACTGGTATAGGGGGCATTGTGGGTATGGGTGGCGTTGACGACAAGGCGTTCCGGCGGCAGGTCCGGCAATTCCGTCCGGACCAGTTCCCGGATTTCCCGCTGCAGCGCGGCGGGTATGTCCGCCACGTCCAGCGCCAGCAGCGCCAGTTTTTCCGCTCCCTGCTGCAGCGCCACCGCCACCGCTTTCAACCGGGAATGGACGCCGCAGGCCACCCGCTGGTAATACTGGCCGGACAACTCAATGCGGCAGTCGGCCGGCGTGATGTCCGTTTCGCCCCAGCCGATCAGCAGTTCCTTCATAGTTTCACCCGCTTTCCGCTTGCGGCCGATTCCCGGATTTTCTCGAGTAGGTATTGCAGATAGAGGCCCTGGCGCAAATCCGGTCCGAGCGCCTGCCGGCGGTGAACCGATTCCAGAAAGGTGTACAGACAGTGCAGATGGCCGCGCAGCCAGCCGATCGCCGCCTTGGGGGTCGGGAATCCGGCCGGTTCCGGGTAGCGCTGGCCGCAATCGATCGCCGTCCAGCCGCGCTTGCCGCCGAGCGGGGACGCCGGCGCGGCGGTGGAGTAGAAGAACAGTTTGTCGAAGTTCATCGGCTGCAATTTCAAAGCTCCTTTGCTGCCGTAGATTTCAAAGGAAACTTCATCCTCGGCGCCGGTGGCGATTTTCGATGCTGAAATCGTTCCTCCAGCGCCGTTGGGCAGTTGCAGCGTCACGAGCATGTTGTCCTCGGCGGTGACCGGAACCAGCCTGGACGGGTCGCCGGCCATCGGCCGGAACGGATAGGCGATATGGGTGACGGCGCTCAATTCGGTAAAGTCGCCGAGCAGGTGGTGCATCAAATCCAGAATATGACTGCCGAGGTCGGCGGCGGTGCCGGCTGCCAGTTTCCATTTGAACGGCGCGTGCGGATCGGCGCTGCCGCCGTGCAGGTAACTGGCGCGGAATTCCAGAATGTCGCCGATTTCGCCGGCGTCGATCAGCTCTTTGGCCCGCAGCGTCGACGGAAAAAAGCGGTTCTGCAGCGTCATCTGGGCGATGCCGCAATAGGACGGCAGTGCCGCTTCAATCCGCCGGGCTTCCGCCGGCGTCGCGCACAACGGCTTGTCGCAGTAGATATGTTTGCCGGCCGCCATCGCCGCCAGCACGGCGGCGGCATGGCAGTCGTTCGGCGTGCAGATGTCGATGATGTCGATTGCCGGATCGTCGATCAGGCTCCGATAATCGTCGACCGGGCGGACGCCCCCGAGCCGGGCGGCGGCCTGCCGGGCGGTGGCCGGGCGGGAGGTGCAGACTCCGGTGATGACGCTGCCGAATTCCTGCTGATCGTAAAAGAGCGGGATATTCCGGTGTCCATAGGCGTGCACTTTGCCGATGAAACCGAAACCGAGCAGCCCGACGCGGTAAATTTTCATCCCAGCAGCTCCTTTTCGGTTTCGGCGATCGCGGCCTCGATGAGGTCCATGCCTTTGAGCGCCACTTCCTCCGGCATGACGATCGGCGGGCTCATCCGCAGGATGTGTCCGGCCGGAATCCAGGCCAGCCCGCGGCGGAATGCCTTCTGGTAAACCAGCCGTCCGGCTTCTTCATACGGTTCTTTGGTCTGCTTGTCCTTGACCAGTTCGACGCCGAGCAGACAGCCCTTGACACGGGTGTCGCCGACAATCCGGTAACGGCTCGTCCAGCCGCTCATTCGGCGCCGGAACAATTTTTCCAGCTCCTGCGCATGTTCCAGCAGGCCTTCCTCCTCGATGACCTCGAAACAGGCCAGCGCCGCTGCGCAGGCCATCGGATTGCCGCCGTAACTGGTCGAAGCGCTGATTTTGTCGACTGCGTCGGCATAGGGGGTCCGGACGACCATCGCCGTCACCGGAAAACCGTTGCCGAAGCCTTTGCCGAGGGTGACGATGTCCGGCAGCACCTGCCAATGCTCCATGCACAGGTATTTGCCGGTGCGGCCCATGCCGGTCAGCACTTCGTCGGCAAAGAGCAGGATGCCGCGCTCGTCCAGGAATTTACGCAATTTCGGGAAGAAATCGTCCGGCGGCATGATGCTGCCTCCCCAGCCCTGGATCGGCTCGACGACGAAGGCCGCCACCTGGCCGGTGGTGGATTCGCGGATGAACTTATCGTAGAATTCGAGATATTGTTCGGTGTCCAGCGACCCGTCCGGCCGGGTCCACCAGGGGCGGTAGGTATCCGGTCGCGGCGCCAGATAGAATCCCTCCGGCCGGCCGGAGCCGCTGAATCTGGTCATCCGCGCCAGCCCGATGGAGTGGCCGCTTTTGCCGTGGAAATCCATGAAACAACTGATGAATTCGTGTTTGCCGGTGGCGGCCCGGCAGGTTCGCAAACCGGCTTCGACCGCGGTGGTGCCGGAATCGTAAAGTTGAAAATTCTTCAGATCGCCGGGCAGGCATTCCGCCATCTTTTCGAGCAGCCGGACTTTGATCTCGGTGGTGAAATCGTGGGCGTTCATCAGCTGGCGGGCGTAGTTGGCCACCGCCTCGGAAATTTTCGGATGGCAATGGCCGAGGGTGGTCACGTAAATGCCGCTGGAGAAATCGATATAGCGATTGCCGTCGGCATCTTCGAGCGAACAGCCGGAACCGCGTTCAAAGGCGACCGGAAAGAGCCGGACCTGGCCGGACAGGCCGCGATAGTATCGGGTGGCGCGCCGGTGCAGCGCGGCGCTTTTCGGGCCTGGAATCGTCTCGGTGACCAGGTGCGGGTATTGGGTCAAATCGAGCTGATACGGCGCAGGGTTGTACTGTCCCATGATGCGGTTCCTTTCGATGATTCAGTGATTGGTTGTTTTGTTTTTAGTATATCGTATTCGATTGCCGGAGACAAGACGGAAAGCCGGTTCGGGAGATTTTTTCGCGCAACTGAATGTTATTATTTAACATTATTTGAGCGATTTCAGGTTGCCATGATCGGCCGGATGATGTTAATTAACAACACGGGAGGAAGTGACTATGCATCAGCGGCATCGACGGATTTTGGAAATACTGCAGCACGGCGCCTTGCGGATCCGGCAGGCGGCGCCGGAACTGGGTGTCACGGAGATGACATTGCGGCGGGACCTGCGGGAACTGGAAGCGCAGAATTTGATTCTGATGGTCAAGGGAGGGGCGATTCTGCATCCGGCCCGTTATGAGCCGGAGCGCAGCAAACTGCTGCTGACCGCCGAAAAATTCGCTCTGGCCGAAGCGTTGTACGAGGCGATCATGCCGGTGGACAGTTTGTATATCAGTTCCGGTTTCACCGCGCTGGCGTTCGCCAGGGTGCTGTCGCGGCGGAACACCCGGCGGATGACGGTGATCACCAACTTCCTGCCGGCGGCGGCGGCGTTGTTTCAAACCCGCTGTCAGGTAATTCTGCCGGGCGGGGAACTGCGTTCGACCTCGCTGGATTTGATCGGACCGATTGCCGAGCGGGAGATCGGCGAGTTTCAGGTCGAATGGGCGGTTTCCGGCTGTGACGGCGCTCTGCCGGGATATGGGTTCTATACCTCGGACATGAATTTGTCACGGCTGGAAGCCAGGTCGATCGGCATTGCCGACCATGTCGCGATCATCTCGGAAAGCGCCAAATTCGGCCGCAAGGCGTTGACCCGTTTCGCGGCAGTCCGGGAGGTCGACCTGCTGGTGACCGACGATCGGCTGGAAGCGGAAGCGGCGGATGCCTTGCGGCGGGAGAAGGTGAAAATTATCCAGGTGCCGTTGAAAGCGTAATCCCGTCTTGATTCTGCTGGAATAAGGAGCCTTCCGGAGCGGGCCTGGATGCGGTTCGGTGTCGCCGTCGGCCATCCGTTTTCAACCCGGCCAGACTGTTTTTCCTGGCGATGGGCGATTGGAAGACGATGTTATTTTTTAACTTTTTTTCCGTGGCGCAACGGCGTTTTTTCCTGCCGGGTAATTGACCTGGCGGCAATTTTTTGCTATACTCTTTTCTCAGAGAAACCAATGGTGACGGGCGTCAGGACAAGACGGGCCGCCGGAACTCCCCAGCAAAAAATTGGAGAATGAAGATGAAAAGAGCGGAAAAATTCACCCTTATTGAACTGTTGGTTGTGATTGCGATCATCGCCATTCTGGCCAGCATGTTGCTGCCGGCGTTGAGCCGGGCCAAAGCCGCCGCGATCGAAACGCTGTGCAAGAGCAATCTCAAACAGGTGATGCTGGCGGCGCATATGTACGGCGGCGACAATGACGACCGTTTCCCGGCCAACAGCCAATATGATCCGGTGGAAAACAAATCCTTCTTTTACGCCTATTATTTGAAATCCTATGTCGGCGACGGCAGCGATGATATTTTCATCGACGGTGAACCGGCCACTACCGCTGAAGTATTCTGGTGTCCGATATCGTATGCCGGCATGGAAGCATGGCTGCGGTCGATTTCGTGGGCGATTCCAAAGGATGGCAGAGCCAGTGTCGTCTATACCGGCTATGGCGTGAACAGGGCCTTTGACAGCTATTGGAGTACCACTTATTTCGGCGGAAAATACCCGCGGACCTTTTCGTCGGTGCAGATGCCGTCCGCCCAGCTTTATCTGATCGAAACCCACAATGGTTCGCTGGCGGCGGCGGAGTTGGGGACCAGTACCAAACACGTGGCCGCGACGTGGGCGGCGGCATACGACTGGCACCGCGGCAAGGCGACCGGTTCCTTCGTTGACGGCAGCGTGCACAGTTTCCGCGATCAGGACTATGCCGGCGGCGTGCTGCTGCCGTGGGACACCGATTGTGACGGCAAGTGAATTCCGGACCGGCAAGGTGAAGTGCGCCACCGGAAAACGGGAGTTTCCGGTGGTTTTTCAGGTATGGCAGCTTGCAAATCGCGCCGGATATTTTTATGGTATCGCGTCACTGGATAAAATGAATTAAGGAAAAAGAAAATGCGCCTGATCAATATTGTGCCGCTCTTTCCGGACCGAATCGACTATATGGTCGCCGAGGCGAAGCGCCTGTATGCCGCTGCCGGTCTGGATGAAGTGATGCTGTGCATGACTCTGCATCCGGAAGGGGAGCAGCCGGCGGAAAAAGTGGAGTTGTTCCGGCGGATCTTCCGGCAATATCGCGCCGCGCTGCAGGCGAGCGGCATCAAGGTCGGCATTCTGTTCCAGAGCTTGATCGGCCACGGCTGGCCGGGCGCCCCGGCCGGCGTCGCTTCCTGGCCGCGGGTTGAAACGGTCGACGGAGAGCCCAGCGACCGTTATTGCATCCTCAATCCCGATTTCCGGGACTATCTGGCCGCGACGGTCCGGACGATGGCGGCCGAAAAGCCGTTTGCCTTGCTTGTCGACGATGATTTCCGGCAGATTGACGGGCATGGTCTGGAGTGCTTCTGTCCGCGGCATCTGGCGCAGTTCAATGCCGGAAACGACCGGCCGGTCGGTGCGGATGAATTGCGCTCCCGGCTGCGGGCGGCTTCGCCGCAGGACCCGTGCCTGCGGCGGTTTGAAACGCTGCGGATCGGCAATCTGCTGGAACTGGCCGCGCTGGTGCGACGGGCGATCGACGAGGTTGCCCCGGAAATCAATTGCGGTTACTGCACACCGGGGTACGAGATGTTGAGCGCCGGCCGGATCGCCGGAGTGCTGGCCGGCCGTCACCGGCCGTTCATCCGCCTGTGCAATGCCAATTACCTGGAACGCGATATCCGTGATCTGCCGGCGATGCACTATCGGACGCAGGCGCTGAATCGGATGATGCCGGCCGAGGCCGATTTGCTGGACGAGAGCGATACGTTTCCGCATCACCGTTACAGCAAGGCCGCCGTCGGTCTGGATACCAAATTGACGCTGGCGGCCTGGAACGGGCTCGACGGCGCCAAATTGTGGTTGACCAACCTGAACTGGCCTGATGCGGCGGCCGAAGCGCCTTACGATGCGGTATTGGCGGCAAACCGCCGCCGTTATGCGGTCTTGCGCGAAACGATGCGATCGGCGCGGCCGACCGGGCTGGTGACGCCGTTGCCGTCGCCGGCATCTTACCGGAAACTCTGGCATCCGTTGCGGCCCTGGGAATGTTTTTATGCCGCCGACTGGCAGTGCCTGGTGACGAATCATTACGGTATTCCCGGACGCTATGCCGAACTCGGGGAAGGGGACGGCATTTTTCTGGTCAGCGGCGATATGCTGCGGTTTTTTTCCGACGCGGAAGTGGCGGCGCTGCTGGAGAAACGTCTGCTGCTGGACGGTTCGGCGGCGCTGGCTCTGGCCGAGCGGGGCTTTGAAACCGATTTGGGCGTCGGGGTGGTCGCCGGATTTTTCCGTTGCGGTTGTGAACTGGATCTGGCCACCGGCGCGCGGCTGCCGTTCATGAACGACGGCAGTGCGCCGTTACTGACGCCGCTGTCGGAGAGAACGCTGACGTTGTCGCAACTGCAGGAACTGCCGTATCATTGCGCGCAGCAGGGGACGCCGGTCGGCAGCGGCGTGACGGTGTTCGACAACAGCCGCGGCGGCCGGGTGGCGGTGTGGAGCCAGCCGCTGACCATGCCGATGCTGCTGCATCCGTTGCGCCGGCGCTTGCTGATCCGGACGCTGGAACGGTTGAACGGCGGCCGGCTGGAGGTCGCCGTCGAGAGCGATCAGGATGTTCTGGCGCTCAGCGCCGGATTGCCGGCGGGAGAATTGCTGCTGGTCTGCAACCTCAATTTCGATTGTCTGAAGGAGATCGAATTGCGCTTGAAGGCGCCGGTCCGGCGGTTGGAACGATTGACCGGTGCCGGGGAATGGTGTGAGACGGCCTGTGAACCGCTGCCGGACGGCATCCGCATCCCGCACTCGCTGTATCCCTATGAAAACATCATCCTGAAGATAAGCCGGTAGGCGATGCCGCTGCGGGCCCGCCCGAAGTTCCGGGCGGGCCGAAAAACTCCAAATTGACGGAGTAGGTATTTTTTATTGTTTCAGGAAAATTTCGACGACCGGGATTTCAATATCCGGCTTCCGGACCGGCAAGGTCAGAACGCAACTGTCCGGCGGCATGTTTTCGTGCATATAATCGTTGTCGTTGCTTTGCTTCGGCGCATCGGCGAAAGCGACTTCGCTGGCGTCGTGCAGCAGTTGAGCGTATGCGATTCTGCCGGCCAGCTTCGGCAATTCCAGCAGCCGGAAGGGCCAGTCGAAAATATGGAGGTACAACCGGCGGCTTTGCGGGTTGTAAGTGTAGCGGCAGCAGTCCGGTTCCGGGAACTCGGCCGGCGCCATCGTACAGCCGTAGATCGCCCGGCTGTTGAATTTCATCCAGTCGGCATAAACCTTGAGCGCCGCTTCCGCCCGGCTGTCGAAGCCGCCGCGGCCGGTCGGCCCGACGTTCATCAGCAAATTGCCGCCGCGCGACACATGGCGGATCAGGATGCCGAGCAGTTGGCTCGGGGATTTCCAGCTCATTTCGTCGCGGAAATACCCCCAGCTGCCCGAAAAGGTCTGACAGCCTTCCCACGGGACCGGATTGCCCGCCTGGTCGGTGACGCCGCGCTGCGGCACGAATTGTTCCGGCGAGCGGAAATCGCCGGCGCCGGGCAGGTCGCAGCGGTCGTCGATGATGATTTGCGGCTGCAGTTTGCGCACCAGCGCGAGCAATTTTTCCGATTCCCAGTCGTGGCGGCCTTTGCCGCGTTTCAGGTGAGGATAGGAGAAGTCGAACCAGATGACGGAGATTTTACCGTATTCGGTCAACAGCTCAGTGACCTGGTTGCGCATGTATTCGGCATATTTTCTCATATCGCGGGATTTGTTTTTTTCATCCTGGGTCGGATCGTCGCGCAGCGGATGGAGATCGTCGACCGTGAAATCCGGATGGTGCCAGTCGATCAACGAATAATAAAAGCCGACCTGCAGGCCTTCGGCGCGAAAGGCGTCGACGACTTCGCGCAGCAAATCCCGTCCGACCGCCGTGTTGGTCACTTTGTAGTCGGTGTATTTCGTATCCCACAGGCAGAATCCTTCGTGGTGTTTGGCGGTGATGACGAAATATTTCATGCCGGCCGCCCGGGCTTGACGCGCCCATTCGCGCGGCTGAAAAAGGTCCGGATCGAAGTGGTCGAAATATTTCTGATAATCTTCGGTCGGGATCTGCTCGAAATTGCGGATCCACTCGTGGCGGGCCGGCAGGGCGTAGAGGCCCCAGTGGATGAACATCCCGAAACGCGCTTCGCTCCACCAACTCAAATCACCATGCGGATAAGTCATTTTGCTTCCTCGTCTGTTGTAATTTCCATCCGGCCTGGCCGGTGTGTTGTGGTCTGAAAATATTATACATCGAAAGAGGCCCGGAGAAAATTGTTTTTTATGGCAAAAACATGTACATTAGTCCGAAAATGGAGAAATTCCGTGTTTGATATCATCGATCAATTGTCAATTGCGATTACGCACAGCTCGATCAATGAAATGACGTTTCGCAATTGGAATTACCGTCTGGGCAGCGACAACCCGGACACGCGCATCTATTTGATTCTCGACGGCGGCGGCAGTTACCGCTGCTGCGGGACGGCGGGGGAATTCCGGGTCGGTTCCTATTATCTGCTGCCGGCCCGGGCGCCGCTGGAGTTTCAGACGCAAAGCCGGATCCGGCTGGTCTGGGCGCATGTCGATGTCTGGTGGCGGCACGAGGTTCATCTGTTCAACCTGGTCACGCCGCATCCGGTCGAATTGCCGGAGCAGGGAGCGGCGCTGGCGCAGCGTTTCGGCCGGGTTCCGGCGCAGAGCCGGGGAACGGCCGGCGAGCGGCTGATGGCGTTGGGAACGATTTACGATTTGTTCGGCCGGTTCTGGCAGGCGGCCGAATTCGCCATTCCGGCCGAACATGACCGGCGGCTGCGCCGGTTGTCGCGGGCGTTGCGGCTGATCGACGCGCCCCTGGTCCGGGGCGTCCGCGTGAAAGAGCTGGCGGCGGCGGCCGGCATGGGGGAATCGCAGTTCTTTGTCGAATTCAAAGCATTGTTCGGTACTACGCCGGCGCGTTATGCGTTGCGGCGGCGGCTGGAGACCGTCCGCCGGCTGCTGCGCCAAAGCGACCGCAAACTTTCGACGCTGGCGGAGGAGACCGGCTTCGGCGATGCGTTCCATCTGTCGAAAGCGTTCAAACAGGAATACGGCATTTCTCCGCGCGATTTCCGCCGGTTGCCGCCGACCCGGCCGTAAAGGACGGTGTGCCGTTTGAGTTTGCCGGGCAATTCGCTTGTAATTGCCGCCGCGGGCCGATATATTGCTCGGAATACTGATAACCTGCAAGCATAAAAATTCCATTCCGTTCGAAAAAAAACAGTTGCTATGGTAAAAAGGAATGAGGTAGCGGTTATGAAATGAAAGAGGCTGATTCTCAAAGATGTGATACTGTAAAATAAGACATCGGCTCTGACGGACAGAGTCATGCAGACAGTTAAAACATCACAAAAGGAGACATCAGCCATGAGAAAATGTAGCACGGTATCGTTCGAAGGTCAAGTGATATTTGTCGGAATTGATGTGCACAAGGAAAGTTGGGTGGTGAATTTGCGGCATTGCCACCGTGAACTGGACAAGTTCAGCATGAATCCGAGCCCTGAGATGTTGGCGAAGTATCTGAAGATGAACTATCCGGGCGCCGAGTACCGGAGCGTTTACGAGGCAGGATTCAGCGGATTCTGGGCGCACCGGCGATTGTGTGAGCTCGGGATTGAGAATATCGTAATCAACCCGGCGGACGTGCCGACCAGCGGCAAGGAGCGCGACCGCAAGAACGATGCGGTGGACAGCCGAAAATTGGCGCGGGAACTGGAGAACCGGACATTGGAAGGGATCTATATTCCGCCTGAAGATAATTTGGAATTGAGAAACCTGGTCAGACGTGAAACGAAACTGACCGGCAATATAACCAGGGTCAAAAACCGGATCAAAGGACACCTGAATTTTATGGGGTTGAAGTTTGGAAGTTGGTCTGGAAGTTCTTTGAAAATGATGTATGCGGACGCGGCAAAGCGTTACGATTATGCCTTGCAGAGCATGTTGCGGGAACTGCGTTTTCTCAGAGAAGAGAAACTGCATGTGATCCGCGATGAACGGCGGTGTCTGAAGCGTTTGAAGCGCGACAAAGTACAGAAGCATCTACAGAGTATACCTGGCGTCGGGTTTCATACGGCGGTGATGCTGCAGGCCGAATTGTGGGACTTGCTGCGCTTTGAAGACAAGGATTCGCTGAGCTCGTATGTGGGATTCGCACCGAGGTTGGTCGGCAGCGGCGAACACGAGGCCGTCAAATCCGCCGGGAATCGCAAGAAAAAGCAACTGCATGCCATCCTGATCCAGTCGGCGTGGAGGTCGGTGTCGTACAATCTGGAGATTCGGGCCAGATATGGAGCCTTGCTTCATAAGGGGGCCAGTCCACAACGGGCTATTTCGATCATCGGCAAGAAATTGCTCTATGCGCTTCGGGCCGTGTGGCTCCAGGAACGTGATTACATGGTATCCGCAAGTGAATAAGATTTAAGTAGTTTCGGAGATTCTGTTTGCTGTGACTGTGAAATTCGGTTCTTTTTAGCACGTCGTTCGTTTGCTCCTTGATCCGAGGGGATCATGTAAAACAGTTTGCGAGTGCTATTTCAGAGTGGAACAGCAAAATGCGAAACCTTGAATTCATTCAAGAGTTGTCGTCAATAATAGTGTCCGATTTTTGCCCGAACCGCAACCAGAAGATAATCTTTAATTGGAAGACTGTAAAAATATTTACAGATGGAAGTCCTCTGCCCTTTGAGGCGGAGTTTCGCAAATAACAACAAATAACAGGAAAAATACAAACAAAGAAAGAGTCAGTCTCTTGACTTTTTCATAATAGGAGCCGTTGGTTATGGAGATTGTCGGAGTCCATCAATTGATTTTCAGCCCGGCCGGACATACCGGCCGGATTGCGGCGTGCATGGCCGGGGCGTGGGGCGCGTCTGCCGGGATTGACCTGATGCGCGCCGATACGGATTATGCCGCCTTGTCCTTCGGCGGCGACGAACTTTGCCTCGTCGGCGTTCCTTCCTTCGGCGGTCGGGTGCCGGGAGTGGCGGTGGAACGCCTCCGGCAGGTACGGGGCAGCTGCACGCCGGCGGTCGCAGTGGTTTCCTATGGCAACCGGGCTTATGAGGATACCCTGCTCGAATTGCAGGATACGTTGACTGCAGTCGGTTTTGTGGTCGTTGCCGCGGTTGCGGCGGTGGCGGAGCATTCGATTTGTCCGCAATTTGCCGCCGGGCGGCCTGACGAGCGGGATCGGGAGGAGTTGCGTCGTTTTGCCGACAGGATCAAAGAGCAGCTTGAGAGTGCGGCGCGGATTCTGCCGGTTGAAGTGCCGGGCAATCGGCCGTATCGCTTGTATGACGGCGTACCGCTCAAACCGTCGGCCGGCGGCGCATGCGTGCGGTGCGGCAAGTGCGCCCGGGAGTGTCCGGTCGAGGCCATTCCGGCGGATGCTCCGGATCAGACGGACAAAGCGAAGTGCATCAGTTGCATGCATTGTGTGGCGATCTGCCCGTCGCGGGCCAGGCAATTGAATCGAGTTATGCTCGGCCTGGCGGCGATGAAGTTGAAAAAAGTCTGTTCGTCCGCCAGGTCCAATGAGTTGTTTCTTCCGGGGTGATTGCCCGAGTTTGCGGCCGGAGTTTGCGAGATTCTCGCGTTTGCCGCTTGCGGCGAGGTTGATGTGGCTGTAAATTATCAGTTCCATCCCAATTGCATGCAGCTAGGTGAAAGTGAATTATGACTTCAGGTGAAATTGTCAGCAATGAATTGTTGCAGTTCGATTATTTCAAAGTGCGTTTTTATGCGCCGGAAATCTGCCGTACCGCCCGGGCCGGCCAGTTTGTCCATGTCCGGATCACCGATTTGCGCGACCGGATTCTGCGGCGGCCGTTCAGCATTTGCGACGTCGGCTCCGACGGCCGGCTGACGGTGATCTATAAAGTGGTCGGCGAGGGAACGAAGAAATTAGCGACGTTGAAACCGGGGGCGGTTTGCGATTTGCTGGGGCCGCTGGGGGTGGCTTTCACGCCGCCGTCGGCCGGGGAAGTGCCGGTTATCGTCGGTGGCGGTTACGGCTCGGCGGCGATGTATATGCTGGCGAAAACGGCGCCGGAGCCCGGAGTGGTTCTGCTGGGGGCGCGTTCCAAGGATGATTTGTTGTTGATCGATGAATACCGTGCGGCCGGATTTGAAGTACAGTTGGCGACCAATGACGGTTCTGCCGGTCGGCAGGGATTCGTCACGGCGCTGCTGCCGGAAGTGTTGCGGCGTTTCGCCGGCCGGTCGTTGCGTTTTTACGGCTGCGGTCCGATGCCGATGCTGCTGGCGTTGGCGAAGCTGTTGCAGGAGGCCGGATTTGAAGAAGGGGAAATCAGTTTGGACCACCTGATGTGCTGCGGGGTCGGCGCCTGTTTCGCCTGTGTGGTGAAGGTCAGGGATGGCGCCGGCTGGCGTTATGCCAGGACCTGCAGTGAAGGACCGGTATTCAAAGTCAAAGACGTTTATCTGGAGGAGTGTTGAAGTGGCCGATTTGCAGGTGAAGCTCGGGACGTTGACGCTGAAAAATCCGGTGATGACTGCGTCGGGAACATTCGGCTATGGCCGGGAATACCATCAATTTTACGACATCGCCCGGCTGGGCGCGGTAGTGGTCAAAGGGATCGCACCGTTCGTCAGCGCCGGCAATCCGACGCCGCGGGTGGCGGAGACCAGTTGCGGCATGCTCAATGCGATTGGATTGCAGGGGCCCGGCATTGATAAATTTCTGCACGGCGAGGAATATCTGCCGTTTTTGCGGACGACCGGCGCGACGGTGATCGTCAATATCTGGGGCAAGACGATTGAGGACTACCGGGAAGTGGCGGCCCGGCTGGAGGCCGATTCATCCGGCGTCGCGGCGCTGGAGATCAACATCTCCTGTCCGAATGTCAAGGCCGGCGGCATTGCTTTCGGAACCGATCCGAAGCTGGCCGCCGAAGTGGTCAGGGCGGTGCGCGGCGCGACCGGATTGCCGTTGATCACCAAATTGAGTCCGAATGTCAGCCGGATCGGTGATTTCGCCCGTGCAGTGGTGGACGCCGGTTCGGATATGGTTTCGCTGATCAACACCTTGACCGGCATGGCGATCGACATCGAAGCGCGGCGGCCGAAGCTGGCGAACGGGACCGGCGGGCTGAGCGGGCCGGCGATCAAGCCGGTGGCGGTCCGGATGGTTTACGAGACGGCGCAGGCGGTCAAGGTGCCGATCATCGGTATGGGCGGCATCGTTACCGGCGAGGATGCGGTGGAATTTCTGATGGCCGGGGCGAGTGCGGTGGCGGTCGGGACGGCGATTTTCGCCGATCCGCTGGCGCCTTTGAGAGTAATCGAGTCGATCGAGGCGTTTCTCGACCGGCATGGCTGCCGGACGGTGACGGAAATCATCGGCGCGGCATTGTAATAGTCTGCATAACTTTACGACAGGTGAATAATCATGGCTGAATTTCTTCCTTTTCACGGGGTGTTGCCGACGGTGGAGCGGGCGGCGGCGGTGGCGGCGGTGCCGTATGATGTGGTGAATTCCGAAGAGGCGGCGGCGCTGGCGGCCGGCAATCCCTATTCGTTTCTGCATGTTTCCCGGCCGGAAATCGATCTGGACTTGGGCATCAGTCTGTACGACGACCGGGTGTATGCCCAGGCGGCGGCGGCGTTTCGACGGCTTTGCCAGGAGGTGCCGCTCAAGCAGGACGCCGAAGCGCATCTGTACGTCTACCGGCTGCAGATGGGTGACCATGTCCAGACCGGCGTTTTCGGTGCCGCCTCGGCGGCGGAATACCGCGATGGCGTCATCAAGAAGCACGAGAAAACCCGTCAGGACAAAGAAGATGACCGGACCCGCCATGTGATGACACTGCGTTCGCATACCGGCCCGGCTTTTTTCACCTACCGCGATTCGGCGGCGATCGATGAATTGGTCGAAAAAATCAAACGGCAGAAGCCGTTGTTCGATTTTACTGCGGCCGACCGGATCAAACATACGCTGTGGCGGGCCGATGCCGCCGACAGCGCCGGGTTGTCGGCATTGTTCGGGGAAGTTCCGGTTTTTTACATTGCCGACGGCCATCACCGCAGCGCTGCGGCGGCCCGGACGATGCAGGAATGCGCGCCCCGGAATCCGCAGCATACCGGCAAAGAGGATTACAATTATTTCCTGGCGGCGGCGTTTCCGGCCTCGCAATTGCGGATTTTACCGTACAATCGTGTCGTCAAGAGCCTCAATGGCATGTCCGAAACGGAATTTCTGGCCAAAGTGGCGGAGAAATTTTCCATCGTGGTGACCGGGAACCCCCAACCGGAAAAATCCGGTGAATTCTGTATGTATCTCGGCGGACGCTGGTTGCTGCTGCAGCCGAAGTTCGCCACCGCCGGTCTCGGTGTTATCGAGCGGCTGGATGTCAGCATTCTGCAGGATAACATCTTGGCGCCGCTGCTGGGCATCGCCGATCCGCGTACCAGCAAAGCGATTGATTTCATCGGCGGCATCCGCGGAACCGGCGAATTGACCAGGCTGGTTGATTCCGGCAGCTATCAAGTGGCGTTTTCGATGTATCCGACGACGGTCGGACAGTTGATGGATATTGCCGACGCCGGCGAAATCATGCCGCCGAAATCGACTTGGTTCGAACCGAAACTGCGCGACGGCCTGGTCTGTCATAATTTCTGAAAACTCCGGCGTCATATGTGGAAAGCCTTGATCCGGCCGGGAATGATTTTCCTGGCCTTTGCGCTCGGATTTGCCTGTCCGGCGGCCCATCAGCTCAACTGGTTGATCCGCTGGCTGTTGGTCGGGATGCTCTATATGGTGTGTTTGCAGTTGAAATTCCGGGAATTGAAACTCAAGCGCAGCCATTTCAAACTGTTGGCCGCCAACTTGCTGATGGGGATAGTCCCTTATTTTCTGCTGCACTGGGCGGGCCGGGAAGATTGGGCATTGGCCGCTTTTTTCGTCGGCATTACGCCGACGGCCAATGCGGCGCCGGTAGTGATGGGATTTCTGCACGGCCGGGTCGGTTATGTGGTGACGGCTTTTGTGCTGCTCAATCTGGGGGTCTCGCTGGCGCTGTTGCTGCTGCTGCCATTGGTGACCGGTCAGTTTTCCTGGCATTTCGTCGGCACGGTCGGCGACAGTCTATTGTTCATTATCGGGCTGCCGGTTGCGTTGGCGGTTATCACTCGGCTGTTTTGGCGGAAAGCCAAGGAATGGCCGGCCAAATGCCGCAATTTATCGTTTGGCGCCTGGTCCTGCGCTCTTTTCATCATCGCCGCTGACGCTTCATTTTTCTTCCACGGCAATCCACACCTGTCGTGGACGCTGCTGTTGGGAATTGCGGTGATTTCCCTGTTGATCTGCCTGGCGAATTTCATCGGCGGCTATTGGTTGGGCAGCAAATATCTCAGGCGGGAAAGCAGCCAGTCGCTTGGACAGAAGAATACGATGTTCACGTTGTTTCTGGCCTTGACTTTCGCCAACCCGCTGGTGGCGATGGGACCGACTTTTTATGTACTCTGGCACAATATCTGGAACGCATTGCAGATGTTTTTGTATGACCGCCGCCGGGCGAAACGCCAGGCGCTCCTGAAAGTAAAATAGAAAAACAAACGATTCGGTCCATGGCCGAATGGTGGCCCGGTGGCGGACTTCGCTGGTCGCATCTTGCAATATGCGAGGCCAGTTTCCGAAAGTGCGGCAGATGATTTCCGATAGTTGCCAGCGGCATAATGCGATTTTCACCATCATATGGTCTGCAAATTTTAGGAAACTGCTGAAATTCGGCGGAAAAAAGTATTCTGCGGGGGTTGTAAAAAAGCGATTATGTTCTATAGTATAGAGAAGCATGTTGCGGGGTGGAGCAGTGGTAGCTCGTCAGGCTCATAACCTGAAGGCCGTTGGTTCGATTCCAACCCCCGCTACCAATGAACTACTGCGGATTCAGTGATGAGTCCGCTTTCTTTTTATCCTGATTACGAAGCGATTACAGATCAACTGCCCTTGCCGGAGCTTTTGTTCTGTTTCTTGCTGATCCTGTCCGTCCCTGTCCGGATGACGGGGCTTCGGAGCCTTTGAACCCTGGAAAGTGTAATCAAAGTGTAATCAAATATAACGGGGAACGCTTCTAACCTGAAATATTGCAGGGATTTCGCAAAACGAAGAGGCGAATTCTCGACTAATATATTATATTGTAATATTTTACGTCACAATATAATGCCGAGGTCTGTCTATGACAAAATGTAACGACTCAATTCCGTTCTTTCAAGGTCCGAACAGCAGAAAAATAGAATTCAATTTCAGCGGCGGCAATACCAGCAGTGACAGCGGATTGCTTTTTATCAAAGAATTGGACTGCAAACTTAGTTTGACCCGGCGCGCCGGTAAACTGCTGGATTCTTTTGATATTCGACAGCTCGGAAAAGTCAAACATTCCTATCAGAACATGCTTCGTCAAAGAGTCTTTGCGCTGATAGCCGGCCCTGAAGACCTCAATGACCATCTTGACTTGCGAAACGATCCGCTGATTCAAACCGTTATCGGCCGCGATCGTCAACTCGCTACTCCAAGCACTTTGTGTCGATTCGAAAATGGAATTGATCGCCAGGTTTGCGTTGAATTGAGCCGATTGTTTGTCGAATTCTTCGTGGAGAGCTTTTCCACGCCACCTCAAGAGTTGATTCTTGATTTCGATGCCACCGACAACCTCACTTACGGGATGCAGGAAAATCGCTTTTTTCATGGCTATTATGATCACTATTGTTTTCTTCCGTATGTATGTTTGCGGGGATCAATTGCTCACGGCTTACTTGCGCTCGTCAAAAATAGATGGAGCAAAACATTCCCGGGCAATTCTCTCGCTATTGGTAAAACGCTTCCGTCAGGAGTGGCCTGAAGTCAGAATTATTTTTCGGGGCGACAGCGGATTCTGCCGCCGGGAGATGTTGAACTGGCGTGATAGAAATAATGTCAAATACATTGTCGGACTGGCAAAAAATTCACGCCTTTTGAAGCTTTCAGAGAAACTTCAAACCCAAGCAGAAGCAGCTTATAATGAAAACACAGGAAAAAGCAAAACTGTTTACTGAATTCAGGTACGCGGCAGGAACCTGGAAATATCCTCGCCGGGTCATTGCCAAAGCGGAATTCAACAGACTCGGCCCCAATAATCGATTCATCGTCACCAATCTTGACAATGACGGACAATATTTTTATGAAAAAGTCTATTGCGCCCGCGGAGAGATGGAAAACCGGATCAAGGAGCAACAACTTGCCCTTTTTGCCGATCGGACGAGTTGTCATGATTTTGTAACAAACCAGTTCCGGCTTCTGCTTTCAAGTCTGGCATACATTCTCATGGAACGGTTTCGGGCATTGTTGCTGACTGGAACTGAATTTGCCGAAGCTACCTGCGGCAGCATTCGGTTATACCTGGTGAAAATCGGCGCTATTGTTCGACGGAATACAAGAAAAATTTATGTTGCTCTTTCAAGTGCTTGTCCAAATCAGGAACTCCTGCACTTGATCGCGGCGAAAATCATCACTTGGGAATAAAACCTTGGAGAGCTGTCCCCGGCTTGTAGAACAACAACGGGGGGAAGGGGGAATATGTTCAATTTACTGAAAAACGACAACATTCGACTCTGAAAATAAAAACTTCCGAATCTTCTGAACATTTCTCGACGATTCGACAGTTTCATGCAACATTCAGGCTAATTCCAATACTGCTTACTTTAATCAATAAAGCATTCATGCGGAGCAGTCTTGGATGAAAACTCCTGCTTGATGTTCCATCCTTTGATTTTGCGTTTTACTGCCCGTTCTCGTGTAATCCCGCGAGAAGACCAGGCAGTTGTTGCCGCAATCTCCTGAATGATTGCTTCGCGAATATACTCAATTTCCTGTGGTTTGAGGGGGAAAATGAGCAGCAGTGATTTTTCTGCACAGAATTCGTACCGCATTGATAAAGGAAAGCCGGTCTGGATCGACCTTATTTTTCCGTGCGGCTTGATGTATTAAGCTGCGAATCGTATAGTGCGCAAGTAGATATCCAAACAATTCCTGTATAATCAATTCCGGGGTTTTGCTTCGCAAGGCGGCTCCTGGTTGCTTCAGATGATTCTTCAATTCATCATAAGCCAATTCGATCTCCCAGCGCTCGTGGTAGAGAGCCGCAAGTTCCGAAGCCGGAGCGTCTTCCTCTTTTAAAATACTGGTTATCAAGCGATATTTTTCGCTGGAGCCTTTGATGGCATATTCAATTACTCGAACAGGAATGCCATTGGTTTTCTTGCGTTGTTCCGCGCCAGGATAGAACGTACTTAAAAAAGAACCGTCTGGCAGAATTTTTTCTTTTGCAAATTTCATATTGCTGCGGATTCGAAACACTAACGATGCGCCAGTTTTGATGCATTCGGAAAAGAACGGATAGCAACCAAAACCACGATCAGCAAGTAGCAGCATATCCTTTTGCAGGAGCGGCAAAAGTCGTTTGCCTTGAGTATTTTCCCCTTCAGAATAAGGCCCATGGGCCGCACCAATAATCGCACGCGTACCGATTTCAAGTAAAGTTGTCATGCGCAATTGCGGAAATGCGGTTTTCCCGCGGGAGCATGGCAGACGGCCAAAAAAATCATGATTCCTCTGCTCATCCGGTAAATCAAAGGTTGTGCCGTCGATTGCCATCAAACGCCATCCCCGATAAAAGGCGCCAATGGTATCCGGCTGGGCCAGGGGTTTACAAACATCCTCGAATAAACATTGCATTGCCTTGTACCCCAAACGGTTCCTGGCACGTGAAATTCCTCCTCGCCCTTTGATCTCGCCGCAAGGCATTTTTATCTTCAGCCAGTCAAAGCCCTCAAGAATGCAGCGCAAAACCTCTTGCAACGAAATGCTTGAATACAGCGAAAGACAAATAACATAATAAGCCATCAATTCCAGTGGCAGTTTGCGGTAACGTTGCGTCGCAAGTCCGCACTTGGTCAGTGCATTGCAAAGGGCTTCAAAAGGAACAACCCCAAGCAATGAGGCCAAGGTTAAAAAGTCACTCTCGCGAAAATTATCTGCCAACTGCGCTTGGGTTCGTGCCATATCGAATCTCCTGTTGTCTATGAAGATAATATAGCATGAAATCAATAATCTTCAAGAATTAAGTAAGCAGTATTGAGGTTAGCCAAAGTATCCTGCATCCAGACAGAGATTTTGCTCAAGGGATTCAGCATGGCCGAAATCCAAAGGAACGACGCGATTCCAAAGAAGTTCGTCAAATACTGCGCTATCGTGCCGGTTGGCTCCGGTTGCGACGAGCGACAACGGGATGCCATTCGCGTCTACCAATAAGTTCCTTTTACTTCCATTTTTTCCCCCTGTCCGTGGGATTGGGGCCGACAGCGTCCAAGGCAAGCGGGGCTTTGCTCTGCGTACCGTCGGCGGATTGCCATTCCCAGGCAATTCCCTCCATTTCATCATATTCCATAAGACCTGCGTGCCAGAGCTTCTGAAAAAATCCCGCACGCGACCATTGCATGAATTTTTTATGCACAGCTTGCGAGGTAATGTTGTCAAACTGAAGGCGCGGCAAAGCGTTCCAAATAATCCCGGTTCGGAGCACATAAACGATGGCCGAAAAATAAAGCCGGTCGCTATAGCGGGATTTCTTGCCTCCTCCAGGCTTACGGCGATACTGCTTCCCCGGTACGCGAGGATGGACTGGAATATTCGGTTCAACCTTGTTCCAAAATTCATCGCTTATTTCCCAGGTTTTCAGTCGCTCTTATGCCATGCTTCGTCTTCGGTTTAAGGTTGGGAGATACTATAGCACTGCAATATTACAATTGCCAATTATTAGTTGATAAGTTCTAAAAGTAAAAGCAATGTTTTCATAGCCATTGATGTTGTAAAAATTTAATCTTCTCCGGCGGCAGATTTGCCGAAACCGGCAGCGTGATAATCAGCGTCCTGCCGGCGCTTTCAGCCGGTGAAACCATGATCGTGTAGGTGCCGGATTCCGTTAACGAAAATTCCTGTTTCAGACGCTCGCGCATGCCGGCGTACTGCATAAAAGCGTCATCAAAGGTTACGCCGTCGTCTTTAATCTGCCGCACTCCTTCCTTGACGATCTCCACCTCGGAAGGCGTCAGGTCGCACTTATCGCGAATCAGCTCCGGCGGAGCGCAGAGCAGATTCGGCTTGCCGCCCGGCAGATAGCCGCCGGGCTCCGGAATCGGATTGATCATCGATAAAATGCCTTTCCCGTCTCCCAAAATGAACTCTTCCCCGCCGGGTATCCAGAGCAACTCCTCCCGGTACTGCATAGCGCCGTTGCGCGGCAGCGGCCGCATCCCCCGGCAGTCGTAGTCGGTACGTTCTATGCTGTTCAGCCTGATCAGGTCATCGGCGTCGACATAATCGGCCAGCCGGTTTTTGAAGGTTTCCAGTTTGTCCAGCCTGGCCGGATCGTCGGCATAGCGTCTGGAAAGATACCCGAACGCATTTTCCGGATTGGCCCCGGAAACCGTAATCCCGGAGAACATGTCGTAAATTCGCACCGTGTATTTCCGGCCGTTCAACTCCAGTTCGTGCGGCCGGCCGTCGGCCAGATAACGTTCCACGGCAAGATCGGTTTCAACTTTGCCGTTCAGCGTCCGGTCGGAGAATTGCGCTTTGTCGCTCATCAGCAGCCAGATCGCCAGTTTTGCGGCGCTTTCGTCGGCATAAACCGACGCCGCGCCGCCGGTCAATGTAGCGGTGCGCAGCCGCTGCGTCTGCGACACCGCCGCCACAGTAGCGGTCAGTAACGCCAACAGTGACAATACGCCGAGCACCGCGATCAGCGCGACGCCGGCCTGGTTGGTTGGCTGGTCGGCGGTCATGGCAGGGGAGCTTTCCTGGTTCTCAGTTGCTCGTAAAAACTGTTGCCGGCGGTTCGGCGGAGCCAGACCTGCTTCGCGCCGTCGGCAAATTCCACCTCCAACTGTAACGCCACCGGCAGATTTTTCAGTCGGTCGTTGTCCCATGAGTCATGCCAGACCAGTTTTTCCTTGTCGTAATCGGCATAGCAGAGCTTGATTGCCTTCACGTTGTCGGCCAATAGCTCCAGCTCAAAATTGTCGTCGTGGTCCGATTCCAGCGGAATGACCGGCGTGTGACGGTATTCGGCATACAGGCCGCCGTCTCTGACGTAAAGCCGCAGAAAACGGATCGCCCCGAGTTCCCGGTTGCCGATCCGGTGCAGATACGGCAGCATCACCGAATCGCTTTTACCGTCGAAGCAAAGCGCCTCTTTATTGTTCCGGTCTTGCCAGTTAAATGGAATCGCGTTGCGAAAAGCCGTCTCCGCGATCCGGTCGATCGCCTGATATTGTCGGAGCCGCCCGTCTTGTTCCGACACCTTGCGCCAGGTTTGCTGCGCGCCCTGAAGCGCCATGCCGGCCACCGCCATCACCACCGCCAGAATCCCGACGGCGATGCTGAGTTCCAACAGCGTAAAGCGGCGTTTCATAGGTCTTTCTTTCGGACGATCCGGTTCATTTCCAGCGATTTTACTTCCCGCCCGCGATAATTCAAAGTCACGGTCATCACCGCGAGCTGCCATTCGCCGCGTTCGTTTTTCACTTCCGGCGGCAAGCGGTCGGCCAACCGGTAATCCGCCCGGGCGGTATAGTCCGGAAACGGGAAAAAACGCTCCGGCAGATCGGCGCGCGGTTCGGCCAGCAGGAAATATTCGGCGGCCTGCGACAGCATATGTTGCTCGTTCCACTCGGTTTCCGACCGGGCACAGCGGTTGCTGCCCATGCTCATCATCTGCGTTGCGGCCAGCACGCCGCCGACCAGCAGCGTCAACGCGATTACCACTTCAATCAGTGTAAATTTCCTCACCGCCGCCTCCGCGCATTATCAGTTCGCCGCAGTTGGCCGGTCAGCGGCGACGGTTGCATTTTGACTTTGCTCTGCGACAATTGCAGTGTCATGGCCGGCCCGACTGTCGCGCCGTCCGGCCGGCAGCGGTACTCAATCGGTTCATTATGGTGGTGATCGCCGGAAAACTCAACCGTCATATCGGCCGGTAACGTCAACGAATAGGTTTGATTCAACAGATATTCCCGGTTGCCGGTTGCCGGATCGTCAGCTACCTCCCGAATACGAAACTGTCGGAGCTCCGGCAGATAGGCCAACACCACCGGTTTGCCGTGGGTTGACGCCAGGTAACTCGTCTGCGCAAACAGCCGCTCCAGCTCCCGTACCGACCGCTCCAGCGTCGCGGCCGTCGGCGCACGGCCGACCCGGGCGATGGCGACTCCGGCCGCCAGCATGATAATGGTGACGACGATTATCAGTTCAAGAAGTGTAAAGTTGAAAGTTGAAAGTTGAAAGCGGGAACGGGAGCGGGGGAAATGATAACATTCTGAAAAGTGCTTGAAGTCGAAAATCGAAAGTGGAAAGCGGGAACGAAAACGGGAGTAGGGGAATTGATAACGTTCTGAGAAACGCTTGAAGTTAAAAGTTGAAAATGGGAAATAGGGGTTGATTTTACTCATTTGACCGGCTTTGCAATTTTTACATTTGAAATCAATCCCTGAAGCATATTAGAAATCTCTTTTACTTCCTGTATCAACGGGATAATTTCTTGTTTTGAGCCAATATTCAATTGATGAACCAAATAGAGTTGAGTGCGCAACTCTGCTGCGGATCCCTTGGCTATATACAAAAAATGGATAAATTCTTTCCGGGTCTGCCGTTCGGCGCCTTCGGCTATATTGGACGGAATGGAGACCGCCGCCCGGGTAATCTGGTCGTAAAAGCCGCGGTCACGACAACCGCTCAAAACCTTATAAACCAGCACCGTCAACTGACAGCTTCGTTTCCAGACCAGCAACTCTTCAAACCCGGCCATTCGTCAATCCCTACTTTTAACTTTATTACTTTCAACTTCCCGCAGCTACTGTTGCGGCGTATCAATCCAGTTGCCGATGTCGGCGTCGTTGTCAGAGCCGCCGGCCCGGCCGTCGGCGCCGTAGCTGAGGATGTCGAATTCACCCTTGAGGCCAGGATTGCGGTAGACATACGGATTATTCCACGGGTCGAACGGAACGCCCTTAATATAGGGTCCTTTCCATTCCTTGATATCGCCCGGTTTTTCAATCAGGGCTTTGAGCCCCTGAGCCTGGGTCGGCAGCTTGCCGACATCGAGCCGGTAGTCGGCGATCGCCTGTTCGAACATCTGGATCTGCGCTTTAGCCGTCGCCGCTTTGCTCGAAGCGACATGCCTGAAATACAGCGGCGTCGCAATGCTCGCCAGCAATGCGATAATCACCACCACGATAACCATTTCGATCAACGTAAACGCCTTCATGACAACCTCCCAATTAACTTACAACTTTCAACTTTTAACTTACGACTTTGAACTAATTAATCTGATTCATTTCCATGACCGCGAGAAAAATTGAGACGACCACCAGCAGAATCACCAGCGCCAAGATGATGATCACCGCCGGTTCGAACAGCGCCAGCAGCCGTTTGATTTCCAGCTTGACCTGTTTTTCCTGTTCGTCGGAGACTTTTGAAAGCATCTCGCCGACCCGGCCGGATTCCTCGCCGACTTCCAACATCTGAATCGCATCGCCCGGCATGTAGGCGCTGTGCCGCAGCGCCGCCGACAACTTGTTGCCGGCCCGGACTTCGCCGGACAGATTGTCAAAGCTGGCGGCGATCGCGGTATTGCCGATCACTTTGGAGCCGATCCGGATCGTGTCCAGCATCGGGACATGGTTGCCGAGCAGGATGGAAAGCGTGCGGATGAAACGGCTGATCTCAATGGTCTTCAACAGACTTCCCAATACCGGAAATTTCAGGATATATCGATCCCAGATGAGTTTCGCTTTACCGCCGCGCCGGATTTGTACGAAGCACCAGATGATGCCAATCAACAGAAAAATCCACACCGGCCACAGGAAATTGATCACCCGGCTGGTGGTAAGCATGATTTCGGTCGGCAGCGGCAGTTTTTTGCCCATATCGAGAAAAATCTGCGAAAAGCGCGGGATGAAAACGGTGAACATCAACACAATCACCCCTGAAGTCACCAGCAGGATCGTCACCGGATAAATCGCGCTGGTAATTAAAAAATCGCGCTGTTCTTTCGACTCGTTTAAAAAACGCTGCAACTCGGCGACGACCTCGGCCATGCAGCCGGTCTGTTCGCCGGTTTCAATCAGATTGGCGTAAAGCCGCGGAAAACGGTTGCCGTGCCCGCGGATCAGTTCGGAAAACTTCTTGCCCTCATGCAGCCCTTTGCGCAGCTCCAGAATCACCTGTTTGTTGGCCGCATGGGTTTCGTGGTTGGCAATGATCGCCAACGCCCGTTCCAGCCGGATATGCGCCTGCAGCAGCGGCGCCAGCCGGTTGGTGAACATATGGACATTGAATTTGTCGCGGCTGAATAAAGATTGTTTGAGGTTGGAGACTTCACCGTAACTCTCAACCGGCAGCAACCCGCGGCCGCGCAGCCGGTTCAGCGCGTCGTCCGGGCCGTCGCCTTCGATCAGAACTTCAGCGTTTTTGCCGGTATTGTCGATCGCCTTGTACTTGTACAGCGCCACTTTACACCTCGGTCGCCGCGAGTTTTACTTCCGCTTCGGTGGTGATGCCGGCGGCGACTTTGGCCATGCCGTCGTCGACCAACGGCTCCATGCCGTTGCGGATGCCGATTTTTTCGATTTCGTTGCTGGAGCGCCGCTCATTGACCGCCCGGCGGATGTCGTCATCGATCAGCAGCAGCTCGAAGATGCCGGTCCGCCCCCGGAAGCCGGTGCCGCCGCAATTGCGGCAGCGGTTATCCGTTTTATTCACATCGATGCCGTTGCCGTGACAATGCGGACAGATTTTGCGCACCAGCCGCTGCGACAGAACCCCGGCCAGCGCCGAAGCGAGCAGAAAATGCTCGACTCCCATATCCAGCAGCCGGCTGATCGCCCCGGCCGCGTCATTGGTGTGCAAGGTGCTCAACACCAGATGGCCGGTCAGCGCGGCGTTGATCGCGATGTCGGCGGTCTCCCGGTCGCGGATTTCACCGACCAGAATGATGTCCGGGTCCTGCCGGACGATCGAACGCAGCCCGGCGGCGAAGGTCACGCCGATGTCGGCGTTGACCTGCATCTGGGTCAACCGCTCCAGCTTGTATTCCACCGGGTCCTCAATGGTGATGATCTTGCGCTTATAATCGTTCAACTGGGTGACGACGCTGTAGAGCGTCGTCGATTTGCCGCTGCCGGTCGGCCCGACCACCAGGATGATGCCGTGCGGTATCCGGATCAGGTTCTCAAATTTTTGCCGCATCGCCTTGTTCATCCCGACCACATTGAGATCAAACGAAATCGCCTCCTTGCTGAGCAGCCGCAATACGATGCTTTCGCCGTTCATGGTTGGGATGGTGCTGACGCGGACGTCCATGTCGGCGCGGCCGAGCTGTATTTTGGTGCGGCCGTCCTGCGGCAGCCGGCTTTCGGCGATGTTCAAGCCGCTGACCAGCTTGATCCGCGAGGCGATCGCCGGATACTGGGTGATCGGACAGCTCAGGTATTCGTGCATCACCCCGTCGATCCGGAACCGGATGATCAGGATGCTCTCTTCCGGCTCGACGTGAATATCGCTGGCCCGGCGCTCGACCGCCTGAGTGAACATCTCGTTGACCAGCCGCACCACCTTGGCTTCGCTGGCCAGGTTGCGCAGCGATTCCTCATCCTCCGCGACGACGTCCTCATGGGCGGAGAAATAAACGTCGTTGAGCAACCGCTCCAGCAAACTGCGCCGCATCAGGGTGAATTCGGCATTCAGGCCGTAAAATTGCCTGAAAAAGACTTTATGTTGTTCGATGCAATACGGATCACATACCAGCAGCAACAACTCGCCGTCGTCCCATTGATACGGCAGACAGCAATGGAAATTCAAATATTCGGCCGACAGATTCGGAAACGGCTGAACCGGATTGGAAATTTCCTCCTCTTCCAGCGCCGGCAAGCCGGCGGCCTGCGCGTATGCCTGCAACAGTTCAAGCTCGGTGAATTCGCCGGCGGCGCAAAGCCGCCAGTCGTTGTCGCCGGACGCCTCCCGGTAATCCGGATGGGCCGGCTGTAAAAGTGCAATCAGCTTGTTGCGCCAGCCGTTCATTCTTTTTCCGTTCCCGATTCGGCATTGAATTGTTTATGCTCAAATTTTTTGATTTCATCGACGGCGTTGCGGTAACGTCGTATCATTGCCTGCAGCCCGCTGTCTTCGGTGATGATCGTCGCGGTGATCAGCACCAGAATTTCAGTACGTTCGACCGATTGTGAGGTATTGCCGACCAATGAACGCAAAAACGGGATATCGGCGATCACCGGGATCGAGCTGTTGGTGAAATTATGCTTTTCCTTGATCAGTCCGCCCATGATCAGCGTCCGGCCGGAACGGAAAGACAATGAAGTTTTGAGTTCATCTTCTTTGATGATCGGCGAATCGATGCCTTTCAGGGTGTTGTCCACCGCCTCTGAAATCACCTGTTCGACGTCCATCGCGATCAAGCCGCCCTTGGTGGTTTTCGGCGTGACCGTCAGGATAATGCCGGTATCCTTGTATTGATAAGAACGCCGCAGCGAGGTGTTGTCCGGAATTACGCTGCTGGCGGTGTCGGTGATGTCGCTGGTGACGATCGGCACCTGCTTGCCGACCGAAATTTTCGCCTCGGAATGGCTGGTGGCGATGATCTGCGGGCTGGAGAGAACTTTCAGTTTGTTGCGCCCGGCAATCGCCCGGATGTAGCCGAATTTTTCGTCCGGGTTGTCCGGGTTGTAAATGTAAAACCGCCCCCCGGTCTGCGGATTTTCGCCGCCGGGCGACAACGCATCAAAGTTGGTCCCGAAAATCGATTCGGTGTTGCCGCCGGAACCTTTGCCGGAAAACTCAATCCCGAACTCGTTGGAATCGCTCAACTCGATTTCCACCACCAGCACCTGCATCAGAATCCGGTCGGGAATCGTGTCGATCCGGTTCAGAATCGCCTTGACCATCGAATAGACGCGCGGCGTGGTTCGGATCAACATCCGGTTGTTCTTGGCGTCGGCGAACACATACAGGGTATTGTCGAAGAGATTGCCGCTGTCGGATACCGGGTTGCCTTTGTCGTCGGTCTTTTTATCGGCGTTGCGTCCAGTCGCCGATTCCGAACTGGTATTAGCCGCTCCCTCCGAACCGCCGGAAACCTTCAGCACTGACCCTTCCACCGGGAACATCGCCGACAGCGCCTGCAGCAGCTCCCCGGCGTCGGCATTGATCACATCATAGACGAAAACCCGTTCCTGCTCGCCGGTGTCTCCCTTGTCCAATTGCAGCACCCATTTGCGCAACTCTTCCAGCGCTTCCGGCGTTGCGGCGGAAGCGGCGATCACCTGAATCCGGGGAATGCTGACAATCGAAATCGCGCCGGGATCGGCCTCTTTGTTGTCGCCGTCCGCGGCCGGGAAGCCCAACACCGGCAGCACCGCCAGCAGCTCCTCTTTGATCCGGTCGCTGGAAACATTGCGGCAGGGCAGCACAAGCTGCGACCAGCCGGCCTTCGGCTTGGCGTCCAGCTCGGCGATCAAGACCAGCAACCGTTCCAGATTCGGCCCGGTTTCCACCACCAGCAGCGCGTTCTGCTGTTCCAGCGCCGTTACCGCATTCTCACTGCCGGTAAACTTGGCGAGCTGAGTTACCATTGAGGCGGCGGCGATATGTTTCAGCGGCACCAGCCTGACTTCGATGTTGGAACCGTCTTTCAAAAAACCGGATTCTTTGGCGATTTTAGTCAACGGGCGAATATGCAGCACTTTGCCGTCCAGCTCGCAGTAGGCGTTGGCGAGGGTCAAAATCTGCTCGAACAGCGTCCAGACCTCCCGGCTGGTCATCGAACTGTTGACCGCCATTGTTACGGTGCCGGCCACTTCCGAGTCGATAATGTAATTCAGGTTCAGCGGGCCGGCGAAAGCCGGAATCACATCGGCCAGATTCGCCGCGTCGAAATTGATGTTGACTTTGATCAACGCCTGCTCATTCGCCTCGGCGAACAATGCTTTGTATATCGCATCTTTGGATTGCTTCAATTCGACCGCCGGCTCGAAAATGGAACTGTTGACCGGTTTGGTTGACAGCTCAGGCTCTTCAACCGCATCCGTTCCGGTCGAATCCAGCCCGGCCCGGACGATCTCTTCGGCGTCGGACGCTCCATCGATTACCCGGTCGGGCGTATCAACCAGGATCGAATAATCGCTTTGCTCCGGTACCGGTTCCGTTTCCTCTTCCGAGCCGGTTGATTTACAGCCGGCATGCAGCAACAAGGCCGTGCCGGTCATCAGTAGAAATAGGTTCTTCCAATTCATCATCCGCTCCGTTCTTCCCCATTTTATATCATCATTTTTTATTAAATTTTTGTCCGGGCGCCGGCAAGGGCTCCGGCTCGACCGGTTCTTCCGGCGGCGGTTTATCTTCCGGTGATTGCTTTGCCGCTTCCGCCGCAACCGCTTCAACTCCGGGTAATTCCGACGCTTTGGAGGTATCTTCGGAATTTACCGTTGGCGCCTCAACAACGGAAGCATTTGGGGGGTCTTCCAAACTGCCGGCCGGCGCCGCCACAAGCGTCTCCGGCTGCTTATCGGCCTGAGCCTGTTGTTCAAGTGAAATCTGGAATTTCTTTGCCTGTTCGCCGAACCGGGTGCGGCCGATCGCCAGCTCCAGCCGCTCATTATCCCGTTTCAACGTCACACCACTTTCTCCAACTTCATTCAATATAAAGCCGTCCGCAACTTCATCTCCGGTTTTAAAATATCGTTTTTCGCCGGCGGAGTTGCCCGGCGCCTGCTGCATTTTTTCAATGATCGCGCCGGCGCCGTCATCCATCATGCAAATGCCGACCAAAATGAATTTCGGCGCCTGGTTCTGCGCATTTTCTGCCTCTGCTGTCGCCGGTTTGGCCTTGCCGCGCAACGGATCGAATAAACTGCGAGCGGTCATTTCCAATAAGTCGTACCCCGCCGGGGAGGATACCGCCTTCACGGCCGGCAGCTCCGGCAACGGCGGCGTCTGAGTTAAAATTTCCGGCAGCGGCGTCTCCTCAAATCCGACCAGGCCGATGCCGATCAGCAGCAATAGAATGGCCAAAATCACCATTGCAATGGAGAGAAACAATTTCATTGTCCATCTCCCCACAGTTGATTCGCCGCGTCCTCCGAAACGGCGATCACTTTGATCGTGCCGTTCAGCATCAGGTAATTCGGCGCATTGATGTTGTCGGGATTGATCGTCATGTTTTTCCACCGGTAATAGGCGCCGCGTTCCTTCAATTCGGCCAGGAATTTCAGGATCTCCGGCAATTGCGCGTCGCCGTTGACCGTCATTTCGAAACTGTCGACGCCGTCGGCCAGCTTCGCCCGTTGCAGCGTGCCGATTGATTTCAACATGATTCCCGCCGCCTGGGCCGCCGCTTCGACCTGGCGGCGGATTTCGACGGCCGGGTTGCCGTTCTCCGGCTGCCAGCATGACGGTTTCATATTCTGCATCCGCGCTATCGGCTGTTGCATCATCTGGTATTCTTTATTCAATCTCCGCAGTTCTGTTTGCGTCAATTTCAGCGTTTCCAGTTCGGTCGCGGTTGAACCTCCGGCGCCGACATTGCGCTTGATAGAATTGAGGTTCACCGCCAGGGAAATCACCGCCAACAGCAAAATCACCCCGGCAATCAAAACAATTCTCCGCTGCTCCCGCCACAACTGTTTTAACCGGTTCATTGTACGCCTCCGGCTTGTTTCAGCGTGACGTAAAGCGTCGCGCTGCCGTCCGGATTGGTCTGCTGCCGCAGACTGTCCATGGCAAAGCCCGGCAGTTGATTCAACGCTGTGTTGACCGGTTCGGTGTTGCCGGATACCGACAGCGTTACCGCCAGATCGCCGTTGCCGGTCCGGAAACTGGTGATCCAGGCCGTATCCGGCAGGCTGCGGGTCAATTGCGCCATCACCGGCAACGGGTCGACGTCATTCAGCCCGTCGAGTATTTTCGCCGCCGTTTCACTGACCGCCCGGCTTTGTTCCAGAGCTTGCGTCAGGTATTCGAGCCGATAACCGGCTTCGTCCACTTCCCGTTGGACCGCCATGGCGACATTCCGGCGGTCAATGATATGCAAGTAACCCAAAACGACTGCCGATAAAACTGCAAATACCGCCAGTATTGCCGCCGCGATCTTCCAGCAACGATAGCGTTGGATCTGCAATCCGGGCGGCAATGCCGACAGATACTTCTTGTCGCGCTGAAACTCCGCTGACAAGGCGTACTCCGCGATCGACGCCGGCCGGTTGCCGGCCGGCTCGACCTCATCATCGTCTTTCAGGCGCATTTCCCATAAATCACTGTCTTTACACCAGAGATAGTCGGGTTCGAACTCCGGCAGATAAACCGGCGAATCAAGATCAGCCGGCAACGCCATGAAAGGATGAACGATCGCATCCAATTTAACTCCCTGAAGCGTTTCCAGTACGCCGTTCCATTCGGAAGTTTTTACCGCGAACACCCGAACCCGTTGTTTGCCGCCCGCCGCTGAAAATTTACGGCAGAACACCGTCATTTCCGCGGCCGGATATGGAACCCGGCGCGGCAGTTCAAACTTCAACAGGTTGGTTAATTCGGAATAACCGGTTTGGGGCAATATCAGTTCGAAGCACGCATAATTGGAAAACGCGGCAACCGCCACGACCACAGAAAACCCGTTGCTTCGTTCAGTCCCGCCATCCGGAATACTGATCAAGCATTGCCCGGATTTGCCGGTGCGTTCGGCTACGATACCGGTCAATGACCCATTGCGGTTACAGACAATAAGCTTACACTTCGGCACTGTATTCCCTCTCGGTTACAGTTAAAGTTAGTTATCTTCTGCGATTTGTCCGTATATGAATAATTCCGCCGGTTTCCAGCCGGCCGGCTCCATGACCGGCAGTTGTATGGAACCGCGAAACTGTTCAAGCCCGTCGCCGGGCGTAAAGCTCACGGTGACAAGATAAGAGTTTTGAAGCGGAGCGACGGAGGAATTTTCTTCCGCTTCACCATGAGTTTTCTGAAGGCAAATGGTCACCTCGGCCCCCGGCAGACCTTCAATTGATACGTCTCCGAATTTGACCGGTTGCGAGGTTTCCAGCAGAAATTCCTGCCGCCATCCATGACCGGCGGTCAGAGTGCCGGCGTAAATCATCGGTTGCGGTTTTACCGTGATCAACGGAATCGAGTTGCCGCGCAAAGTGATCGTTTTGGGCCCGGCCGGATCGTTGCTCTGAATGAACAGCGCCTTGGCGAACGGCCCGGCAATTGATTCCGGCACAATTGATGCGGCCAGTTTCGCGGAATCTCCTGGCTGCAATTCCGTCTGTTCGAGCTTGCCGACCGCGCAGCCGCAGGTGCTGCGGATACTTTTGATATCCAGCGGCTCGTCGCCGATATTGGTGAGAATAAATTCGGTTGACTGCTGTTGATTGGCCGGGAAAGTACCGAAATCGGCGGAAGCGGAATCCAATTCGAGTTGAGGTCCGGCATACGAAATAGACATGAACGCGTTGAATAATACCAATGCTCCCATACCCCATTTCATTGCTTCATACCTTCAGTGTTAATTAAAGTAAGAACCAATCCATGAAACAATACTACATGTGCAAAATTGTTTTGCAATCGAAATGCGTATCTTTTTTACCAAAAATTTGAAATGGTCGAGCCGATGGACTAAAACGATCCTTTACATATTTTCCTGTTTGTTGATTGGGATTGATTGCAGAGAATTGACCGGTAAGTATCGCTTTCCGATACTTTCATACATCATTTCAGTTTTACGGAGGCGATTTTCGTATTTATTTCAGAAGTATATTGAAACCGGCACGCGCTCGCCGCCATAAAATTTCGGGAATGGGGAGATTATGCGCGAGCCGATTATTTTTTAGAGTACAGCGATTACGTCCACCAGATGATCAAGATTGCCGGGATTCAGAAATTTCAGTTCGTTAACGCCGACATCCAGGAGAGATTCTCCGATTTGCTCTTCAAACATGCGTCTGATTTCTCCGGAAACCGTCCGTTCCGACAAACCCTCCAAACGAGGATTGGCTATCGTGTCAAAAACGATGCTCAGAGCATCATAAATATGCAGCCAATTCGGAAATGATGCCTTCTGCTGTTCAAACAGGTTAAGGAGATTTTTGGGGTTTTTCAAAAAATAATATCGTCCGCGCTTTCCCTCTCCGTGAGTCGCCACGATGGATGCTGAACTCAACTCGGCCAGCACGTCCTGAACGGATTTCCAGGAAAAACCGCTGATATTGGCAATGTCCTGAATTTTGCAGATGTCTTTGTTCAGTAAAGCGAGAATCGTCTCGGCTCTGGCGGAAAGCCCGAACGCTCCTCGTAATTGAAGTAAAAAAGTTGCTTCACCGACAGGGAAAGAAGCGACTTTTCCGGAGGGGAGATAAGGGTTGCGGATAAGACCGTATCTCAGCGCCCTTTCATCTGCTGTTCGCTGAAAATCGTTAGGCTGTCCGTCAAAATTTCGAAACAGCGGAACAGGAGAAGCGTTACCGGATGGCAAAAGGTCCTCGGCAAATTTTGTCCAGCGACGCTCCCCCTGGTCGCTCATGGCATTGACCATAACGCCCAGCGAGGCGGAATCAAAACGATAAACTTTTTTCCCCAGCGATTTGATTCGCTGAAGGTTGATAAAGTTGCCGTTGAGCCGCAGCCAGTCAATCACAAGATCGTATAGCCGTTGATCATAACGGCAGAACCATGCGGAAAACAGCAGGAGAACCTCCGGATCAATAACATAGTGCTGCTGTATCCCATCATCGATGTGTCCGGGGATTCCCAAACGCGTCCATTGACGCCATACAAGATTCAGCAGTGCGTCAAAATAGCGGGATTTAAATTCTGCCACTGACATTTTTCCACCCCAATTGAAAGAACATGCTTTTTAGAATTTCACGGAATTCAGGCGAGACGTCCTGCGTCATGCACCATTTTGCCGCCGCGATCAGTTCTTCTTCCGAGGGCGTCAACGCCCGAAGATCGCTGACATGATAGCCGCCGCGATCCGCTGATGCATAGGTTTTGAAAAAGATTTGATCGTAACGGCTGATGTAATGCATGGTGAGCTGTTTCCCGATCACTACTGTCGACAGCCGCGTTTGAAACCCTTCCGGCAAGCCCATGCGGAATTGCGAAGCCGGACCATTGTTCAGCCAATCGACAGGTAATTCCAGCGAGTGTCCGACGATGTCTGCCGCGCGGATCAAGTATTCAGGCAATGGCTCCGACTCTTTCAATTCATCGGCGTCCATCAACGCGATGATGTCAATATCACGAGTCGTCCGGGGAACCAGCCCCGTTGCAATCAGTGCGGATCCTCCGCAAACCACCAATTCAGTGTGCGGAGCATCATCCAATATCAGCCTCTCATTAAGCAAATTCAATGCTTCAGCCAGTTTTGACCCATCAATCGACTTATTGATGTTATTCATGAAATTCCCCTATTTTATATGGGTTTTTCTGTAAAATAGCATTGAGCCGTCAAAAATCAAATCTCTATATTAATTTAAAAGTTGAAAATTCTGTTTTCTGAAAAGCGCCGTTTGAATATTGAAAATCAGATGCTTCTGTAATTATCAGGGCACTTAATCTTTGCTGAGAAATTACGCTGCCTGGACTGCGATTTATATATTGATAGATATCCGAGGAAATTTTCATCGAGGGGCCGTTGTGCTGAATTATGCTCCCGGAGGAGAAAGACCGCACTGCCGTAGCCCGCCGCCTTCGGCCAGGGACGGTACGCTCTCGACCAGGCGGCTGATGCACAGTCGGAAGTCGATCGATCGACTCCTTCCAAAACTTGCACGTGGCGTTATTTATGGAATTTCTCTTTTTAGTGACTTGACTTATTTTGATGAATGATATATACTTCAAATAGATATCAGAAGATAAATAAGAGGTGCAGTTATGGAAATTGCAAAAGTATTTAAAACCGGACGTTCCCAGGCAGTGCGAATTCCGAAGCATTTCCGTTTCAATACTAGTATGGTCAACATCCGCAAGCAGGGAGACAGCGTTATTTTAACTCCTTGCAAGGAGGCTTCCTGGGATGATTTTTTTGCCAATCACACCTGTCCTGATTTTGAACTTGACCGCGAAGCGGTGCAATCAATTCAGGGACGGGAGATATTTTGATGAAGAAGCTTTACATGCTCGATACCGACACATGCAGTTATATTATCAAGGGTGCGAACCGGGCCTTGATTGAGCAAGTCAAAGCACACAAAAATCAGTTATGCATTTCATCTATAACTCTTGCGGAGCTGCTGTTTGGCGCGGCAAAGAAAAACTCTCCCCGCTTGACTGTGGCCGTTGATCTGTTTCAGCAGCTTGTTGATGTTCGCCCATGGCATTCGGAGGCGGCAGTGCAATATGCCATGATCCGTCAACAGTTGGAACTTTCCGGTACTCCCATCGGCAATATGGATATGCTGATCGCCGCTTCCGCTATGGCTGAGAAGGCGTGTCTGGTTACGAATAACACCGCCCATTTTTCCAGAATATCCAAGTTAAAGCTTGAAAACTGGTGCGCGTGATTGTGACTATGGATGAAACTCTCTGATAACCTGCCGGAAGAAATCCTTATTCCATAAGACCAACTCCTGTTGATCCCGGATAAAAGGGCGGACGTCGGCTTTCAGCGTCTCAATACCGGACTCATCTATGGCGTTACCCAGGAATGCCTGCAGCCGTTCCAGTGTCAACGGCTGATCGTCCGGATAGTCGCCCGACTGGCGCATCCGCTGTTCCAAATGGGCAAGGTCGATTTGCGGATGATTTCCCGCATACCAAACCATGTCATACCAATCGCGACCCTTGGAGCGATTACGCCATTTCCGGCATAGTACAGCATGAAGCTTTCCGGCCAGCAGGTCAGGAAGAGTATAGACGCGCACCATATGCGGGATCGGGCGTAGCAGAACTTTTACTTCGGTTTGGAAGCCCGGAGGTGGATCAATGTCAATCTCCAGTTTGATTTTCAACTCTTTTCGTGAATGAATGTGATCGGTTAATGTCGCCGGCATACCGATTGAAATCAGTTGTATTTTTGTATTGGCTTTCAAAAAGGCGGAGTCGATGTTGGGATCCAGAGTTTTTGCTTTTTCCACAAAATCTACCGTAAATCCGAAAGCGGCCAGCTCCCGCTTCAATGTACCGGAATAATCAGATATTCTAAATTTTTTATCGGAATGCAGCAATGAAAAGTCCAAATCCTCCGAACCGCGATTCAAGCCATAGAGTATCCGCAGCGCCGTACCTCCGTAGAACGCGGCGTGTTCAAAAAACTTCCCGCGCCACAATCCTTGTAATGCCAGTTCCTGCATGATTTCCCGGATTGCATTGATATAGTCATTCTCATTTCGGCATTCGTAACGCGCAAGCATTTGCTGAATTACCTGATTCATTGATTTATCTCCAACAAAAAATTTACGAGCTTAGCAAGTTTTCCTCGTGCTACTGCTTGCAGCGCCATGAAAACCTCACAATTCAGTCGATGCAACGCTTCATCCTCCAAACGCAAATCATCTAGACAATACGCCATGATGTCGTTTCCGGTAAAACGCTTGTCAGTCAGAGCTTTGTCATAAATCGCCTTTTCCCGTGATGCGATCAGAAAATTACAGTTTCCAGAATTTCCACTTTCAATTCCGATGGAATAATCCTGTGCCTGGCGCGAAAAATAGACAAAACTCCCAATCGGAGTTTCAAATTCACACGATCGCCCGGCCGTCATGGAAGTAACGAGTTGAACTTTTTCCGGAATCATCCCATAATATGAAAGAGCGTAGTCGCAACTGACGTAGCTGGGGCCATAAAGCATATTGGCGACGACACAGGAATTCAGCGGAGCTTTGCGAAGGTATTCCGGAAACGTATAGAGCCCTTTCTTGAGCCGGATGATTTCACCGGATGCCAACAAACGCCCGATCTTAGCCCGGATATTACCATACCCGGCAAGAACCGAGGTTAGCTGGACGTAATCGAAAACGTCTTCTTCAATTTTTTGTCTAAGCTTAATTTTCATAATTTTCAAGTATGTATCATTTTTCGATACTTACTATGCAGTAAATTCGGAATAATTTCAAGTTATATTCAAGCCAAAACACACAATTAAAGTTATAAACACCCAAATACCTGTCCAGCCGCGACTTTTCACGTAACATAGTCAATATATCAGTACAGGCGATATGACGCCCGGCAACAAACTCATGAGACGAATGCAAAAGTTTTTTCGCTTAAGGAGCAAATTTTTTGCATGATTAACATAAAATTAAAAAAATTGTCAATCATCACTTGAATATTGAAAACATGGTGCTTCTGTAATTATCAGGGCAATTATTCTTTGCTGAAAAATTACGCTGCCTGGACAGCGATTGATATGTTGATATGATTTCCGTGGAAATTTTCACAGGAGAATAACATATTAACTGCTTCGGCAAAGAGAGGGATGGCTTATCATGCATAAGCGCTTGGGAACCCTGGTCGTTGCGATTGTGATGACAACAACCGCAAGTCTCTCTACACAGGCAGCCACTTACTACGTTGATGCGTCGCGTCCCGACGACACCGGCAGCGGCTTAAGCGAGGCCGCCGCCAAAAAATCGATCAAGGCCGCGGTCAACGCAGCAAAAGCCGCCGCCGGCGATCACATCATCCAGGTCAAACAGGGAACTTACACTGGCGCGGACAACCGTGAAATCGAATTCGGTGGTAAAAATATCCAGCTCAAAAGCACCGCCGGGGCGGCAACGACAATCATTGACCTGGCGCAATCCGGCCGCTTCCTCTACCTCCACAACAATGAAACCAAAACCGGCAGTTCGGTGGAAGGTTTTACCGTGCAAAACGGGTCTTATAGTTCCGGCACGGCGATTACTTTGAGTTCAGCCGGACTGACGATTAAAAACTGTATTTTCAAGGATAACATCTATACCAGCGGCGGCACGGTTTCAACCTCCGGTGGCGATATCGACGTCATCGGCTGTAAATTTATCAATAATAGCCAAGCATCGAGCGGCGGCTATCCGGGCGGCGGTCCGACCAGCGGCGGAGCGCTGATCTCCAACAATGGTACTGTCAGCGTGACCGGTTGCGAGTTCGTCGGCAATACCGGTTACAACGGCGGCGCGATCCTGAGTTATGGCGCGAACTTCACGATCAAACAAAGCAAATTCACCGGCAACACGGCGAGCGGTTCCGGCGGCGCGCTTTATGTCATGCAGGCGAGTTCCACCGCACCGACCACTGTCATTGAAAACAGTCTTTTTACCAACAATACCGCGGCCAGCGCCGGCGGCTTCGGTCAGTTCAATGGTACGGTGACGATCAAAAATTGCACCATCTACGATAACATCACCAACGGCACCTCCACATCCAGCGTCGATTTGGCCTTTAGCAACAATATGTCGATCTACAATACGATCCTGATCGGCAAATTTTCCGGCACCCCGGGCACGCTTCAATATTGCTGTACCAATGCCGCCGCCACCGGTACAGGCAACATGAATACCGATCCGCAGTTGACGCCGGTGGGCTGGCTGACCGCGTCCTCGCCGTGCATCAATGCCGGCAGCAATGCCAATGCGGCGTCTTCTGACCTGGCCGGACAGATCCGGCCGCAGGGCGGCACCGTTGATATCGGTTGTTATGAGTGGAAAGATACCGATGGCGACGGCATCCCCGATGCCGTCGAAACCGCCGCCGGGTTGAATCCGAACAGCGCGGCCGACGCCTCCGGTGACGCCGATAACGACGGCCTTTCAAACTTGCAGGAATTTTTGCTCGGCACCGATCCCGGCAACGCCGATACCGATGGCGACGGCATTCTGGACGGTGTTGAAATTGCCCAGGGCTATAATCCGTTGAAATTTACCCGAATGGTATATGTCAATGGCGCTACCGGCAGCGACTCTAATAATGGCTTTACTTTAGCTGCGGCCAAAAAGACTCTCAGTGCTGCAGTTGAATTGTCGAAAACCCTGGGATACGAAAATATTATTCAGGTAAAAGGCGGCACCTATACGGGAAGTGCTAATAAAAACCTTGATTTTAACGGTTTCAATATTATTCTGAAAAGTATCGACGGAGCAAAGAATACGGTAATTGATCTGGAAAATTCCGGCCGTTTCCTGACACTTCAAAAAGGCGAATCCTTGGCAACAGGCATAGAAGGCTTGACGATTCGCAATGGCAATATGACCAGTTATGGCACCGCGGTTTATATCACGAATGCCCAGGCAAAAATCCAAAACTGTATTTTTGAGAACAATATATCCGGAACCCTGACCAGTGGCAGTGGCGGTATGAACAGCGCCGCGGTTTATGCCTCCGGTAAACCCGTAACAATTACAGGCTGTGAGTTCATCAATAACAGCTCTTACGGCAGCGGCATGGGCGGCCCGGGAGGAAACGCCGGCGCAGTAATGTTGATGAGTAATGTGGGTTCGCTGGTATCTGATTGCAGTTTTATCGGCAATCTCGGCTATACAGCCGGTGCGGTAAGTATCAGCGGTGCCCAGGTTGAGTTCACGAATTGTCGCTTTTTAAATAATGTGGCCGACTATTATGCCGGAGCAATTTATTTAACCACCGGTTACACTTCGAGCGGAACTGCAGCATCGATTGTGACATTGAAAAATTGTTTGCTGTTGAACAACCGGTCAAGGACTAAATATTCAGATCTGTACATCGCCAGCAACTGTTCCGGTCAGATTATTCATTCGACGATTGCCGGCGGTTCAGCCAAAGAAGGAGTTTGCTGCGGGTTTGACGGAAATATGATCATCTCCAACAGTATCATCCAAGGTAAGAATACGCTCAAAAACGGCATCACATTCTCCGCCAATCATAATTGTGTGACTGATAATTGGAGTTCTTACGGTTCCGGAAACATTACTTCCGCGCCGAAATTGACTGCAGCTGGATACCTGCAAAAAGGTTCACCATGCATTAATGCCGGAACATTGACCAATTCATTGGCGCAGGATATCAACGGTGTGCCGCGGCCGGCCGGGAATCTTCCCGATATCGGCTGTCAGGAGTTCGTGGATGCCGATAACGATGGAATTCCGGATTATTTTGAGATTCAGGCCGGTTTGAATCCTAACAGTGCGGCAGATGCCAATCTGGACAAAGACAATGACGGCGTAAAGAATTTGAATGAATATCTGGCCGGCACCGATATCAACAAAGCCGACACCGATGGTGATGGCATGAGTGACGGCGCGGAAATTGCCGCCGGTTATGATCCGGCCCGGTACACGAAAATCACCTATGTGGCCGCAAACGGCAACGATTCCAACACGGGAAACACCGCCGCGGCCGCCAAGAAGACGATTGGGGCGGCAATTACCGCCTCCCAGAGCAATGCTTATGAGAATGTCATTCAGATTGCGGCGGGGACCTATAGCGGAACGGGAAATAATACACTTGATTTCGGAGGATATGATATCAAGCTGATCGGCGCCGGAGCGGCAACAACCATCGTTGACCTGACGAACAACTCCCGCTTTTTATCCCTGCAGAAAGGTGAAACCCTGGCCAGCGGCCTGCAGCGGCTGACCATCAAAAACGGCAATATGACCACCGGCGGAACGGCGGTATATCTGACAAACGCACAGCTTGATATTCGTGATTGTGTTTTTGAAAACAATATTTCCGGCACGGACAGCGCCAGCGGACCGGGAACAACTTATACCAGTTCCAATGCGGCGGTTTATGCCTCCGGCCTGCCGATCAAAGTCACCGACACAGCTTTCATCAACAATAAAAGCTTCATGAATATGGGTGGCGGCATGACCAGCAACGCCGGCGCCCTGGCCATCTTCAATGGACCGGGCAGTGAAATTGTCAATTGTACGTTTACCGGCAATGTCGGGTATTTCGGTGGCGCGATCACGCTCAGCAGCAGTCCGGCCACGTTACGGAATAATCGCTTCTTCCGCAATCAATCCACGAATAACGGCGGTGCTATATATCTTGGCTATACTCCGACCGGCCCGGGAGCGGCCGCCACTTATCCGGCTGTAATTGAGAATTGTATTTTCAAAGACAACCGGGCCAGAACCAATTATTCCGACATCTATGCCGGGACAAACACCGTAGCGCAGTTGACCAACAATACAATTTTCAACGGTATTGCCAAAGACGGTAAAAGCTGCTACTTCGACAAAGAAACAACTTTGGTCAACAATATCATTCTGGGCGAAATCACTTTAAAAAACGGGATCACGATTACGGCCAACAACAATTGTGTAAGCAGTGATTGGAGTGCCTACGGCAGCAATAATCTGATTGCCGATCCGTTATTGACGGGGGTAGGGTACCTGAAAAAAGGGTCTCCCTGTATCAATGCGGGACTCAATATAGATGCGACGACACAAGATATCGATGGCGTCAGCCGTCCGGCCGGCGCAACCGCCGATATCGGAGCCCAGGAATTCAAAGACACGGACAATGACGGCATTCCGGACAATATTGAGGCTTTGGCCGGTTTGAATCCGAACAGCGCGGCGGATGCAAATCTCGATAAGGACAATGACGGCCTTAAGAATCTGGCGGAATATCTGGCCGGAACCAATATCAATAAAGCAGACAGCGACGGCGACGGAATCGGTGACGGCGCGGAAATAGCCCAGGGAACCGATCCGTTGTTGTATACCAGAATCATTTACGTCAATGGAAGTTCCGGCAATGATGCCAATGCCGGAACTTCCGCCGCAACGGCCAAGAAGACAATAAATGGAGCAATTGCGTCGTCGATGAATCCCGCCTATGACAATATCATCAAGGTTGCGGCGGGAACTTACTCGGGCACCGGTAATAAAAATCTTGATTTCGGCGGTTATGACATAAAACTGGAAAGTGTTTCCGGAGCAGATTCCACAACCATCGACCTCGAAGATTCGGGACGTTTCCTGACTCTGACGAAAGGCGAAACACTTGGCAGCCGCTTGAAAGGATTCACCATCAGGAACGGAAATTCTGCTACCTATGGAACTGCGGTACAGCTTGAGAATTCGCAGCTGCAAATCTGGAATTGCGTTTTTGAGAACAATCTTTCGAATAACGGAGGAACCGCCGGCGCGATCAGCGCTGCCGTCTATGTCAGCGGCAAACCGATCCAGATCAAAGATACCCTGTTCCGCAACAACAGTTCATTCTCCGGCGGGTTCGATATGAATGCCAACAGTGGAGCGGTTTATTTTGCCAATGATCCAGCCGGCAGCCTTATCCAGAAATGCCGCTTCGTCGGCAACAGCGGTTATTATGGGGCCATCGCCCTGTCCAATGCCCGGCTTACGGTTGAAGATTCGATCTTTACCAAGAACATTGCCACCTATGGCGGGGTTTGCGGTTCGGCGGGGTATTATACGGGACCGGCCGGCAGCTCTGATACCCGGTTGGATATGATCAATTGTCTTTTGATCAATAATCAGGCCAATACCAACTACTCCGATTTGTATTTGAAAGGCAATACCGTCTGTGAGCTGATGAACGTTACGATACTCGGCGGCAGTTCACCGGGGGAAAGCAGTTGTTTATTTGACGGCGATACCACGCTGACCAACAACATTCTTCAGGGCAAGCTGGAATGGAACACCAAGAAAACACTGACCGCCAACAATAACTGCAGCACGACAACCCTGGGATCATACGGTTCGGGAAATATTACGGTCGATCCTTTGCTGACTGGCGAAGGATTCATTACCGCCGCAAGCCCATGCGTCGATGCCGGTACTGCCGTCAATGCGCCGGACCGCGACTTGGAAGGGGTGGCCAGACCGGCCGGCAACGGAATCGATATCGGTTGCCGCGAGTATAAAGACAGCGATCATGACGGAATGCCGGACGGCTATGAAATCTACTATGGCTTTGATCCGAACAATCCGGCCGATGCAACGCAGGACGCCGATCATGACGGAGCCAATAACCTTGCCGAATTTCTTGCCGGCACCAACCCGGTTTCCAATGACAGCGACGGCGACGGGATTGATGACGATGTGGAAATCAGCCTGGGCTATGATCCGAGCCGCTATACCAGGATCATCTATGCCGATGCGTCCCGGCCCAACGACAACGGTAATGGCCAGACTCCGGCGACGGCGAAAAAAACACTGAAGGGAGCTGTCGCCGCTTCGTTGAATGGCGGATATGAAAACATCATTATCGTGAAGCCGGGAATCTATTCCGGGGTCGATAATCGCGGCCTCTCTTTTTCCGGGGTCGATATCAGAATAAAATCGGAAGCCGGACCGCTGTTGACCATCGTGGATATGCAGCATCAGGGCCAATTCCTGAGCCTGAACAACAAGGAAACCTACAATTCCTGCCTGGAAGGATTGACGATCCGAAACGGAGAAAACCGCAAAGGCGGCGCCATCAATCTGCACAACGCCAATTTTACCATCCGGGAATGTATTTTTACCGGCAACCATGCCAATGACGGGTCCTGCCTGTACACCAATCCCGGCAATGCCAGAATCATCAATACCCTGTTTGCCGATAATTTTGGGGAACGGGGAGTCGGCGGCTGCACCATCATGGATATCAACGGCAGTTCGCAGTGCGAATTGCTCAATTGTACTTTGTTGCAGCCGTATCCGGATTATCAGGCAATCCGCAACAATGCTTCGCTGAAAATCACCAACAGCGTCATTGGTTCGCATATCAATGGCGGCTGGCCGGATATCAATTACAGTTACACTGTGGATGATTATACTTCGAGGGGAACCGGAAATATTTGCGGCTCCTCCGGCATATTGCTTAACGGCTGCCTTGCCGCCGGTTCGCCATGTATCAATGCCGGAACTACAGCCGGTGCGCCTGCCACAGATTTGTACGGAACGCTGCGGCCGCAGGGAAGCGGCATCGACATCGGCTGCGAGGAATATCTTGATTCCGACAATGACGGGATGAGCGATGCCTACGAGGCGATCTGCGGAAAAAATCTGGCTCCAAACGCTGATGAAGATAACGATGGACTGACCAACATCCAGGAATTTCTATTGGGCTTGATTGCGGTCAATCCCGATTCCGACGGCGACGGGATGCCGGACGGCTGGGAGGTCGCCAACGGTACCAATCCGCGTTTGTTCGACGCCAATGAAGATCTCGACGGGGACGGCCTGACCAATCTGGAAGAATATCAACATGGTACGTTGGCCAACAATGTCGATACCGACGGCGATGGAGTCAGCGACGGCCAGGAGGTCAAATATTACTTCACCGATCCGCTGACCGCCGATTTCAATGGCACCACCACTGTGGTGCAGACTGTCAACGGCAGCAATTATGTGAATTCTTCCGGTACCTGGGATGTATCAAACAATACCGTTCACGCCAATGACCGTAATGGTTGGCTGACTTATACGGTCAATATTCCCGGAAACAGCGTTTATCAACTGGAGGTCCAGGTCACTCAACACAATCAAAACGGCTTCTCGTTCATGGGGGAACGCGACAACTTCACGGTGAGCCTGTTTGTCGATGACCGTTATATCGGCCAGGAAACGGTCTATGCGCCGTACAACACGGTCGGCAGCCTTTATTATCTGCTGCCGGTGCTGTCCACCGGCAGCCATACCGTCAAGCTGCGCTGGGACAACGTGTACCGGCTGACTTCGTTGCAGATCAACGCGCTTAAACTGAAAACGATCGGCGGAGCCGATACGGACGGCAACGGACTGCCGGACTGGGTGGATACCCGGCTGGAAAATATGGCGCAAGTCACGATCCCGACCAGCAGCCTGGTTTCGCCGCTGTGTCTGGAAGGCGGCAATGCGTTCGACCTGGACGGTATCAGTATCTCCGGTTACTATAATCCCAATAATTCGACGCCGGCGCCGGCCATTATCCGCGCGGTCAACAACCACTGGTATGGCGACGTTCCGTTAAATCCAACTTCCGTGACCGGATTGACTTTGACGATCAGAATGCAGGATGGATTCAAGGTCATCAACGGCAGTGTCAAATGGGACGCGCTGAATCTGGCGATCACCCCGGATATGACGATTCGGAAAAATGATGAACTGAAGCTCAGTGCAACTTCACCGAACGGCATCACCGGCGCAATTAAGATCGTGGTCGACGGCAATACCTATAATTTGACTGCCGGTCAAAACCGGGTCCATAAATTCGATACCGCCGGCACCTATGATGTCGTTGCCACCATTACGCCGGCTGCCGGCGCCCCGGAAACCTATCATACCTCGATCAAGGTGATGGAAGGCAAATTCAACGGCGTACCGCTGTCAGTCAATTACAACGGCAGGACCTGGTTCAATCCGGACATGTCCGAAGACGCTTTCATTGAAGCCGACAGCAATGTGGAATTCAGTACCAATGCCGGCGGTTATGACGGCAGAGGATTCCGGATTTACTTGAAGCCGAAGGATGACAACGTGGCGTACCTGACCTCCAGGCTTTACGAAGGTGGCCCGATTCTGGATTCCACCCATACCCGGAGAATGTTCTATGCCACTCAGCAGGACGAAGGCTATGTTAAGTGGCTGGAAACCTATCCTGACGGCTCTCGACTGATCGAAGGGTATGTCGTATTGAATGAAGTTCCGGCGGATATCATGTTGAAAATATCGTTGATTGCGCCGAATATCGTGTTTCAGGATGGAACCCGGCAGAAAATCTTAACGGCAGCCGATTTCAATGAGAACGGCATCGCCCATTACAATATCCTGTTGCCGCCGAACTCAACCAATGCCGCCTGTCACGAAATTAGATTCTATCAGGGCGGGGAATACTTGAGTACGATTTATTGACCGCTCCGGTCTTCCGCCCTCTCCAACTTTTTGAGAGGGCGGAAGACCGGCGGAAAAAACTTAATTTCAAGATCGGAAAGAGTGAACACATGAAAATAAGTCTCATACAGTTATTGATCATCGGTTGTCTGGTTGGCGGCATCCATCAGGGGATGGCGGAAGGGGCCGACCAGGCCGCGCAACTGCCGGATAATATTAAATTGATCATCGGCCAAACCGATGTTTGGGAGTATCTGCCCAGGTTGAAGGCGATCGAAGTGCTGTCTGCCGAATTGCCGGATGATCAGATCGAGGCGCTGTTGACATTCCTGCGGGCGCCGGCCGACACACAGCCGGAACCGCATTTGCCAACAATAGAATTTCATTGTTTGAAAAATGATGTTTTTATTGTTTTGATGAAACAGCGGACCAAACGTTCGCTGGGGAAAGAACTTGTTGCGATGGTCAACAATCCTGAAATGGACATCACTTGGCGGGATTATTGTTTGCAATTCATCGCCCAATGGTATCTGCAGGAACCGGATATTGCGGTCCGGCAGCAGATGCACGATACGCTTTATCAGGCGCTTCGTGAAAATGAAACGACCATTGCCGGAACTGCCATTAACTCACTGTATCTGATTTATACACGCACCCAATTGGATCGGGATAGCCTGGTTGCAGCCGTCGACCGCTTGCTGGTTGATTTGAAAACCAGTGATGCGACTAAGATCAGTGCGATCCAGGTAGCTGGAAAATTAAAAACCGCCAAAGCGTTGCCAAGCGCCAGGGCAATCGTCAACATGCCGGGCGAACATGATATGATTCTAGTGATGTCGGCAGTGGCGGTCTTAGGCGAAGTCGGCACTTCAGCCGACCTTCGATTGCTTGAGACATACCTGAAAAGCTCGGACGGACGCAAACGGATTCCCGCTGCCGCCGCCATTCAAAAAATCAAAAATCGTTGCAATAATTTACCAGCCAGTTAGTTTGAATAGTTGTAAAAATGAAAATCGCATTTATTATAGAAAAAGATTGGAGGATTCCGATGTTGAAACAAATCTGTGTCAGCGTCTTGTTGGGATGTCTTTCGTTCAGCGCGCTAAGCTATAATGGCCCGGCGGAAGATCCCGTGCCTCCGAAACCATGCAATGAGTGTCCCTCTGATGCAAATGCCAACAATGAGTGTGTCAGTTATAAATTCGAGTTCGGCAGAGCTGCTCATGAACCTGATTTTCCCGTTGGAGTATTCAGTATATATGGGCGTCGGCCCAGCGAAACGATGTTTACGCCGCTCGGTCTGTACTATTATCACCCGTTATTCACCCGCTTAGCCGGCGTTTCAGAGGAAAACGGTAAACAGATTGTCAAACTCCAAGGCCCGAATCGGGAAATTGAGATTTATGAATTTGCCGCCAATAGCAGCATCGGCTACCCGGGTGGTGTTTTCCGTAACAAATTGAAAAAAGTACTGGTTATGCTGGATGCCGATCATGAGCCGACGACAATATCGCCGACGTATTATAAGCTGGTCGATGAAAATGCCAATTATGTTTTATATTCGGTCGAAGAGCAAAAAGCGGTTTCCTATACCACCTCCACCGGAAGAGTTCTAACCGCTGACTCCAAGGATGTCCGCTTGGAAACGATACTGGATGCGGAAGGGGCCATCATGCAGGTTTATTCCGGCATTGACGGACTGGCCGATGTCGTGGTAACAACAGAAGAACTGGGCTATATCAGGACTTATGAGATCAGATTATACCATCCTTCCCAGGTTGGATCGAAAGTCAACAACAAATACTCCGTGACCGGTCAACCTTACATGACTTATCAGGTGATCAATCCCAATCATCCTCAAGAGCAAACAATCACTGAAAATGGCGAAACGCATATCCAGATCGTTCCACCTGAGATTCGGCAAATTCAATTTGTAAAAGTCGCCAATGGCAGCAACCGGACCGTCACTTATACATATAGTGATGCAGTAGATGATTGGACTCTCACTCAAGATGGCGGCAATGTGATTGTTTCCCGAGCTAAATCAGCTCAGACACGAGCTGCAAACGCGACTCAGGGATTAGTGATTGAAAGAAAAAGTGGAACCGGTGAAGTCGCTTATAAAGAATCGCAAACCTTGAAGCAATTTGATTTCGGAGATTTGCCGACTCAAATTACCAGAGGAACAAACGATACCACCACTTATACCTATTACGAAGATATAAATCAACCTGGTAGTTACGGCAAGAAAAAAACGGTGCAATTTTCAGACGGTTACTGGGAAAAATACTACTATGATGACCAACGCCGATTGACGATGAAAGTTTCACCGTTCAAAAACCAGATCATTACAGTGGCTGAAGCGGAGGCCAAAGTTGAAATCATCAGTTTCAGTTCCGTAGATTCCAGAGATGTACCTTTCGCCGGAGATCCGCGGCCGAGGATGAAGGAAACCAAAATAAACAATATTACCGTGGCAAAAGAATATTTTGCCTATTTCAGCGATACCAATGGCGACTATGTTGAAATTCATGAAGTCTGCCAGGGCGCTGCCGCCGAATATGGTAATCTGGCCAATGCCCGTACCGAGAAGCGCTACTACGGCGATAAAAACGATTCCACGACATTGGGACGGCTGAAGTCCGTTGTATTTTCCAATGGTTTGATGGATTCGTATGTTTATGCTTATGGCAATTTTACTCAAAGCAGTTCTCCCGGCAATTCCAGTTTTGCCGTCAATGTCAATGGATACGCGCTGAAAACCACCATTACCCATGGGACGGCCGACTCTCCAACCGGAATTGCCAACAAGACCACTCAGACCGAAAAAATCGGTGATGCTTTCGGCAATCCGGTGATGGAAAAAGAATATGTCTGTACCCGGGCCGCGGCGGCTGCAACCGATACGACTCCGGCAGTAACCGCCAGTTATGAACAGCTTTCCTGGAAAAATGCCACCTTTAACGCTACTCATCAGCAATTGAATACCTATAATTCCAGAAATGAAGAAACCAATACGACCTGGGATTGTTGCAACAAAGCGTCCTATACCGATGAAGTCGGTATCCAGTACACTTATACCTATGACAGTATGAACCGTTTGATTTCTGAAACGAAAAAAGGCTACAATGGCAGCAGCGATGTGGTTACCAGTTATACATATGACGCCAATAACAAACTCCTGAACAAAACTGTCACTGCCGGTTCATTATCATTGCAGGAATCTTTTGTCTATGATCAAGCCGGTCGAATAATACAATCAACAGATTCCAAAGGATTAGTTACGGCCATACAATTTAGCAATAAAGTGATTACCACAACAAAGCCAGGTAATTGCACGGAAATCATAACATCCTATAATGACAGAAGCTTAGCTTCAATTACGGGAACGTCCGTGATGAATAGATTTTTCGATTATGGCGTTATGAGTAATGGACAATTATGGAGAAAAGAAAATATTGGTAGTGCAAACAGTCTCAGATGGCAAAAAAGTTATACCGATCTAGCCAATCGAATTACTAAAAATGAAAACAGTGGATATGGAAATTCTATTATTGAATCAATTTCTGCTTACAATACAAAAGGATTTTTGATTAAAAAGGTAGAAACCGGCAAACCTGCCATATCCATCAGTTATGACGAAATAGGAAATATTGAAACTGTAGGATATGATATTGATGATGACGGATCATTGGAAATAGTTTTCAAAGATAGAATTATTAAGTTTGCGACTGGTTATAGTAAAGAATCTGGAGCGTGGTATCTCTCTCAGACGAAATCTACCTATGGAACTGATAATAATAGTCTTGAGACAATTATTTTACAACAAAAACAAAAATTGTCCGGACTGTCAAGTAATATTATTAGTGAAGTTAAAAATATTGATATCTATGGGAATATCACAACTACGACAATACAAAATACTCGTTCTGCTCGTAAACGATTAGTATCCACAGTGTCTCCATCTTCTTCGGTTTCTCAACAGAAAACCTTCATTAATGGACTCTTGAGTTCCGAAAGAAGCTTCTCTAATATTACCATTACGTACAGTTACGATGCTTTGGAACGTATGAGTTCCATTAATAATCCACGAACAGGTGTCAAAGCGATCACATACTATGCATCCGGAGCAGGGAAACTTGGACAAGTCATGACCGCCCCGGACCAAATTGGCAATATTATCACTTACGATTATTATTCCGACACTGGGTGGCTGAAGTCTATGACTGACGCTCTGAATAACGTATCGTATTATTCTTATAACTCGTTGGGCAAGGTTATCCGTCAATGGGGCAGCAGTGTTTATCCTGTTGAATTTTCTTATAATGCATTTGGCGAACAGGTCCAAATGAAAACATATCGTACCGGAACTAATTGGAATGCTGCCTCATGGCCGGGGAGCTCGATCACCGCCGATACAACTCAATGGAATTATGACCCGGCATCCGGTTTACTCGTGTCAAAAACTGATGCAGCCGATAACTCAGTTGCATATACCTATTCTCCTGACGGTAAAGTTTTAACCCGGACTTGGGCCCGAAAGATAAATAACGTTCCACTTGTCACATCATATTCGTATGATAATTTCGGGCAGCTTACCAGCATTGATTATTCCGACAATACACAAAGTATTCAATATTCCTATAATCGTATTGGAATGCCCATAGCAATTACTGATGCGTTGGGAACAAGAACTTTTACTTATAACAGCCAGTTTTCCTTGATTTCTGAAACCACACAGGGACTATACAATAAAGCAATCACTCGAAATTATGCTTCATCCGGAGTGAAGGGAAGATTTTTAGGCATAGACATTGATGGTGATTCCAGTTATACCTATGCTTATGATCAATATGGGCGCTTGAATCGGGTGACTGCCTCAACCGGTAACTTCAACTACACTTATTTGGCCAATAGTGATTTGGTTAGTTCAGTCTCTCGTCCGAACAATGTCACGACCTCATTTTCATATGAGCCAACCCGGAATCTTCTCACAAAAGTTGCCAACGGAACAGTCAGCACATTCAATTATACGAATGATGCCATCGGCAGAAGAAACAGCGTAAATCGAAGCGGCAGTGCTTTTACTTCATCCGATACCTTAAATTATACATATGACCCGATATCTGAGCTGCTTTCAGCGACTTCCAACAATAATTCATCATATAATTACAATTATACCTATGATCCGATCGGCAACCGGAAAACAGCATCCCTTTCTGGTGCCGACAATGTATATACCTCCAATAGCTTGAATCAATACACCTCAGTCAACAGTGGAGGCATTACAACTACTCCGACCTATGATGCCGATGGTAATACATTGGCGCTCGATGGATGGGCTCTGACTTGGAATGCTGAAAATCGCTTAATAAAGGCTGTAAAGAACACTACAAAACTTGAATTTTTATATGATTATATGGGAAGAAGAGTTGAGAAAAAAGTATTTAATAATAATATATTGACTCAGAATACTCGTTTTGTCTATGATGGTTACAAGCTTGTCGAAGAAATAAATGCGTTGGATAACAATGCTGTATTGAGGTCTTATATTTGGCAACCGTTTGAAAATAATGATATACCTCTTGCCGTTACGACTGGAAGCAATACCTATTACTATTTGACGGATGCCAATAAAAATGTTTCAGAATTGACAAATGCATCTGGTGCCAGTGTTGCTCATTATGAATACAGTCCATTCGGAAAACTTTTGGTTTCCACTGGAACATATGCGGCAACAAATCCATTCCGTTTTTCCAGTGAATATAGCGACTTAGAAACAGGATTCATTTATTATAACTATCGTTATTATTCTCCTGATTATGGAAAATGGCTAAGTAAAGATCCAATAGGAGAAAAAGGTGGAACTAATCTGTATAGATTCGTGGTTAATAATCCAATAAATTATTTTGATATTTTAGGGTTAAAAAATACGTTATCAGCAACCCTTTATTTAATGGAAAGAGACTTATTCTTCGATGATGTTTATTCAACCCTTGAATTTAATTTTGATGTTGATTGTGAATCTCATGGTGAAGGTGCCATGACTGTCAATGTCCCGGTGGAAATACATTTTGATAATCAAATCTTATATTCAACTATAGGAGGTTTTGCTGGAGCGAGTATTGTAGGCGGTTTAGGAGGAGTTGTAGGAGGAATTGGTGGTGGATTATTTGGTGGCATTGTAACAGCACCTACACATGCTGGTGTGAGTCATGGAATTGCTATTGGAACAAGTCTAGGAGGCACTACAGGTGCGGCATGGGGAGCTGCCTGGGGAACCGGTATTGGTTATTGGCTTTCCGATAAAGTTGATTATAATGGAACTTATGAAGTTATTATTAATTGTGTATGTGAAGGAGGAAATTGGTTTGGAATTATTCATAGTGACCGTTTAAAAGATGAACAACTAGTTAGAACTGACGACGAATTTTATATTAAGGTTCAACTTAATTAATTTTTGATATTAAGAAAAGATATTATAAATATTTTCCGTAATTAATCACGATAAATTTCTATATCAAATATAAATTATGGGGGGGGTAGATGTTTAAAAAAGTATATTATTGTTGTTATTTAATTCTTCAAATCAGCCAAATTTATTTTGGTTATTTGGCAATAAATTGTTTCTTTTCAAATAGTAATTTTGTATATTATCATGATAGAGATATTATGTTCTTTTCGTGGTTTATGCCGTTTATAATTTGTGAATATTCTATTTATATTATTCATAGTTTTGGCGAAAATAATATTTTGAATAATCGTCAGTTTTTATTTACTAATTTAGAAAAAAAAATCTTTACAATAAGAAAAAAAATGTATATACCTATTTCCGTAATAGTGCCCATAATAATAAAGTTACTCGTCTTTTTTTATAATATGTCAGATCCTGTTTTAGGAATCTTCAGTATGTGTTATATTTATTTAGCGTGCCTTAGTATAGTCCTTTATGCCATTCTTCAATATATTAAAAAAATAGAATATCGCCCATAAGAAGGCTGGAAAGAGAAATATTTAAATACTAATGATAATGATGAATTTTATGTTTTTGTTGAACGTAATTAATTATAATTAAAATAAAATATTATCGTTGACAATGTTTTTGATAAAGCAAATAATTATAATTAACGAGGTTACATTATGAAAACTTTCACAAGATATTATTTTGGTTATTTTTGTACTCGATAACGTCCAGAAAATTGCGCACATTTTAAAACTGCGGACTTGAAAAAGCGGCAGAGTTCCGATTGATTATTGAAGTTCGAAAACAGTAATCAAAAGAAGGAAAACTGCCATGAGTAATGTAGCGCCAGTGGATGAAAAAGTCCTGTCGAAAGCCTTTAAAATCGACGAAAAAGAGATAAAAAGCCATCTGTCTAGCTTGGTTAAAGAGTCGGTCGAGGAGACGAGATGCAGCACGTGTCGGTGCTGGTCGCCATCGGCGTCAATAATGACGGTTATCGTGAGATATTGGGCATCGCCGAGGGATATCGATACAGTTATACATAGTATTTCTTTTTACTTTTCAGCCAGTGTACAAGGCTGCGCTTTTCAATAAGCACTTTGCCGGATTGTGCTTCGGAAAGCTTACTGATTTCGATATCGCCACGCCTGGCGGCCCGATACAACGTTGACCGACTGCAATTAAAAACCGCAGTAGCCGCTTTTACTTCAATGTAAAGCTGCGGATCGCAGTCACGTTGTTCATTCGCACACTCAAGCAGTTGCTCCAAGTTGATATCATAGGGGGCAAGAAGAATATCAATCGCTTTTATGATCTCGTTTGGAATTTTTGCGTTCATAGATATATTTCCCTTATGCTTTTATGTATTTTTCTTGATTGACCTCATTGTCTGAGTAAAAATAAAGTACCGACAAATTACCCTATCCTGTTCTGAAGAAAAAATCTCCATTTTATTAGTCCGGATACTACGAGATTTTAGATTTTTATCAGTATCGTAAAATCTGTATTGATTAGCACAAAATTACCTTGATTTTACCTGAAACGCATCCTGAGCAATGCTGAATCATGCTGTTTTATCCTGATTATTGATAACAACTTGAAAAAAAAGTGGTACATTTCTGGCACATTTTTCACATTTTTCACTTTGCCGGGCAAAAATATCTCGAAATATGTTTTTCATAACTCTTGCATTTCCTGCAGAGACATGTATATTTAAAACATGACATGGGGATGTAGCTCAGTTGGCTAGAGCGATACGTTCGCATCGTATAGGTCATGGGTTCGACTCCCACCAGCTCCACCATTTTTGAAGTCAAAAACCAGTAGTAATCAATGAGTTACTGCTGGTTTTCTTTTTGTCTGAAATGCGTGAAAAAACCTGCAAAAACCCGCTTTTTGATGCAAAAAAAATAAAAAGTCCCGCATTTTTTACGCATTTTTCGGGGCCGTTTTTGGATGTAATTTCCTGTCTTAACTTTGTATAGCTTAAAGATTTACCATGTCTGCTAAAATAGTATTTTTTGGCTATACTCGGAAAAAAACGTTATTTTCACACCACCACGGAACCAATATTGGTTCCGTGGTCAGGTGGTCTGGTTTCTACGTATTTGCAAGATAAATTACCAAATACGAAGGAAACCAAGAATGTGCCAGCAACCCACTTAGAATTTATCCCTAAATAACAGTTGAAAACATGAAAAATATTGCTATATTATCATCAAACACTAGAAGGAGAATATGGCAATGAATTCGTGGGAAGTCTCTGATACTTTTTGGTCGAAGGTCGAACCTTTGATTCCTCGTGCAAGGCGTGATAGCAATCGGGAGTATCAGCGTCGTCGCGGAGCGGGACGCAAACCGTTGGAAGCGCGTCGAGTATTTGAGGGTATCGTGTATGTTTTGCGAACGGGAATACAATGGAAAGCGCTTCCCCGCGAATACGGGAGTTCAAGCAGCATACATCGTTATTTTCAGCGCTGGTCGAAAGCCGGATTGTTTCAAAAATTGTGGAAGAAAGGTTTGGCGGAATACGATGAATTGGAAGGGATTTCCTGGCGTTGGCAAAGTATCGACGGAGCAATGAACAAAGCCCCATTGGCCCGGGAAGCAGTAGGTCCCAATCCCACAGACAGGGGAAAAAAATGGGACCAAACGTCACGTTCTCGTAGACGAGCGTGGCATCCCGTTGTCAATAGTCGTAACCGGAGCAAATCGGAATGATGTTACGCAAGTGAATGCCGTTTTGAGCGCAAGAATGAGAAAGCCGCGAGTAAGAACAAAGCAGAATCTTTGTGCGGATGCCGGTTATACCGGCTCTGGAGAAGTTATGAAGGCGTACCGATATATTCCGCACATCAGACCGCGAGGAGAGGAGAAAATTGCAGTCAGGCAAGGTTATAAAGCTCGACGTTGGATTGTGGAAGTGGCCCATTCATGGTTCAATCGCTTCAGAAAACTTCTGGTGCGTTTTGAAAAAACACATGCCGCATATGAAGCATTGTTTCAACTGGCGGCATGCATGATTATTTATAAAAAACTTGCAGTTATTTAGGGATAAGTTCTTAATGAATTCTGCGAAATATGGGCTAACCTGAATATTGCGTAAATTTTCAAAAACAAAGAGGCAGATTCTCGACTAACGTATTATATTGTAATATCTTACATCACAATATAACGCCGAGGTCTGCCAATGACAAAATGTAATGTTTCGATTCCGGTCTTTCAAGGTCCGAAAAGCAGAAAAATTGAATTCAATTTCGCCGGTGGAGATATCAGCAGTGACGGCGGGTTGCTTTTTGTGAAAGAATTCGACCGCAAACTCGGTTTGACCCGGCGCGCCGGTAACCTGCTGGATTCTTTTGATCTTCGACAGCCCGGAAAAGTTGAGCATTCCTATCTGAGCATGCTTCGTCAACGAGTTTTTGGTTTGGTTGCCGGCCATGAAGATCTCAATGACCATCATGAATTGCGAACTGATCCGCTGATTCAAACTGTTGTCGGTCGTGATCGTCAACTCGCCACTCCAAGCACTTTATGTCGATTCGAAAATGGAATCGATCGTCGTGCTTGCGTAGATTTGAGCCGATTGTTTGTCGAATTCTTTATCGAAAGTTTTTCCACGCCGCCTCGAGAATTGATTCTTGATTTCGATGCTACCGATGACCTCACTTACGGGATGCAGGAAAATCGCTTTTTTCATGGCTATTATGACCACTATTGCTTTTTGCCGTTGTATGTTTTCTGCGGGGATCAATTGCTTGTGGCTTATTTGCGTCCATCAAAAATTGATGCGGCCAAGCATGCTTGGGCGATTCTCTCGCTACTGGTAAAGCGCTTTCGGCAGAAATGGCCGAAGGTTAAGATTATTTTCCGGGGAGACAGTGGCTTTTGTCGGCAGAAAATGCTGAACTGGTGTGATAAAAATGAGGTCAAATATATTGTCGGATTGGCGAAAAATCCACGTTTGCTGGAATTATCAAAAGATCTTCAAGTGAAAGCGGAAGCACTTTACAACGAAACACATGAAAAAGCAAAACTGTTTACTCAGTTCGAATATGCGGCAGGAACTTGGAAATACCCGCGCCGGGTGATTGCCAAAGCGGAATTCAACTCCCCCGGACCGAATAATCGTTTTATCGTCACCAATCTTGATGATGATGGACAATATCTTTATGAAAAAGTCTATTGCGCCCGAGGTGAGATGGAAAACAGGATCAAGGAACAGCAGCTGGATCTTTTCGCTGATCGGACGAGCTGCCATGACTTTGCGGCAAATCAATTCCGGCTTCTGCTTTCAAGTTTGGCTTATATTCTCATGGAACGGTTTCGGGCATTGTTGTTGACAGGAACTCAATTTGCCGAGGCTACCTGCGGCAGCATTCGCTTATACCTGGTGAAAATCGGTGCCATTATTCGGCGGAATACCAGAAAAATTTATGTTGCTCTTTCAAGTGCTTGTCCAAATCAGGAACTCCTCCGCTTGATCGCTGCGAAAATCATCGCTTGGGAATAAAACCTTGGAGAGCTGTCCCCGGCTCGCCGAACAACAACGGGGGAAAGGGGGAATATGCTCAATTTGCAAAAAAACGACAATATCCGACTCTGAAAATAAAAACTTCCGAATCTTCTGAACATTTCTCGACGATTCGAAAGTTTCATGCAACATTCAGGCTAAACGCAATACTGCTTACTTTAATCAATAAAGCATTCATGCGGAGCAGTCTTGGATGAAAACTCCTGCTTGATGTTCCATCCTTTGATTTTGCGTTTTACTGCCCGTTCTCGTGTAATCCCGCGAGAAGACCAGGCAGTTGTTGCCGCAATCTCCAGAATGATTGCTTCGCGAATAAACTCAATTTCCTGTGGTTTGAGGGGGAAAATGAGCAACAGTGATTTTTCTGCACAGAATTCGTACCGCATTGATAAAGGAAAGCCGGTCTGGATCGACCTTATTTTTCCGTGCGGCTTGATGTATTAAGCTGCGAATCGTATAGTGCGCAAGTAGATATCCAAACAATTCCTGTATAATCAATTCCGGGGTTTTGCTTCGCAAGGCGGCTCCTGGTTGCTTCAGATGATTCTTCAATTCATCATAAGCCAATTCGATCTCCCAGCGCTCGTGGTAGAGAGCCGCAAGTTCCGAAGCCGGAGCGTCTTCCTCTTTTAAAATACTGGTTATCAAGCGATATTTTTCGCTGGAGCCTTTGATGGCATATTCAATTACTCGAACAGGAATGCCATTGGTTTTCTTGCGTTGTTCCGCGCCAGGATAGAACGTACTTAAAAAAGAACCGTCCGGCAGAATTTTTTCTTTTGCAAATTTCATATTGCTGCGGATTCGAAACACTAACGATGCGCCAGTTTTGATGCATTCGGAAAAGAACGGATAGCAACCAAAGCCACGATCAGCAAGTAGCAGCATATCCTTTTGCAGGAGCGGCAAAAGTCGTTTGCCTTGAGTATTTTCCCCTTCAGAATAAGGCCCATGGGCCGCACCAATAATCGCACGCGTACCGATTTCAAGTAAAGTTGTCATGCGCAATTGCGGAAATGCGGTTTTCCCGCGGGAGCATGGCGGACGGCCAAAAAAATCATGATTCCTCTGCTCATCCGGTAAATCAAAGGTTGTGCCGTCGATTGCCATCAAACGCCATCCCCGATAAAAGGCGCCAATGGTATCCGGCTGGGCCAGGGGTTTACAAACATCCTCGAATAAACATTGCATTGCCTTGTACCCCAAACGGTTCCTGGCACGTGAAATTCCTCCTCGCCCTTTGATCTCGCCGCAAGGCATTTTTATCTTCAGCCAGTCAAAGCCCTCAAGAATGCAGCGCAAAACCTCTTGCAACGAAATGCTTGAATACAGCGAAAGACAAATAACATAATAAGCCATCAATTCCAGTGGCAGTTTGCGGTAACGTTGCGTCGCAAGTCCGCACTTGGTCAGTGCATTGCAAAGGGCTTCAAAAGGAACAACCCCAAGCAATGAGGCCAAGGTTAAAAAGTCACTCTCGCGAAAATTATCTGCCAACTGCGCTTTGGTTCGTGCCATATCGAATCTCCTGTTGTCTATGAAGATAATATAGCATGAAATCAATAATATTCAAGAATTAAGTAAGCAGTATTGAGGCTAAACGGGTATTCGATCTAAATTTCAGAACTATTTCCAGCCCTTTTGGTTTTTCAGACTTGACGACTCAGACCCTGTTGACGGCCTCGGAAGCCATCAGTGGAGCCTTGTGTTCTTCTAGAGGCGAATTCGTCAAGAAAGCTGTTGGCGGAGACTATTTTCAGACGGCCCAGAAATTCGAAAACCTTAAGAAGAAACATCATGGGACCTTCTCGTTGATTATAGTTACTAACCACAAAATGTCGGTAAAATTTGAAGGCAAGGGGCAAGAATGGAAAGACCGAATGCTGCCGATTTTGTTCCATCACCATATTCCTGAAGAAAAACAGGATCGAACTCTTGTCGATCGCCTGCTGGCGGAAGAAGGCAGCGGTATTTTAAACTGGATTCTTGATGGAGCAAGGCATGTGCGGAGCAGCAATTGGCGGATTGAGCTGACTGCAACGCAGAAGGTTCGTCGCGACAAGCTGGTGGACGAGATTCGGTCGATGGACATGTTTGTCTGCAACTATATCAGACGCTCTGCCGGTAATGAATTCTCATCAAGGTCGGCTTATGCCACCTATATCAGACACCAGAGAGACCTAGGACTTGAATTCCTTGAAGAAGCGGCTTTTTACAAACGTCTTGCAAAGTCCATGGGAACGGAATATAATGCCGTCGGCTGTAATTCCATCCATGGACAGAGAATTCGTGGCTACAAGGGCTTCGAGTTGCTTGACTGAAAAAAAGGTACATATACGCGCGTATAGAGAAATTGCAAAAACGTGTATTTCCCGTCGTTGCCGTCGTTTTTCGATGGCAACGGCGGATAAACTCAAACAAAATGGAGGAAAAACATGCTAATAGAAGCAGAAGAAAAATTCTTCACAGATCGTCTTGAAAAAATGAGCCTTGCCCGAATAGGCAATGATCCAAAAGAGGAAAATATTGAACCGGAGATTGTCAATGCCGTTCCTATACCATCTGCAAGTTCTTCTGAGCAGAAAAACGATTCTCTCATCTTAAGCTTTCAGCAACGATTCCATGTTTCGCCATTTCCGTTGACTGCGGAAAAACTTGAAATCATCGTCAGGGCCATCGACTGGGAGGGACCGCAACACCTGGGTTTCTTTTACCCGGTTGAATTACGTAAAGAATGTGGAATACTGATTCCATACCCGATCCTGCATTTTGCCGATGTCGGATTTCAAAGGATGCTTGCCACGTGGAATTGCAATTTCTGTTTTTTCAAATGCCAGGCAATCGGGACCGTTTTGAACTTCTATTATTATCTGCAATCCAACGGGAGAAAATAAAATGTGGATCACCAAGCAGACAGAAAATGCAGAACAGATCAAGTTGACGGATGCTACTTCAAAAGTTATTATTTGGGCGATCAATCATGCTGATTCACCTGAGATTTCAAGATTGGGAAATCTGACACATATCCCCTTCTTTCAAGGTTTTTCCAATTCTGACGGTACGATTCTTGTGAATACAAGCACATCGGGAATAACGGTTTCTAGACAGAAAAAAACATTGAGTTGTAACTATCCTGTAATGCAATCGGCCTCCCCCATGCTTCCGGTTCCATCGTTATACAACATCACTTCTTGGGAATTTCAATCCATTCTTCAAGAAATACTCGGAAATATTGATTACATCGCTTTGGCAGAAAAGCTCTGTCTGGAGCAAATGGATATGGACTCAATTACAGGCAAGTTGATCCGTTCTTACGCGGAATTATCCATTCCACGGCCACTGATAGTGGAAACTCCATTACCCATCAAAAACACCACAGGGAACCTTCAATTCCTGTATTGTCATGATCAAGGTAATGTTTATGAGATGAAGTTCTTCAAGTATAATGACTATCAGGAAGAATACCCTTTTCTCTTCAAACCACGCCAATCCGGAGTCTGGTTTCCAGAATACAGCTTATCCACCAATCCGTGGCAATTTTCCACTTCGATTCACATCACGCAAGCCAATCCTAGTATGGGATGGATTTGCACTGCTGGTGGAGCTGATAATTTGAAATGGGAAATATTTCGCCACATTCATTCCGAAATCATTTTGCCGTATTATCCATCAGATCCCCTTTTCAATCGAACTGCTTTGTCTAAAATATGGCCAATTCTTACCGAAGCCAAGCGACGTAACATTAAAATGCGAGTACGTCAAGTTAAAGCCCAGGAAACAAATCCTATGGCCCCTTACATGAGCGAATGGGTGAATGATAATGAGACCACCATTCTTGAAGAATCAGAGCTGAAAAAACGTGCATGGGAACAGGGGATCAAGCTTGATCCGATCTGGTTTCCGAAGCCTTACGAAGTTACCTTGAAGCAAAAAAAATATAACGGAAATCTTCCGTATTTCTGGCCGGCTGGTTCTATCGCATTGTTTGAGTCGAATAGAGCTGATCTTTTCATGAGAGAATTGTTAAAATATCTTTCAGAAAAAACAAAAGAGAATCGGAATATTGTTGTTGTAATTCCCCATGGTCAAGATGGATATATTCAGAAGTTTCTCCGTTGTCTGGAAAAAAATACGGCGATCACGATTGTCAATACAGAAATTTTGAAAGATGACTTGGAGTTCGAGATGAAGCTGCGTGAAAAAAATGCGGATGTCGTTTTTTTCTACGCAGTCAATGATGACTTCAACAAAGAGTTTGAGCGCGGGATTGGCTTGGCAATACAAACCGAGCTTCCGATAGCGATTTTCTCGTTTTCGAAAGAAGGCAATAGCCCTCTGTGTGAAGTGGCAGATCACACCTATATTGTGGAGGGCAATATAGATTCGGCAATTAACATACGTGCAATATTTGCTTGATGGTGTATATTATCATCATGGAAACTCAAGATGCCCGAAAACTCGATAAGGTCGCTCTTGAAGAGCGGCGCAAGCAGGCCGTGAGATTGTATCAAAGCGGCAAATGTAATAATTGTACAGAAATCGGAAAAATCGTCGGAGCGCACCGCAACACGGTGGGCAAGTGGATAAGCAAGTGGAAAAAAAGCGGCTTGTCTGCTTTGAAAGTAAAGAAATGCGGTCGTCCCGTCGGCTTTGGACGCCGTCTGCTTCCGCATGAAGAGAGTAAGATACGGAAAGATTTGGTCGACCATTGTCCGGATCAGTTAAAATTGCCATTTGCGCTCTGGACTCGTCAGGCGGTACGGTTGCACATCAAGATTTCGTTTGGAATCGAAATACCAGTCCGAACCATGGGGGAGTACTTGAAACGCTGGGGATTTACGCCGCAAAAACCAGTTAAGAAAGCTTATCAGCGCAATGAGGCGCACGTTCAAAAATGGCTGATTGAGGAGTATCCCCGAATCAAAAAGCTGGCAAAATCAGAAGACGCGGATATCTTTTGGGGGGATGAAACAGGAATTCGCAATGACGAGGCCAAGGGCCGCAGTTATGCGCCGAAAGGCAACACTCCGGTGCAAGCAGTCAATCCGGTACGCGAAAAAGTTAATATGATCAGCGCGATTACCAACCAGGGGAAAACTCATTTCATGTTTTACAGCGAAACGATGACGGCTCAACTCCTGATCCAATTCATGGAACGTCTGATTCGTCAAAATGAGCGGAAAGTGTATTTGATTCTGGATAACCTGCGGGTTCACCACAGCAAAACGTTGACTGGCTTTCTGCAGGAAAACGCGGCTTTCATCAAGTTATTTTTCTTGCCGAGCTACAGTCCCGACCTGAACCCGGATGAATATCTCAACCGCGACTTGAAATCAAATCTGAACAACAAGCCCTTGGGACGCGCCAAAGGAAAAATAACCGAACATGCCAAGCAACATATGGAAATGATAGCTGAACAACCGGAACGAATCAAGAAATTATTCCATTCCAAGACTGTTTTATATGCAAGTTAGTTAGCCTGAATATTGCGTAAATTTTCAAAAACAAAGAGGCAGATTCTCGACTAATATATTATATTGTAATATTTTACGTGACAATATAACGCCGAGGTCTGCCAATGACAAAATGTAACGTTTCGATTCCGTTCTTTCAAGGTCCGAAAAGCAGAAAAATTGAATTCAATTTCGCCGGTGGAGATATCAGCAGTGACGGCGGGTTGCTTTTTGTGAAAGAATTCGACCGCAAACTCGGTTTGACCCGGCGCGCCGGTAACCTGCTGGATTCTTTTGATATTCGACAGCCCGGAAAAGTTGAACATTCCTATCTGAGCATGCTTCGTCAACGAGTTTTTGGTTTGGTTGCCGGCCATGAAGATCTCAATGACCATCATGAATTGCGAACTGATCCGCTGATTCAAACTGTTGTCGGTCGTGATCGTCAACTCGCCACTCCAAGCACTTTATGTCGATTCGAAAATGGAATCGATCGTCGTGCTTGCGTAGATTTGAGCCGATTGTTTGTCGAATTCTTTATCGAAAGTTTTTCCACGCCGCCTCGAGAATTGATTCTTGATTTCGATGCTACCGATGACCTCACTTACGGGATGCAGGAAAATCGCTTTTTTCATGGCTATTATGACCACTATTGCTTTTTGCCGTTGTATGTTTTCTGCGGGGATCAATTGCTTGTGGCTTATTTGCGTCCATCAAAAATTGATGCGGCCAAGCATGCTTGGGCGATTCTCTCGCTACTGGTAAAGCGCTTTCGGCAGAAATGGCCGAAGGTTAAGATTATTTTCCGGGGAGACAGTGGCTTTTGTCGGCAGAAAATGCTGAACTGGTNATCAAAAATTGATGCGGCCAAGCATGCCTGGGCGATTCTCTCGCTACTGGTAAAGCGCTTTCGGCAGAAATGGCCGAAGGTTAAGATTATTTTCCGGGGAGACAGTGGCTTTTGTCGGCAGAAAATGCTGAATTGGTGTGATAAAAATGAGGTCAAATATATTGTCGGATTGGCGAAAAATCCACGTTTGCTGGAATTATCAAAAGATCTTCAAATCAAAGCGGAAGCACTTTACAACGAAACACATGAAAAAGCAAAACTGTTTACTCAGTTCGAATATGCGGCAGGAACTTGGAAATACCCGCGTCGGGTGATTGCTAAACCGGAATTCAACTCATCCGAACCGAATAATCGTTTTATCGTCACCAATCTTGATGATGATGATGGACAATATCTTTATGAAAAAGTCTATTGCGCCCGAGGTGAGATGGAAAACAGGATCAAGGAACAGCAGCTGGATCTTTTCGCTGATCGGACGAGCTGCCATGACTTTGCGGCAAATCAATTCCGGCTTCTGCTTTCAAGTTTGGCTTATATTCTCATGGAACGGTTTCGGGCATTGTTGTTGACAGGAACTCAATTTGCCGAGGCTACCTGCGGCAGCATTCGCTTATACCTGGTGAAAATCGGTGCCATTATTCGGCGGAATACCAGAAAAATTTATGTTGCTCTTTCAAGTGCTTGTCCAAATCAGGAACTCCTCCGCTTGATCGCTGCGAAAATCATCGCTTGGGAATAAAACCTTGGAGAGCTGTCCCCGGCTCGCCGAACAACAACGGGGGAAAGGGGGAATATGCTCAATTTGCAAAAAAACGACAATATCCGACTCTGAAAATAAAAACTTCCGAATCTTCTGAACATTTCTCGACGATTCGAAAGTTTCATGCAACATTCAGGNGCTCGCCGAACAACAACGGGGGAAAGGGGGAATATGCTCAATTTGCAAAAAAACGACAATATCCGACTCTGAAAATAAAAACTTCCGAATCTTCTGAACATTTCTCGACGATTCGAAAGTTTCATGCAACATTCAGGTTAGTTGCCGGTACAATAACCCTGCAACAGGATTTCGTGTGGAGAATATGGAAACGGGCGAAATCAAAAAATATCTTTTTGAGCCTAATGGCGATGTGCGCATAGAGCCCGGAACAGAAGAAGATATGGTTGAATAAAATTTCTGTCGAAATATCGTTTCATCCCCGGTTACGTATGGTAGCCGGGGATAATTTATATCTTTTGAGAAACTCCGTAGCTCCGCTGATGCGGTATCCGTTCATTACAGAACTGTGGTTTTGTCAGATTCAGAACCCATTGATCCAGATGTTTCATCTCATCAGTTGAATTGTTTACTGTGATACGGATGTTGTCAATCTGTTCGACAGGTGACATGGAATGAGATGTCCAAAGTCGCCTGATTACAGACAGGAGATCGGCAAGGTCGTATCGTCCGTATCCATCGCAGATGAAGAGGAAGAGGATATAGTGTTTTCCATATGGATCATAATGCCAGCAGTAAGTCGGGATGAATGCTTTCCGATTCAACGTGATCTTAAGAGAGTTCAGGTATTTGGAGAACTCTCCGCCATTGATCGCATGGAACCGATAGATTCCAACAGATACGGATTCGTACCTGGCAAGATAGCGTTCAATGATGTTGTGGGTTATGCTTTGCAATGGGTGTGATTCTGTCATGGCATTTCTCCTTGAGGTGTGTTAATTGAGCTCAAAAATACAGTGTCAGAGTTATTCTCTGCATAGGATTGTTCTTATTTTATCAGTGTATTTCATTCCAATTTCACGTATATATAACCACGTGACAGCAGGCTGAAGAGATCGGCCTGAACCTTATCAACGGCCCTTCCGGTCTTTCGGGATCGGAGGGGCTTGTTATTTTCAACATCACGGAGGTTGTGTATGAAGATTGAAGTGAACAAAAATGAATTGGAAAGAGCGTTGATCGCGCTCGGGAAACTGATCAGTCGGATGTCTCCGATTCCGAAGCATAAATCCCTGCTGCTCGAATGCAAGGATGGCAAAGTCTGTTTCAGCACCCGTTCCCCATCTGAACAGATGACATTCCGGACGGCGTGTGCTGGAGAAGTCGAGTTCCGCTGTATCGTGGGATTCGATGAGTTCCGGGATGCGGTTCGCGGATACCGGAACAAAGTGCTTGAGATCGAAGACAACGAAGGAACTCTGCGAGTCGGGGAAAGAACTCTGTTGCCGATGTCCGGTGTGGAGTGGCGGGTTCCCGATGAGGGTGAACACTGCTCTGTCAGCGAGCTGCCGAAGGACTTTGTCGCTCTGTTTGCTGCGGCATCTCCGCTTGTTGACCGGAACAACCCTCGCAAGGTCTTGCAGGGGATCAACCTCTGCCGGGAGGGGATCACTACGACCAACGGAAGAGAGCTGCTGAACATCTACGTTCCGCTGAATGTGGATGACTTCACGATACCGCTTCCATTGGCTCTGATGCAGACCAAGACAGCGGAATCCGGTACGCTCTGCACGTGGACGGACAGAATCGGGAAGAGGTGCCGCATCGAAACGGAACACTGGGTCTGGTATGCGGAAGGTTTGGAGGGAAACTATCCGAACTGGAAACAGGTCATCCCCTCGCAGAAGGCATTGGTCCGTTCGGTATCGTTCCTGCCGGAGCGTGGTCAGCAGCTTGAAATCTTCCTCAAGAACGTTCCTGATCAGCCTCCGCATAATCCAGTGGAGCTGTACCAGAGCGATGATCCGGGGTATCTGAACATTCTCGCTGGCGAGATGCACACCAGCATAGCGGCGGAGTTCATCGGCAACTGGAACGATGTTTCGATCAAACTCAACAAGCACGCGCTTCTTCGGCTGCTGTCGGAGGGGCATACGAAGATAGAGGCATGTGACGGACATTTCCCGATCCTTGCAACCGGAGGCACGGGACATTATATCACGATACCGTTATATCAGCCGAAAACTCAAGAACCCAAAACCATTCAAACTCAAACGGAGGAACCTAAAATGGAAAACAATGAAATGAGAGTCGTGTCCGCCCCTGTGCAGACGGTCGTCCGCAACTCGGAACCTGTTCCCGAAGCGGTTGATCCGATGGAGGAACTGAACCATGGTCTCGACGAGCTGCGCGGCAGGCTCAAGCTGCTGCTCGATGAAACCGGTGTCCTGACCCGCAAGGTCAAGGAGGCAGTGCTCAAACAGAAGCAGAAGGAGCGGGATTTCATCCTCGCCAAGCGTGCCATCGAACGGATCAAAATGGCGATCTGACCGCATCACACAGAAGAAACACACAACCGAAGGGACGGAAGCTTGACCGCTTCCGTCCCTTCTCATTTATGGAGGTGAAACTATGTTGAAACTCAATGCGTCGTATTCCAAGAAGGTTCCCGCCGGGGAAGAGTATTCAAGCCAGAGCTATCATGCGTCGGTCGAGGTTGAACTTCCGGACGGATTGTCCGGGGAAGCTCTCCAAGCCCGTATTCATGAAACGTTCGATCTGGTACGGAACTCGGTCGAAGCGGAACTGCACGGAAATGATCCCCGTAATTACGGTACTTATCCGGCTTCAAACGGGCCGAAAAACGCTCCTCAAGGCAGGAGAGCAGGAGACCGTCAGAACGACGGTCCGGCGAGTCCGAAACAACTTTCGTATCTGCTTGATCTGGCTCGTCAGCGTGGCGTGACACCGCAGCAGATCGCAGCCCGGTTCCAGGTTCCGGATGTGCGTCAGTTGTCCCGTCAGCAGTGTTCTAATCAGATCAATGAATGGAGGGCTGCGTGATGGCGACCATTGACGAACTGCGACAGGAACCGCACTGGTCGTATTCTGCGTTGAATACGTACCTCAACATCTGCCAGTTGCAATACTTCTACCGTTACGTGGAACAGGCCGAGGTCGAGCGGACTTCGGTCTGCTTTCCGTTCGGCAAGGCGTTTCATGCGGCATTGACCGCCCAGGCGTGGGAGTGTATGATGGGAAACTCTCTACGGCAGGATGAGCTTGTGGAGCGTTTCGCAGAGGCGTTCAAAATCGAAGCCGAAGCGACGCCGAACCTGATCTACAAGGAGGGAGAGAACTTCGACACAATAATCGATCTTGCAACGAAAATGCTGGATGCGGCGCTGGCGAACTGGACGGACTACTACACGATCAAGGGAGTCGCGCAGGCATTCAAGTTTGATGTTCCCGGTCTGGACAAGCCTCTGATCGGTGAGTTCGATCTCATCGTTCAGGATGGACGGGATGCCTGTATCGTGGACTGGAAAACCTCGGCGAGTCGCTGGCCTGCCGGGAAAGCCGACCGCGATCTTCAGGCGACCGTATTCAGCTATGCCTACGAGAAGCAGAATGGCACGGCTCCGCTCTTTCGGTTCGATGTGATTACCAAGACGAAGAATCCGGGATGTGAATCGCACTACACCAGTCGCGGTTTTCACGACTTCCGGCGCTTCGAGGTGTTGGCAAACCGGGCGCAGGATGCGATCAACAAAGGCGTGTTCCTGCCCAATGAAACATCGTTTGCCTGCGGCGAGTGTCCCTATCGGGATCGTTGCAGACAGTGGCATCTGAAGGAATGGAGGTGAGATGATGGGATTGACGATGTGTGAAGGGAAGTTCGTCGGACGTGACGAGATCGCAATGGTTCCGACTCCGACCGCTACCGCGAGCTGGAAGCCGGTTCCTCATAGCGAGGTGATCGACGCTGTAACCGATGTGGTCAAAGCGCATCGCTGGACGATCCTTGAGGAACAGTACGGCTTGGCCCGTGACGGACAGCGAATGTTCGGCATGATCCGGCTCAACAAAAGTTCGAGCATGGAGTGGAGCCGCTGTATCGGCATCCGCAACAGCCACGATCGCACGATTGCGGTTGGTCTGTCAGCGGGGATCAGTGTCCACGTGTGTAGTAATTTGTGCTTCGGAGGAAGTACGGTTCTGAAGCGTCGGCATACCTCCTGGATCGAACTGAACGGTCTGGTTCTGGAAGCGGTGAACGCTCTGGAACTGGAGTTTCTGACATTGGAAAACGTAGCAGAGGAGTTGAAGATCGATGAACTCAATGATGATGAAGTTCGTGCTTCGCTGGTGGTGGCGGCGGAACGTCAGGCGATTCCGTCGTGCGATATTCTGACTGTCTGGAAGGAGTTCAAACATCCCCGGCATGAGGAGTTCGCCGAACCGACCCGGTGGAGCTTGTTGAACGCCTTCACCGAAACCGCCAAGAAGTACAGTCCTGCCCGTGCCGACCAGTGCTACCGCAGTCTGACCCGACTGTTCGGACTGGACGGCAAACCGGCGGAGCTGTGGAAATAGTCCACGGGTATTCACCCTGGCACGCCCTCTGTCGGAAGTGGTGTAAACGACAGAGTACCTCGCACCCCGGCGGCTTCGGTCGCCGGTTTTATCAACTGAAAAAAGGAGTCGTTACTATGGCGAAAGTCTTTTGTCCGAACTGTGCTTCGATTGCGAATCCGCTTCATCGGGCCAGTACGGTTGGAACCGCAACCGGGATTACCGCAGGAGGAGCCGTTGTGATTGTCGGCATGGTTCGCGGTGCTCGTGCCGGAAGCGCGTTGGGAGTTGTCGGCACGACCATCGGAGCTGTCGCGGGAGGAATCCTGAATCTCCTCTGGGGTGTCACCTCCGGAGGTCTGCTCGGTGCTCAGGCTGGCAAGCTGATCGATGAAAACGTGATCGGATTGTACCACTGTCCCAAGTGTCATCTGCGATTCAAGGCATAAGTGCAATATGATTGATGAAATTCATTGTCCTGACTGCAACTCGATCCGTTGCATCCCGTGGGATGACGGATGGATCTACTGCTCCTGTGGTACAGAGTTCGATGTGCCGAGACCAGAAGAGGCGTTTCCGGAGACATCCGAATCGGAAGAATGCGAATAATCTGCAAAATGTAAAGGGGCTGTTGCAAAACCTCATAAGGTATGCGACAGCCCCTTTTTCTTTTGAATATCGGTAAAATTGTGTATAATAAGGTATGATCAGGAGATGACCATGGCTTATTTTACAAATTTTCAGGATTATTTGTTCCTTTGCTCAGATCTATCATCTGAGGAAAAGCAGAAACTCGATAATTATCTCTGGATTTTAGAGTACTCGGGCGTAAGTCGAATAATAGCAGAAAAAGTAACGAAAAGCATCGAAAAAGGCGGAAGACCATCTCATAATCCGTTTCGTTTATTTTCCGCCATATTATTTGCATTTTCTAAACATTCGGGAAGTCTTCGGCGCATTGAAGACAGCATTCGATTTGACACACGTTTCATGTATTTAATGGAACAAAAGGTTCCGTCATATTCCACGATTTCCAGGTTTTGCAACAACATAGTTGTTGCAAGACAGCGAGAAATATTCTCATGTATCATGAAAGAGATTGTTCGAAAATATAACATTGACATATCTGAAGTCTTTATCGACGGAACAAAGCTTGAAGCCAATGCCAATAAATATAAATTCGTCTGGAAGCCTAGAAAAAAGCATGATAAGCTAAACGAAGGCCTCAGATCAATTATTTCTGCCTATTTTCATTTGCCGCCAGGGAAAAAAGAATTTATGGGTCTTCACGGGAATTTGTGGGTAAATCAGCGTGAGATACATCAGAACCCGTCGTCAGTCAAGCGGCAATCCGACATAACCGCTCCCGTTGGTCGCTTTTATTCCGTTTGCCGTTTGACAGCCGCCAGAACCTGATGTGAATACGGCTTTTGCCGGTTCGGAAGGAAAAATGACTTTTTTCATCCGAACCATTGAATAAAAATAGCGCATGGCGTAATATTTTGTTACCACACAATCTATTACGAGGAACCATGCGCCTGAAAACTATACTCAACTACGGTCTGAAATTCAAATGCTTTTGTATCGGGAAATCGGAATTTAACGAAAAGAAAGATTCCATTATCGTGGAAATAAAGGCTCGAACCAATAGCAAACGGATGGTTGACCGGATTATGCAGTGTGACATCCTCCATGCGGATGAGACATTCATCAAATTGATGGTCAAGGGGGCAAAGAAGTGCAAGCAGGCTTACTTGTGGTGCCGATTGACTGGAGTCGGGCCGCCAATGATCGCTTTTCACTTTTCGCCATCCCGATCCCGGGATGTTGCAGAAAGTCTGCTCGGAGATTACTCCGGAACAATCATCAGAGATTCTTACGCGGCCTATGAAAAACTGGACTGCGAGGTTGCCTGTTGCTGGGCGCATGTCCGGCGACGCTTTCTGCAAGCCGTTGAAAACGGATATGGAAAAGCTGAGCCTCTGTTGAAAATTATACAGGAACTCTACCAAATTGAGCGTGTTGCAAAAGAGCGGGCGGAAAAGAAGGGTACGGAAACCGCACTCTTTCAAGAGCGGAAAAATGTACGTCGGCAGTCGCAGAAGTTCGTCCGGGAATTTTTTGAGCAGTGCCGGGTACTCAAGGAGTCGGAACGGCCGACCTCCCTTGTCGCCCAAGCCGTCTCTTATGCCCTGAATATCGAAGAGGAGCTCAAAAAATTCCTGAAGGATTCCAGACTGAATATCGACAACAACCCGGCCGAACGCCTCAACCGGGGAATTGCGATCATCCGAAAGAACTGCCTCTTTGCCGGAAACGAAGCCGGTGGGCAGCGTCTCGCAATCCTGTATTCATTCGCTGCAACATGCAAAGCGAACGGCATCTGCTTTCGCAAGTGGCTCGAAGACGTTCTGCCGCGTTTGAATTCCACTCCGGCAGGACAGATTGATTCGCTGATCCCAGAGGCAAAGCAAAGTTGTCAATGAGCTCAGGCTCATTATTATGAAGAGAGAATGCCGTCTGGTGCTCAAACGCCAGACGGCATCATTTTCTCCTAGCTCTAATTTTTTTCCAAAGCTCTCCGCGATATCTCCCCTCACCATGGGGCTCACTGGGCATACACCCTCACCATGGGGCTCACTGGGCATACACCGCACAGCGGAAAATATTGTTATGGAAAAACGCCTATGCAGACATTCTTGGATTCCTTGTCTCTTGCAAAAGAGAAAATGTTGCAGTATAGTAACGACATTCCAAACCAAAAGAAAATATGACAGATCGTCAGATGATGTCGTAACTTCTACAAATCATATCTGCCGGGCGTTTTTGGCTAGCCGGTCGAGCCCATGCTCATATTCCGGCGGATTTTCGGTACGCGCCCACATTTAAATTACTGTTCATAATTCATTATGTAGCACTTTGAGAAATTCTGCTTGTGCTGAAGCTGACATTTTCTTGAAACGCTCTAACAACCATTCTATTTCCTTTGAATCAAGGAAATGTTCAATCTGTTGCCTCAAAGAAGTCAACAACTCCGCGTTGACCTCAAGATCAACGTATTGCGGAGGCGCATCCAAGTCCGAACGCAATTCGTTCCCTTGCGCAATGGTCATAGCTGAAAGATTTTCTAATCTACTTTGAATTTCATTCAACCAGTCTGTTGCGGCATTTTGTCTAAATGCCTCACACGTTCCTTGCAACAATACAAATGCCTTCTCTAAATCCCACGGAAGTTCATATTCTGCAAAGCGTGTCAAGAAGTTTTCTTTAGTAGTCTTTATTTGTGCCTTGAAATCTGCAGTTGATATTCCCAAAAATTGTAACTTATGAAGGCTATCTAGATAGAACTCAGTTGCAGACCGCATATTTCTGAAATCATCCTCATCTCTGCTGAAACCTGAATATAAATGTTCCAAATCTAACGAACGACTACGCAACTCATCAGCAGATTGCGGGGAGAGTTCCGTTTCCCAAATAGAACTAGCATTATCTTCAATTTTTTTCCGGTGCAACTCAAGGCTTCTGTTTAGTTCCTTTAGCAGAGCAATTTTTTCTTCAAGTTCTCCAACTAGCTGAGCATTTTGCAATTTGGTCATTATTTGTCTGGAAGTCGTCAACAACTTCCCATGTCCCTTTAATGAATCTTGAAGGACCTTTAATTCTGCTAAAGTAATATTCTTCGGAAACGAACTATTATTTGCAAGCCATATATTCACATCTGTCAATGCTTGCTGACATTCAGCTACTTGCTCAAAACTTTTACTAATTCTTGTGTAATATTGCTCAAGTTGTACGCATTGTTCTGTCAGGTCAAGCTCTTTTAGATTTCGTCCAGTTTTTTCAATAAGTTTAGAACGAAATTCTGTCAATGCGGCTTGGCTACGGTTCACTGGTCGTTGCGAGACTAACCACGTTGAAAAATTTTGGATGATAATTTGTTTGGCAGTCAGAATCTGATCTGCTAAATATGAATAATCTTCCTGACGCCACATCGGATCGTCTGTTTTTTTCTTACCGTAGCTTTGCAATAGGGAAGCACCATAACTCAAATTAAAAACATCTTCTTGAGTCTTTGCACGCTCGATAATATTAAAAGCCTTTTCTTCTTTTTCATCAAATTCATCAATTTTTCTTTGAGCTTCTTCCGCAAGAGCGTGCAATTCTCTAGCTTTCCATTTAATTGTTCTTGGAATTTGAATTCTAGTTTCTAAATCATTTGCTTTGGTGGCAAATTCAATTCTGGCTGCGTATGAGCAAGCATTACCCCAGTCGTTTAACAACTGTTCCCATTCGGAATCATTGTTTTCGGTCTTAAAAAGATTGATTGCAGATAGAGCTTTAATCGATAAGATATTTGCGTCAAACAATCTTGCGTACATGTTTTGCCAGTCCGTATGTTGACCGTTTTCTTCGGCAAAAATGATATTCTTTCTTGTTTGAACATAAACAGAAAACAAAAGTCCTGCTGACGCAATATTAGCACCATACGGAGAGGCACAAGCCATTTCTATAGCAGATGCACAATTAAGTCCTTCCTGGTTTCCATATAATATTTTATCCCACTCCATTACAATTGCTCTTGCATTAGGCTGAGCAGGTTGAGCATTGATCGAACCGTCCTTGTTAAAGATCTTCCACGCTTCTTTCAATACGGAATTTGCACGGTTTTGTTGACGTTGTGGCATTGTTTGAATTTTGCCGTAAGAGAAATCATCCAAAAGCAACGCTCTGGTGAATTCTCCACAGTCTACAGCCGCACACGCCTGTCCTAACAAACTTTTGAAAGGGTGAAAAAAGTGGAGCCAACTTGTCCGTAATAGTATATTACGGTTGCCTAAACCACAAGGAGGCTCCGTAATGAAGAATACATCAGTCAGTCTTTTTCGTCAAGTGTTGGATTTGATACCGAAGCGAGAATTTGAAGAAATAGTCATGAAACACAATGGAGACAAGCGAAAACAGTCCTTTGACAGTTGGGCACATTTTGTGTCGATGATCTTCTGCCAGTTGGCGCAGGCCAATAGTCTGCGAGAGATTTGCGGAGGTTTGAAAACCTGCGGAGGCAAGTTGAATCATCTTGAAGTGGAATCCGCTCCAACCAAATCCAACTTGTCGTACGCCAATGCCCATCGCTCTCCGAAAATGTTCGGCGATATTTTCCATATGCTTCTGGGACACTGCCATGCAATTGCGCCACGGCATGAGTTTTCGTTTCCCAAGAAACTTTACAGTCTCGACGCAACGCTGATTGAGCTTTGCGTTAAAGTTTTTCCATGGGCAACCTATCGGCAAACCAAAGGGGCAATCAAGCTCAATATGCTGTTGGATCACGATGGTCATCTTCCCGTGTTCGTTGATTTCACCAATGGAGATGTTCATGAGGTAAACAGCGCCAGACGAATGGAACTCCCGCGTGACAGCATGGTGGTTTGTGATCGCGGATACGTTGATTTTTCCATGCTGTATAATTGGAATCTCTCCGGTGTGGATTTTGTCACGCGCCTCAAGACCAATACGACCTACGACATCCCGGAATACGATGTCAAGCAATATCCCGGAACCGTTTTGAGCGATGAAGTCATTTTTCTGCGTGGTTCGCAAGACAAATATCCGGAACGTCTCCGCAAAGTGGTCGTCTGCGATGTGGAAAACCATCGGACATTGACCTTGCTAACCAACAATTTTGAGCTGGACGCACAAACGATCGGCGACATCTATAAGGCTCGCTGGCAAATCGAAAGCTTTTTCAAGATGCTCAAGCAGAACTTCAAGATCAAAACGTTTATCGGCACCAGCGAAAATGCGGTTCGGATTCAAGTTTGGACAGCGCTTATCGCTATTTTGCTGACCAAGTACCTGAAGTTTTTGTCGAAAGCGCAATGGCATTTTTCAACCCTGGTCACTTTCCTGAAATGGAATCTATTTGTTTACCGCGACTTGCGCCAATGGCTGGATCAACCATTTACCAAACCACCGGAGCCGGAATCATTTCAACCAGAGTTCGCTTTTTAGGACAGCAGATTTACAACAAAGGGGGGCTACTTTTGAGAATTGGTGTGAAATAGATGAAAATGAGGGGGCGTAATCAGAAAATTACGCCATTTTGAAAATTGTTAGGACAGGTGTGACAGCCGCATTAGTCCTACTTGACCTGTAATTGTCAAATGGAAATGGTAATACCTTGGAATAAATCTTTTCAAATATAAAACTGGCTATTTGGGTAAGGCGAGATGGAAGTGCATCCCCGGGAAAAGTAGTCACAAAATTACGTTGCAAAAGCGCTTGCTTTATTTCCTCTTTTAAGGCTTCAATGCGTCTCTCTCGATGGATAGAAGCTATTTTTCCATAAAGTTCGCCTTCTTGTGGAGAAAGTTTTTCAATAATGTCTATCTCTGACATTATTTTACCGACTTCTCCCGAATCATGAAGCAAGGCAAGAACAACAGGTACATGAGTATGTCCGGTCTGCTTTGCACATTTTCGCAGAACATTTTGAGCTTGCAATTTGATGTCTTCTATTGATTCGTGTTCTGACACATAGCAATAAAAAATTATTCCTCGCGGAGTGTCAACTTGACAGAATTTTATGCTGTCCATCACGCCTGTCCTAACAAACTTTTGAAAGGGTGAAAAAAGTGGAGCCAACTTGTCCGTAATAGTATATTACGGTTGCCTAAACCACAAGGAGGCTCCGTAATGAAGAATACATCAGTCAGTCTTTTTCGTCAAGTGTTGGATTTGATACCGAAGCGAGAATTTGAAGAAATAGTCATGAAACACAATGGAGACAAGCGAAAACAGTCCTTTGACAGTTGGGCACATTTTGTGTCGATGATCTTCTGCCAGTTGGCGCAGGCCAATAGTCTGCGAGAGATTTGCGGAGGTTTGAAAACCTGTGGAGGCAAATTGAATCATCTTGGAGTGGAATCCGCTCCAACCAAATCCAACTTGTCGTACGCCAATGCCCATCGCTCTCCGAAAATGTTCGGCGATATTTTCCATATGCTTCTGGGACACTGCCATGCAATTGCGCCACGGCATGAGTTTTCGTTTCCCAAGAAACTTTACAGTCTCGACGCAACGCTGATTGAGCTTTGCATTAAAGTTTTTCCATGGGCAACCTATCGGCAAACCAAAGGGGCAATCAAGCTCAATATGCTGTTGGATCACGATGGTCATCTTCCCGTGTTCGTTGATTTCACCAATGGAGATGTTCATGAGGTAAACAGCGCCAGACGAATGGAACTCCCGCGTGACAGCATGGTGGTTTGTGATCGCGGATACGTTGATTTTTCCATGCTGTATAAATGGAATCTCTCCGGTGTGGATTTTGTCACGCGCCTCAAGACCAATACGACCTACGACATCCCGGAATACGATGTCAAGCAATATCCCGGAACCGTTTTGAGCGATGAAGTCATTTTTCTGCGTGGTTCGCAAGACAAATATCCGGAACGTCTCCGCAAAGTGGTCGTCTGCGATGTGGAAAACCATCGGACATTGACCTTGCTAACCAACAATTTTGAGCTGGACGCACAAACGATCGGCGACATCTATAAGGCTCGCTGGCAAATCGAAAGCTTTTTCAAGATGCTCAAGCAGAACTTCAAGATCAAAACGTTTATCGGCACCAGCGAAAATGCGGTTCGGATTCAAGTTTGGACAGCGCTTATCGCTATTTTGCTGACCAAGTACCTGAAGTTTTTGTCGAAAGCGCAATGGCATTTTTCAACCCTGGTCACTTTCCTGAAATGGAATCTATTTGTTTACCGCGACTTGCGCCAATGGCTGGATCAACCATTTACCAAACCACCGGAGCCGGAATCATTTCAACCAGAGTTCGCTTTTTAGGACAGCAGATTTACAACAAAGGGGGGCTACTTTTGAGAATTGGTGTGAAATAGATGAAAATGAGGGGGCGTAATCAGAAAATTACGCCATTTTGAAAATTGTTAGGACAGGTGTGGCTGTCCATATGTTGTGAAATCATATTTTCTGCTAGCCGTCGGAAAATACTCCAATAGGTAGGACGACTATCAAAAATCCATTCAGAAGACAAAATCTTCTGTTCATTTGCAAAATCACACTCAATATCGTGAATATATTCAGGAACCAGTTGCGCTTTTTGCACAAACAGCTTTTCTTGTTGTTCCGAATCATATTCTGTAGCAATTTTGTGGCGTAAAAACTTCAGAAATTGGGATTTTGAAACACTGTCTCCAATAATATCAAACTGATGGAATGATTCATCCCAAGAAACAATATTAAGTTCTTCTTCCAAATTCTTTAATATTGCTTCCAATTCATAGGCAGCTATTCCAGAGAAAGCAGATAAGGCAGTAATCGCCTCACTCCTGCTAGAGGCCTTCAAGCGAGTTATGGACAGGAGGACAATGCTCCGAAGAGTTAAAATGTCTTCAAAAGATAAGTGTTGTCGGTGTTTTTCATAAACCGACTGATACGATTGAACTATTGCATTATGTCCTGACTGTTCTTCTACATCTAAAAACTCACTTTGCAATTCAGATGTCCACAGTCTAACAGGAGGCAAGGTTGTACAGTGGGTGGAAAATTCAAATTCAGTATTATCCTCTAATGCTGCTTTTAACAGCGACAGGGCTGAACGCTGTTGCAGATATTGGCCTCCGGCAGATAAATGGAAAAGCAGCCATACAGATAATGGAGACAGTGGCCAACACCCGTGTCCAATAACTCGACTGAACATATCTTCTGAGTTCCAGAGAGAATGGTTTCTTGCATCCGGATACCAGTTTTGAAGTTGAGCAAAGGTTGACTTGATGGTGTTTGGATCAATATTTACAACATTCGTATTTTTAAGCAAAAGGCTGGCGATCAAGGTTTCAAGATTTATTGAAAGATACAATTTTTCAGAAGATTGAAATCTTGTGATAAAACGACGTATGTCGTTTTTGAACTCAGTAGGAAGTCGTTGCTCGTAGGCTTTCAATTCATATTGAATGAACCCGATAAAGGATAATTTACCAGAATTTTCCTGTATCCCCTCATAAAGCTGCTGCAATGCGCCATTACCAGCGATTTGGCTTTTGGTTGTTGCAAATTCTAAATAGCGACCAAATTCATCAAATAAAATCAAGACTTTTGAAAACGGTTTGTCATCACCGACATATTGGACAACAAGTTGTTTCAGCACATCTTTAGCTGTTTCATCGCCGATCGCTTTTAACGGTATTCCGAGGGTTGCCAAGAAATCATGCACTCTTGCATATATTGTTTCATCATATGCCGCAAGTTTGTCATAAATCACACTCATGTCAGAAATATCCAGTTCAAGCAGAAGAGGCTGAAGCAATGACGCATCAAAGTTTTTCAGAATACTAGCTGCATGGGTAAAGCGTTGCCGCAATTCTTCCAGTGGCTCGGTGGAAATCTTTAGTGCTTGCAGTTTTGTTTTTGCTTGAGCAAGAATTTCAGAACTCAAATCAAAATTATTCATTCCGTTTAAGGTAATAACCAGAGTTTTACCATTTAATTCAGATAATAATTTTCGAGTCTGCTCGGCAATGGATTTATCTGCGATTGCAATATTATCAATAATTTTATTTTTCACCTGTTCATCAGATGATTCCAGCAACTGCGATAACGTAAGGGCAATATGAGATTTCCCACTGCCAAATCCTGCAATGGCTAATGTAAAAGGTTGTCCTGAATAGTTTGTTAAGTTTCCAAGTATATTTTTGAAGAAAGAAGCACTGTCAATCAGACGATGTCCTGTATTTGAAACATCTCTTTGGGCTACCCCATGATAAGCAGGTCCATGAAACACAAATGCTTCAGAAACCTGTTTGGCTTTTTCAGGATCAGAGACAATCCAGTCTACATCAATAGCCCCATTAAACAAGCGAGCAATATCAAACTTAACAACCTCATTCAGAACAGGCATTATTTTAATCCTCCGTTAAATAAAATCTTCATAGAGTCGTTTCCACAAACTTTCAGAAGTCGTTTTACTACATACAATCCACGGATGCATATGCCGATCTATAGAAAATATACCCTTTTGTTCAAGCATTGTCAGAACTTGTTGTGATTCGCCGAGAGTCCAACCTGTTATGCTGCGAAAGCCACAGAACTCCTCTAGCTCATCTACAGTTATTTGGCCACCTGCACGTTTATTTCTTTCAATAGCATCTATCATCCAAGCAGCATAACCAATAGCAAAACTACTATCAATCGGTGCTTTTTCACGTTTCCACCTTCCTGAAAAATCTTTAATTGCACCACATTTTTGAAATGAATTCTCGTCAGAGTACATCCTAAATGTTGGACCTAGTGATTTCCCATCGGATGCTCCAATCATCGGGCATATCCATTTTTCCAAAGTTTCCTGATCAAATCTATCTCCAAGGATATCCTTGCCATTCCAGAAAACTTGATACCACGTTTCCGCCCCATCTTCTTTATTGCAGAGATACAAATGAGCAATCCACTGGGTTAATGCTTCTCTAAAGAATTTATCTTCAAGTAATACTGCTCTGCCAAAGAAAGTAAGAGCGAGTCTTCCGTCTTCAACCTTTACAAGATGCATTGCAAGGCAATAATCAGCAGTCGGCAAGGCTTTTCCACTAGAGGAATACCTGTTGCATCTGCGATTGCTTGCATATCGAGCTCGCCGTTGTCAGCTGCGTATTTCAATAATGCGCCAAGATATTGTTTTTCTGGAATAAATGTACGATGAAAATTCCGGGCTAAACGTTTGCTTTTATTTTTTGCAGTAGCCATTAAAAACCTCTTTCTGCCAAGGAGGAAATTTTGATTTTATGGACCTCAACTCTCATCTCACCTGTTTTTTCATTGAGGACAGGGCCGATGGATAAGCATTCGCCTTTTTGCAAAGACATAAGTTTTGCCTTCCATTGTTCTTTAGTTCCTGAATTTGCAACCTGCATAACCAGTTCAGCGTATTGATTTGCCTCTGGCGCATTAGGTCCAAAGAACAACTTATGTCCTGCTTGGAACAATCTCGCTTGTTGATCTTTATCCAAGTTACTTAAAGTCTGTGTTGCAGCAATAAGACACAATCCAAACTTTCGTCCTTCTGTGAGGATTTTACCCAGGGGAGCTTCTAATTTTTGATCAAGATTCTGGACTTCATCGAGTACAATTACTTTAGGAGTCTTTTCGGTACTTGAATTACATGCATATGCGTAAAGATCCCAAAGAATAAACTCAATCAATATTCTTGATGTTTCCTTATCCACCCCTGCCAATTGGAATACATGACACAAGTGTTGCTTGTCATCAAAAATTCCTTGCCAACTAGAGTTCTGCTCATTCGTAAACGGATGTTCAGAAACGAATGGCTTTAACTTACTGATGACAGTTTGCACTGTCCCTTTTTTGTGAACTCCATCATCAAGATAGCTTTCCCAAATCGGCATGAGACGTTCCAAATTCATTTGTCCCGACTCTACACCATCATAGATTGCATCAATTAAGATGCTGGCTTGCTGATCTCCCATATTATAAACAGAGTTAAAAATGGAGGTTACACGTTTTGCGACATCCATAGAATTGTTTTCGATGAAGTAACCACCGCCAACATCTTGCTTTTGCTTCAAAAATGGATCAAGAGGAAGTTTATTTGCTTTAACAAATCGTTGTCCTGGTCTCAGAGCATTAGACGTTGCAGATTCCAGCTGATTGGGCAAAAATCCATTGGTATAATCTACAATAAGACTGTTTTGCTTCTGTCTGCCAAATTCACACAAAATTGTCTGAATAGCATAGGTTTTTCCCATTCCAGAACTGCCAAATATAAGTAGATGACGGTTGTTCAATTTAGGATGTCCAAATTCCCAATAGAAGTCTCTGCCATTTTCTTTCCCCAAGAAAATTCGTTGTGGAATCTCATGCTGAGGCCCCGGAACAGCGGGGGGCTGTTCAATGGTTTTACCATCCTCGTCATTCCCGTCAGCCGTTGAGGCTGAATCATCTATTGAATCATTCCCAGAACTCACAGGTGGCTCATCTTCAGGAATAACAGGTTCAATGACTGGCGGAGCTACGATTACCTCTTCCTCCTCTTCTGGTTCAATCTCGTCCTGTGGACGTTCCTCAATATCGGTAGCAGTTGAAGAAGATGGTTTAAGAGTAACCATCTTTCCATCCCAATCTCTAATGGGAGATTCCATGCCGTTGCAAATATTCTTTATGAATTGATAACCAATGGAATAAACCTGCACTTCGTAGTTTTCATTGTTGGACTCAATATCCCAACATTCAATTTCGTCCATTCCCGGTTGCTTGCTGTCCGTCCAGAATGCAAAAACACCGGCAGTCCAGGAAATTTCAAAATCACCGGCTGACAAACGTTCCATTGCCGCCAGGAATATTTCTTCATTCTGAACATTTTTTGCGCTGCAAGCAATCAATCTATGAAGCTGCAAATACCAGTAGCGTCCATCTGGCACTTCTTGGCCATTCACTCTGGGGCGGAATGCCTTAATAAGTACATCAAGTCCATTCTGAATTTGCTCTTTAGCCTTATCCAAAACAGCACTGTTCTCCTTGACCATCTTGCATTCGATCATGGTCATCTTGAAGGCGAATTTTCCCGAAGGGGTAATATCTGCCCGCATCCACAATAAATCAGGATGTGTTTTATCGTCAGGAGAACTCAAATCGAACCAATGACGATATGCATCGATAGAAAATATCTGATTGCACAAGTGTTCGCCGGAGGTGAGCGGCAGAAGTTTATAAATCAGGCTGTAAGCCAACAAGTCACACCGGTAATAGCTCGGACCGAGCGCTCTGATCATAGACAGACCGGAAAGTTTTTGTGCTTCACCTACCAATTGCTCAACGATAACAATATCCTCTGCCTTGCTACCATAGGAGAAAGTATTTTTGAAATTATTCCGGAGATTAATTTTCAGGTCAGCAAAAGAGAATTGCTGAGTTGAAATAGTATAATTACTTTCTCCGTGGACACCAACGCCAGAACCAAAACCTATGAGTTCACGCTCTTTGCCTTGATCTTTGTAAGTAGGACTTATTTCTTTCAACAATTTATCATCAATATTGGCATCAATGCATACAATCCATTCGGCGGCTTCATGTGCGGCATCAATGATTCTCTGCCATTCTGCAAAATTGCCTGTTCCGAGAATAACATGGTATTGATCCGTTTTCGTATATTGATTTTTCAGGCGCGCCATAATTTCAGTATGGTCCGCGTTTATTCTGAATTGCCGGTTGCTAATAATTTGAGTTCGAGTTAGCTTCTCATCAGGAGTCGCTTGTGAGCAGAAGGACTTTTCCAGTATCGGGAATTTCAACACATCCCGAGTATTGTCATAAGCGGCAACTGGCTTAAATTTATTTTCATCCTGTCCTGCTGCAATGAAGTTATAGAACACAAAAATATCGCAGTCGAAATCTTCACGCAAAATTTTTTCAAATTGTGCACGGTTGTTAGTTGTTGAAACAATGCGATGCGCCACAGACAATGAACAATAGGAGTAGTATTTCAACTTATCTTCATTTTCTGCCGCTTCCCAGCGCTCCTGCCACTCTTCAAGATAGTTGGCAATACCTGTATCGTCAGCGAAGTCAGAGAACAACACCAATGATACTGCATATTTTTGTCCATTTTTCATTTGATCAGGGTTGATCCACTTCTTCAGATAACTATTCAACGCAGAAAGCACAGGTTGAATATCATCATTCCGATAGACAGCAAGGCAAATGCCGTCACGGGCGTGAGGATGCATTACTCGGTAATCATTGAGGATTCTCAAGAGCAGTTTTGACTCTCGTGTTTCCTTGAAAATCTCTGTATCGCTGATATCATCCTCATCTATGTGATCATAGCGAGTTATCAGGCGAGTTGCAATTGAAGATGTTGGATCGGTATGCTTATTCAAGATACGATGAAGTAAATTTTTGCCTCTGACATCTATACTTAACACACCATTGGCATCGGTTAACAAGCCCCCAAGCGGCATTTGAATTTCTGCCATATCAACATAGTACTGCCACCGGTTTTCTTTGAAACTGGGTTTATCACTTGCCAATGCTTCATTAACCAGAGTGGAAAATGCACGCGTCAGGAATACGCACTGAGCATGAACCATCTCTATTAAACTGGGATGCAAAATGGTGATGACGGCATCTTTCTCGTATGGCCGAACTCCCCAAATATCAATATCTTGATTGCGGTGATCACCGATGACCAAAAATGCTCGGAATAACATCGCCGCCAATTTTGTGGAATTCTGATATTTTTCTTCTTTGACAAAGTGTTCTGCTGCCTGATGATAAGAGTCTATAAGAGCCGATGCTTTTTCTCTCAAAGCAGAGTAAAAACCGTTATTTTTTGCATTTGAGATGAACTGCTTATAGTCAAAAGCAATTTTTTCCAGATCTATTTTTAATTCATCCGGATGTTGAGTGCGCCATGTCTCTGTAAACAGGTTCTCCATGAAAGGCGTTGCTCCAGGATGGGAATCACTGTCATTGATACAATGTAGCAATATCCGGCAAATTTCATCCTCATCTTTAGCGGCCATCAATTCCTGATAGTAGTTCAGATGAAAGACCGGAATGGGATAAAGCCAGTCGGCATTGTGCTCTGCAATATTTTTGTGTGCAAGAGTTATCAGATCGGATGCCAAGCGGTAGGGGTGAATTTCTGGCAGGCAAAGAGCAAAATTGAAATCTTCATCCATGTCTTCAGATGAGAGTTGTTCCAATGTAACTTGAAATTCAAAATAAGGCTCACCGGTCTTTGATGACTCATAAGCGATAGTATCGTTCAGCAGTTCACAGGATATCTCTGTGGTGTCGCCATCTTTATTCTGGAAAATTTGGATATATTTTTCCAAAAATGCGTCCAACCCACCAAGCATTTGAGTAAGTAATTGCTGTGCTTTCTCACTTTGATTCATGTCATCTGCGCAACAATCATGGCGGAATTTTTTACCGGTCAGAACAACCTTGGTGATATTATGAGTTTTTGCTTTTCCAAGAGCAATATAAATAGCGTGCAAAAACACCTCAAGAGGAGAACCGTAAAGTTTTTTTACAGTTTGTTTATCCGTTTTTTCCTTTTTAGGCTTATATTTCAGAATATCTTCCCAGATAAAAACAAAATCGCATTTGTTCAGAAGCTGCTTGGATCCTGCATCGTTTTCCGCGATGTAAAGTTTCAAAGCATCGAAGAATTCTTCTTCAGACTCAAAGGATGCGATCTGTTCCGGCTGAATATCTTTTTGTGCTTCTGAAATAAATTTATCAATACGTTTCAATGCATCTTCGCGCTTGGAAGGCTCAAGGAAGCTGTTGTAACTGAAAAAGTCCTTTGCACTGCTGGAATAATATCTAAAAGATTCTTTGCGTTTGCTTTGATACACACAGTTGCTGAGATTAGGAAGCCCGAATGAGTCTAATTGCGCGAGCAGCTCGCGGATAGCCTCCTTGGCAGAAGTTCCATCTATTTCCGCATTCTCCAGAAATGCGGAGATTTTTAATATGTCATAACGTGCTGACAGTTCTTTAAGAATATTATCTGCTTGTTCAAGTTCAGCTTCGCCGAATTGTATATTGTGTTCATTAAAAAAATCATCCAACCATCCGGCAAAACTTTGTTTCAGCTGGGCATTCCACAGATTGTAAAAATCGCACTGGTGGAAGTCTGATAAACTGCCTTTATCTGTTACTTTTGCAGAACCTACCAGGATTAGCAGAGAATTTTTATCACTGGTATTGATTGCGTTGCGTAATCCAGTCAAACTTCCGGACACCCAATAACCGTTAACCTTTACATCAGCTTGCTCTTGGGCAGTCCACTCTTCGGCAAGTTCATGAGCTACCTTGAAGTCCAAATGGATGTCATTTCCGGAACAATATTTGTCCAGACGATTTGCCAATTCCAGTGTTTCTTTGGCAGGCAAGCTGGGAATCATCATCTGAAAACGGTTGCCTGTGCCAGGAATAGCTTTCAGCTGTCCATCAATATAATTAACAACGCTTTTAATATAGTATTTCATTATTTACCACCCCTACAGAAAGGATTTTTTACCAAGGAACATGAGTCAGACAATGTGATCAGCATTCCAGAAGCCTCCAACATTCGTTCCAAGAATTGCGAATCGACAGCATTGAAATCGAGTTGCTCCTTTCGATTTTGCCAATCAGGAGATTCTGCCAATGCGCTTTCGTCAAATACAAATCCAAAGTGGTTCGCAATATTCTGCTTGAAACGTTCCAATGTCATCCGTTGTGTAGGCACGAGGGAAAGGACGAAAAATCGCAACAACTTGTCGGTCAGAACAAAACGAGCCTTGCCGCCACGCCGGGGAACGATTAAACCAATACTCTTTCCCACACGGCTGTACAGCTTATGACCGTATGTTTTATCTGCTTCTTTATAAACTCTTTCTTGTTTACCATCAAGCGTCGAAATGTTTTCTTTTATTTGCGGAATGCGTATCGCTTTGTATATACTAAGACAGATGTCAGAGAGTGTATTCTGAGAAATTTCACGACGTTTTCTGCAGCTTTCATCTATTTCAGAGAAAAACAGACGGAAATTTAATCCATCACCACAGGAAACTCCATCACGATATCGATAGCTTTGTGCGGCTAGAGAACGCATCAACTGCATGGCACAGACCATTTGCAAAAGATCAACTGTTTCCATAAGATCTGTTTGTGCTTGCAATATCCGCAAAAGTTCAATAGCGAAAAGATATCCTTCATGCCATCCTTCTTCTGGACACCAACCACATGTAATCTGACGTTGCCTATCGTGAATTGAATCTGTCGCATTAGCTGTACTTTGATCAGCCTGACGATCAATAAAATCAGCCAGTTCGTTTAATTCTTTTGGAGTTTTCTCAAAAAATTTATATAATGCTCCTTGCAGTTTATCGTAAAGCATTTTGGGAGCTTGTTCGTGGGGCAACAAAAATTCCCATCGTCCTGTATCCTTAAGCCAAGTTGTTATTTTAACAGGCTCTTGATGAAATGCATTATTCAGTTGAAGAAAAAGTAATTCTCCGCCACGAGCCAGAAACCGATGTTGATTTTGTGTAAACAAACTATTAAAATTATCCAAAACATCTTGCCAACAAAGCAGTTTTTCTGATTTTCTCGCTACAGTTTCATTCCAAATCAATTCTCCGCTAAGAACACCCTCACAGAATGGCAGAAAATTTTGAGCGCACCAAGTACGTTGAGCACCATTTCCCCAAAAGCCAAGGAATAAATTATTTAGCAAGATAAGAGCTTCATCTTTTTGCCCATCATCAGCATAAATTTTTTCCTTCATTTTTTTCCATAATTCTTGACAATGTTGCCGATGGGTTGCATGACGAGTCTCAAGACGAGATGCTCCAAGGAATGTGAAAAGTTTTAAATTTAATCTTGCCTTAGGAGAATATGAAAGCTCTTCATAAGCCCATTCTTGCAATTTTTCCCATGCTGGAAAATATCCCGAAAAATTGTCTCCAGCTATCGCTTTTTGAGAAGAAAGTAACAATAAAAATTCGGATAGTAACTCGACAGGATGTTGTTCGCTAGAAAAACGTCGTCCGAATAACTGGATCGCGGGATTTCCATCTTCTTTTTGTTCTGTATTGCAAATCCCTCTTGGAAAATCAGGAATATAATTAGTCATTTGAGACCTCCAACTTATCACCTTCCATACGCAAGCGCTGTTGACATAATTCATAAGTGTTATTTTGTTTTAGTAAAACAAGGCCATCATCATTTGGCAAAGCACAGCGTTTGAGCACATCCGTTTTGAATTTTTCCAATCGATCAATATAGGAGCTTTGTAGGACCGAGCTAATTCCACCATTTTTACGATGTGCAATATAGTCAAGGAATGGCAATGTTAATTCCAAATCGATGCCTTTGCAGATAGCTTTACCCTGCAGAATAACAACATTGCTCTCAAATTTAATGCTGAAGTTTTCAGTGAAATTAATCTTCCCTAACACAACCTGTGCACTTTGGCGGATGTTGTGTTGTCTGCGCGCAAGAGTGATATACAGTGATTTCCCATTGGATTTACTGCCGTCAGGAATACGGACTCCACAAAAGTGCTCTTGCAAAACCTGAAACAGTTGATTAAGCAATTTAGTTCGCTTTTCAAAAGCCAACTCTCCTTGTTGGTGCCAGTTATTATACTGTAACAGCATTTCCGAATTTAAAAAGGCTCCCAGAAATTTCTCAAAATTTGCTCGTGTTGATTCCGAAGGCGTATGAAGGAAGTAAAACATTCTACGAATTTGCCGCCTTGCCATTGCTCCGTCCGAATTATTGGATTCTGGATCAATTTCAATATTGGCTTCTCTACTCACTTTATTATAATATTTTTCCAACTCCGGAATATTCAGAGTAATAGATCCCTTTTGTCCCTCTAGCCAGAAGTAACGTTCAACACTGGAGGCAAAACGGGACTCGAAATTTTGTGCTTTTATAACCTTAACTGATTTTAACTGTTCTGCACGATAATCTGCTGCATTTGCATTGTCTCCGAAAAAGTGGTTAAAGAAGAAATAATCCCCTGCGTTGTCGTGAAATCTTGCACCAGCAACAGCTTGTTCCATAATTTGTGAACAATTATAGCCAGAACAGAGCATGTATGAAAAATGAGCACTAATCTGCCGCATTGTAAGTCGACTTCCGTACGCAGAAATACGTTCTAGTAACAAGCCGAGTCTTTCCAAGATAACGGAATCATACTGTTGTATCAACGACACATTGCGCAAAATAGGACAACCTTTAGCAAACGAACATTGCTGACATTTTTCCCAGCCGGGGGCATGAATCATCTTTTGCCACAGTTTTTTTGCAATATCAATATTGTTTCGTAAAGCAAGGTTATAGACGGAAAAAATAATGTTTTCGATTACCAAGTTCTTTCCTCGAGAGGAATCCATTGCCTCTAACACACGGTCTTCCCATAACATTTTTTGATTGCTGTCACAATTATTCAAAATCAGAGAAAGCAGACTGCCTGTGTTTGATACCAGCACAAAACGGCGTTGATTGCTTTTTATTTCTTTCCAAAGTTGCATCTGTTCTTCCCGACTCCATTCGCTAAGGTCTTTTACAATGGTAATCGGAATTCCACCGTAGTTCAACTCCTCTTTTGCCTGCAATCCGGCATCAAGGGACAAATCTGCAGGCAATTGCTTAATCCGCTTATACACCTCCAAGGCAATTGTTGATTTACCATCTCCTGCATGGCCGGTAAGAATAATATGTTTGTTGAGACCTTGTGTTGTCAAAATTGAGTATATTTCATCGACAAGAGGATGCGATATATGAATTTGACAAAATTGGGCTTCTTGAGCTTGCTTTTCTGCTAAAGCTCCGTCGCTGTTGCCATCAAGCGAATTAAGGGAGTTTATATATGAAACAAAAGAATTTCCTGTAAGCATTTTTTCAATCTTTACAATAGCCATCCCCTCTGCTGTAGACGTAACTTTTTCTACTGATGAACTCAAATGTTTAACCAAGAAGGATTTCAATATATTTCTGCGCTCTGCAGTTGTTAACAATTGAAACATTTCATCTGATAATACTGCATTTTTTACAATTTCCTTTAATTGTCCCGGTCCACCAACTGTATGAGTGCTTTCAAGGACGAGTTCCATTCCATCTTGAGGTACTAATGACCAGAAAGATTGACTTCGTAAATGGAAAAATGGAGCGTAAGAACGATCCCGATCGTTGGCAGATGCAAATTGCCTAAACCTATTTGTAAAAGCTGTTTTCAGAATATCATTGTAAAATATTTGCGCTGACTGAAAAATTCCTTGTTCAAAAAGGTCAACGACTGCGAGTAATAACAAAGCTTTGTGAGGACGAAAATTCCCCGCATTTGTTCCCATTTTTTCGATTTCAATGAACAGTTCTGAAGATGGCATAATATTCCTTATAATGACGGGAGGGTTTTCAAGGTTGTAATTAGTTCTGAAACAAAACTTCTAATATCTTTTTTAGTAGTAAAAATACTTGTCGATATTCTTACTGAACGTTTGGAAACTTCTTCTAGGCATCCCATTGATTGTAGAACATACGAAGCTCCAATAGCTCCGCTATTACATGCGGAACCACTACTTATGCAAAATAAAGGCATATTGGCAATTAAAATATCTGCTGGGAGCCCTGGAATTGCAACATTAGTTGTATTGGGTAGCCGGTTCGCACTTTTTCCATGGATAATGCATCCTGGTATGTTGATAAGCAACTCCTTTTCCAGTAATTTTTGCAACTTTGAAAAATGATCTATTCGTTGAGATAAGTTTGAAACAACCTCTTCTACAGCGGTAGCAAGTCCAACAATTCCAGGCAAATTATGAGTTCCGGGATGCACATCATGTTCCTGGCCTCCTCCGACAAAGGGCAGTGTGTAGGGCCATGATTTAAATCCCCCACGTAAATACAAGATTCCTGTTCCTTGAGGTCCGTGAATTTTATGCCCGCTGAAAGTAGTAATGTCAAAATCTTGTTTACTCATTTCAAGATTGTCTTTGCCCAATCCTTGCACAGCATCACAATGAAAAATAGCCCCTGCATTATGAGCCATTTCACATAATTGAGAAACTGGTTGAATAACCCCTGTCTCATTATTGGCGTATTGGCAAGATACAAGGACTGTATTATTTGATATAAGCTCTGAGGCTTGCTTTAGGTCAACAACACCGTCTTGTGTTACAGGCATTTCAACAACTTCAAACCCCAATGCCTCCAGCGCTCTGGCACTCAATAAGACAGATTTGTGTTCAATAGAACTGATTACAATACGCCGCTTGCCTGGATTGCTTTTTAATAAACTTAAGAAAATCCAGTTATTTCCTTCTGTTGCACCGGAATTAAAAAATATCTCGGACTTACGACAAGCAAGAGCGGCAGCGACTCGTTCCCGGGATTCTTCAAGCAAACGATAAGCTTGTCTTCCTATAAAGTGCTGACTTGATGCATTTCCCCATTGTTCTTTCATGCACACGCGAACAGCTTCTTGTACTTTATAAGAACAAGAGGTTGTTGCATTATTGTCCAAGTATATTATTTTATCTCTCATAAGTGACACATCAAACAGGGCGTTTCCCCGTCATCCTCTGTTTCAAACACATCTTTTAATTTTAAATGAGCTTGATTTTTCTTTGCATAAAGTTGTTGTTTTGCGTGTTGTTCCTTTATGGCAGCAACTCTTTCTGGACGCGCTAACTCCGCAAGGCTTTCGTTTTGTATCCAGGTAAATCTTTCTCCTGTAATAGGATCAATCTTTTCATAATCCATCGCCTGCTTGAAGAGATCTGGATGACGCTCCAATAAACCAACCCACTCAATTCGTTGCTGAAAAAAGCAAAAGAAACATCCCGAACGAGAGCGCCACTCATAGTAGGCGGGAACACCCAGTCCAGCCTCTTCTAAAATACGAAAAACATCGGCTTTTCTAATGTTTCCTTCAACGAACGGGAATACAGTTTTTATATTAGGTTTAGTTGAAATATAACCCGTTCTGTGTGGTTCATCAGCTCGAATTCCAACGTAACTTATAACCGCATCCGTTCCAATGTATTCTTCATAAGGAACAAGTTTCAAACATTCAGTACACCAACGAGACTGAACAGACGGCAAGTAGCCTCGCTTTAATTTTAGTATTTCATCAAAACCATAGCCTGATTTATACTTTAATGTATGAATTGGCTTTCCCAAATATTGACTTAAGCGTTGCATGTATTCATATGTTTCGTCCAATTCTTTTTCAGTATCACAAAAAACATATTCCATTTCCGGTACTTTATCTTTCATGTACACGGCCAACGCTGATGAATCCTTTCCTCCGGAAAGCGCTAATATATGCCTGACTTTCTTTTCGCTCATTTTTCATCCTCCCGATCAAGTTCTTCAATGCATGCCAACAATGCAGCTCGGGTAACAGCGGTATTTTGACCTTGCGGGAATTGTTTTTTCAAAACCGATTTGAGTTGTTCGACCTGCTTCTGTTCTGCCTTTGTTAAAACTCCGCTGCTTTTTGCGTAAGGGCGGTATGCCTCAAGGAACAACTGAGCTTTTCCTGCGGCAATACCCGGAAAGTTTTTAATATCCAATGAAGTCCAATTTTTCAACGGAACAGATACCATGTATCCCATTACTGCATCAGCCTTATTCCAATCGCCCATTGTATTTGCAACATTCTGCAGAAACGGAATCAATTCAGTATTTGTTACCTTGGGAGCAAGGAAACAAGCTCTTTCATAGAGCATATTCCAGCCTTCTTGAGAATTTGGCAATTTACAGGATTCAAGCAGAATTCCACGCTGAGTTTTCAGCAAATTAGGCAACAGCGCCGCGAGTTCTCCTAAACAATAGTTCAATTGCTTGAAATACTGCTCAAAGTCAGCATCGTTTCCATCTTCTTCTGAAATCGGAGGTAATCCGAATACCTTCGGCAAATCAACAAACAATAGCTTTTCCGGAGATTTTGCAACATCAAATGCTTGGCGGAAATCTCTTGTTTGTTCAGAAACCGCATTGGTGTTTTTTGCATATTTTGAGAGTGATCCCAGCATCTTATACAGATACTTGACGATATCACTGACTGCTTGTTCCGTGTGCAGACCATTGGCAAGTCGTTCCACAATTTTTTTACGCATGCCGACAATCTTTGCTCCCGCAATAGCAAAAAGATCAGGACGGCGTACAAGCAGTTCAAAATGTGCATCCTGCGGATCAGGCAGGAAAGAGCCTTCTTGATACAAGGTCACTTCTTTACGGTTCAAAACATAAAATGCCGTAAGAATTATAGGCATAATTCCATCAAGCATACCGTAGGGCGGTGCACTTAACTGCTTGTAAAGATCGTTCAACAATATGGGGTTTTCTGCAGCAAACACCATGTTTTCAATTTTTTTCCAACAAGAGTAGAGGTTGGTTGTATTGTCTTTTTCGGGGACTGCCAATTGCCAAATCCCGTCAATTTTTTTGTGTATTCCAGACTGATAAAGAAGGCCTTCATAAATACTGCGATCGGGAGGAAAACCGGTAATACCCAAAAATTGTCGTGCAACTGCATCCGGACGATTCAGATGTTTGATGAGGTTGTTTCGTGCGGCAGCCGCTTGATTGGAAATAGCTTGTTTGTTGATCATTTCGTTGAGCACACACGGAGAATCCGGATAGAGTGTATCGCAAACTCTTGAAAGTAAAATAGACACATCTTTACCGCTACTCATTTCCTGTTGTTCGCCGTTCCAAACCCACTTGCAATTGCTGCCCAAAGGAGCCGGGCGTGGATCAGTCAGGCTTATCTGCAACTGAGCAACCTTTTGTTTGGCTTCTGCCTGCCGTAAATCAATTTCTCGTTGAGCAATGCGGTCATCACGAAGTTCTTCGGTATTGTCAACAATCCATTTCAACCGCTGAACTTCATACAGTGCCGCCCGCAATTCATCGATGTTTTGGGGAATCGCAAAAAGAATTGTTGAGTTTTCTGCCGACAGTTTTTTACCTTCTTCAATGAAGGTATCCATCGTTGCATCACTACCGGCAAAACAGATCAAAACTTGTCCACAGGCATCTCCAATGCCTTTTTTATCACTAAAGACCTGCATTAAATCATCCGGAGAATCAACATAATCTACAGCAAAATAACGCAATGCCCCTGTACGAAAGCTGTGTCTTTTGGCAATAATGGGGCGTGGCGGCAGGGCGTTTCGCAATGGTTGTGCCAATGCAAAACCGCTTCTGCCAAGAGCTTTATCTGCTCTTTCTGCACACTCAATCAAATCAACATCACTACCTTCCCAAACGCAGTAAGAGTCGCTGAATTTTCGATACACCAGAATCGATTGCGTCAGCAATTTCTGTAAATTGCAACTCACCTTACCAAGAGCATACTCAATCAATACTGAAGAAGCTTTTAAGTTGCTTTGCTTGCCAAGCGAACTTAAAACAGCAACAACCTTTACTACAGTTTGCTCCTGATCTGAAAGGTTTTTACTGTTTAATATATCATTGGCTTCCAAAAATATTTTGCCGTGAGGATGATGGCTCAACTGTGTTTCATAGTTGGTGATAAGGTAATCAAACAACCAGTCCAATCCCAGAAGGCTTTCTACATCAGCAGAATTTATGAAAGACTGAAAACTATGCGGTTCATTGCTGGCAAGAAATGTAAAGATGGAACGCTCATTTTGGCCGAAACGCCTAAAAAGCAAAGGTAATGCCAATAATGCCAAAGGATGAATTGGCCACGCTGCAGAAACATATTTGCGGAATTCCTCTAGAGACAATCCAGAAATCGAATGCAGGGTAAGTGCAATACCTTTACTGATCAGTTCATCAAAATCATTTTTGCAGTAGCCTGAGCGTAATTTTTCATCACGTTCAATAGCACCTGCAAGCAACTGTAATTGGGCCGCTGGAGTTTCGATAAAAGACATTGGCGTAAACCGACCCTGTATTTTATTGAACTCATTTTTCGTTTTGACATCGTGGATATCATCTACATAATTGCCAAAACTTTGGTGCAACATTCCCAAAAACAATATTGGATTTCTCTCGCTGCGCGATGCAGCTTCAGACAAATCCTGCAACAGATTGATATCGGTTTCTTTTTTGTTGAAATAGGCTTCTTCAAAGACTTTTCCAAACTCATCAAAAATGAAAAATAATCCTCGATATTCATCTTTTACTGCAAGTTCAGCGATTTCCTCCACTAAACGAATAGCTGTTTTGGAATCTTTACAAACTCTCAACGCTTCAACTTGCGGAGCAATTTGATCGCGCAAAGGAATTTCCAGTTCATCAAAAGTTTCAGCTAACAAGGTCGCCACAGAAGCACGTCTGGCGGTCACGGGTAAAACAAGAAACCCGTATTTAGAACCATCTGCTCCAAAAATGTTGTTCCAGAGAGTTTGAGCAAAGTTCTTGTCTACCGCTTTTAATTGTTTCCAAGCATAGCCGCCTTGATCTTGCAACAGATGATAGAGCAACAAGCCAAAAGAAGACTTACCTGTACCATAGGGACCTGTTAAGGTGAATGCTCGATCTGTTATATTTTGCGTAAAACTGTCAGAAATTTGCGCCAAGGTTTGCACTACCAATGGAGTAATAATATAGCCATCCAACCCCTTGGCTCGTTTTAAATCTCGAGCAATATTGACAGAACGTAAAAAGCGCCTGCGAACGCTGATAATTTTATTCAAAGGAGTCATTTTGTATTCCTCCCGTAATATTTTTTCAGCAGGTCATCTGCATATTGTGATGCACTTTTCTTGCCGTTTACGTCGTAGTTTATGGTAGCCAGTCCTGCCGTCTCGCTTACAAGAAGTTTTCTTTTTGTTATTTTTTCAAGTTCAACCCACTGCTGTCCGGTAAAAAATTCAGCATAGAAACTCGTTGAAAAGTTCGAGTTGTTCGGGAGCATTCCAATCCGGCGGCTTCGTAATGGTTTTGCGGTTCAGAGCGAGGACTTCGAGCAGGGAAAGATTCTGCATAAGCGTCTCGCGGATTCGGTTCGTTAATTCCGAGAGGCTGAGCTTGAATCCATGCAGGAATTTGATGTATGCGACCAAAAGATAATGGATAAGCGCGACATAGATTTGCGTCATGACGGCGTTTTCACTGGTTCCAAGAAAGCTCTTGATTTTGAGATTTTGCTTGATCCATTTGAAGAAGATTTCGATCTGCCAACGCTGTTTATAAATTCCGGCAATGCTCGCTGCCGCCAGTTTGAAGTTGTTGGTAATGAAGCGGTATGTTTTTCCGGTCGATTCATCCAGGAACTCAATCAGCCTCAGTTCTCCGGGATATTTTCTTGCTGATTGATATCCGGTAAACCACACGGCTTCATCCCGCAAAACCCCACGTTTTTCATTTGCCTCCCGATGCTGTCCGAGAAACTCAATTTTTGCATTGTCTTTCAGTCTCGTGACAAAATAAGCCTCGCTGTCCGCAATGTGTTGAAACCAGTTCAGATCATAGTATCCTTTGTCAAAGGTGTAGATGCTGTCCGGAACGATGATAATGTTCTCTCGTGCCGCTCGAATATCTGCTATTTTCCCGTTGCTCAGCATCACAAAGCAGGGCAGATTTCCGGATAGATCAAGCTCGGTATGAAGTTTGATAGCACCCTTGTTTTTACGATAATGCGCCCAATCGTAAAGATTTAGGCACAGATCAATCGTCGTGCTGTCAATCGCGTACAGCGGATTGTGGAATCGGAACTTGTGCGAGGGCGCACATTTCAAAGCCCGGTCAAGAATTTCCTCAAACAACGCCTTGAATATCTCCGGATCACGTCGATTCATCGCTTCGGACAAGGTCGATTTTGGAACAACCTCCATGCCGAGGTGATACAGCCGATCATGGTTTGCAAGAAGACCGTTTTCAATTTCTCGCAAGGAGTCTTTGCCCGTAATTTGCGCGTAAAGGCACGTCAAAAACTGCCGCCATGCGGTAAAATGTTTGCAATAGCGGTCGCCGGATAAGTTTTCTACGGATTTCTCAAAACGATGTCTCGGTATGAAATTGAAAAGCTGCTGAAAGATGCTACTGTAATGCATTGTCGGGACTTTCTTGTTCAATATTATGGGTTTGAGCTCTTCTAATATAGAACAAGTCCCGATTTTAACAATCAAGTCCGGAAACTTTTACCGGACAGTAGTGAGTTCAACCATATAATCCATCAGAACACCTTCATTGAGCTTGAATATTTGACCGGGACTTCCTGCATCATAAAGACAATTCTGGACATTGATACTTGTCTGTCTACCGATTTTTTCAATAAATTTTAGTATTGCAAAGCCAACAAGCTCTGACGGCAAGTTCTGTTTGCCGCCGATATTAAATCGGTAGAGGTCTTGCTGCGAAGTTCCCTGAATCAATTCCAAACTCAAAAACGGGGAGTCAAAATTTTCCTCTCCTGCTTTTGCGCGTGTCCCCGCATAATTGCGTACAAAGCAGTCGATATCGCGTTCAATTGTACTTGCAGAAACACTGCAAGCGTTGCTTTGGATGGAGTGCTGCAAATCGCGTTTGGTAAACTCAGGTTTATTCCATTTGTAAAAAGCGAAGTGCCAGCTAGACCATGTATCTTCAGGGAGCAAGGCTCGTTGCATCAAAGACCAGTGCAGTAACCACAATGTGGCATCATCCTCCAAATACGGATCATTGCCTTCAACAAAATCTTTTTCCCCAAAAATAAATTTACCAAGAGTGGTAAGTCCCATCAATCCATTGCCGATATCAGTCAACAAACCTGTTTGAGTGCACCAATATTTGATACTCTCAACCATATTTTTGCCGACACCAAGTTGAATCAATACATCATCTTCCAAGAAGCCATGTGGATTCTTTTGAATCAATCGAACTCCTTTTTCCAACCACCCGTAACGGAAGACAAATGTTTGATGTCCTGAAAATTTATATTTCATATGTAAACCCGTCGTTATTTTTTTCATTTTCCGTCAATATACATGTGGGCGCGTACCGAAATCCGCCGGAATTTGAGCATGGGCTCTACCGGACAACCCAAAACGTCCGACAGATATGATTTTATCAGTCGGTTTTGAATTTGAAAATGATGATTTTTCATAGGGCATAAAAAAGTTTCCTGCATTGGTTGTGACTTTGAAATCCACGATGAGATCACCTGTTGACCAATTCTTTTCCCTTACGCGTAGGCAATATGATCGTATCCGGGTCTAAACATCGTGTTGCAGTCGTTGTTTCCGCCGCAGGAAAGTAAAAGGATCCTCCTTATTGGAAAATCATCATTTATTTACTTGTCCAGTGCGACATTCGGTATCATAGCCTCCTGTTAGATTGATGAATTTTAAGAACATCTGTAATATATGGGATGTTCGCAACTTTTTCAAATCACATCGTTACAATTACTGAAAGAATATTCGCCTTGACAGTGTTCAGCTGCCTCCAATCTATCCCCCGTAAGACAGTAGAGCAGAGATGTTCAAAACAGACGGTTTGGAGATCGAAAGTCCCTGTTCCAGCAGTGATAAAAGCAGACGTTTTCAGCTTCGTTGCAATAGATAGTTGTTCCCACCTGAAGACTGGCGGTCTTCAGGTGGGAACAGAACTCATCGCAGTCTTGTCGTGTCTATGCTTGAAAATCACCGGAATCGTTGTATAGTAAGATATTGGAGGATATGACAGTGAAAAGATTGACCAGTTTTACATACTCTTTTGAGAAACTCCGTAATGGCGGATGTCTCTATGTTGATAAGACGGAGTCCATCTGGAAGTTGATTCAGCCAACTCAGGAGGGATACTTCCTGTCACGTCCCCGCCGTTTCGGAAAGTCGTTGACGGTTTCCACTCTCAAAGCGATCTTTGAAGGACGCAGGGAGCTGTTCGACGGCTTGGCGATCTCAAAGAAAGAATACGACTGGAAACCGTATCCGACTATTCATTTGAGTTTCGGTGACTATAGCGTTGTCTCCGATCCCGTGAAAGAATTGCCTGAATATTTGCAGACCAAACTTCAGGAGATCGCATCCGCTTATTCCATTGCGTTGACGAACGCGACTCCGGGACTTTGCTTTGGGGAATTGATTGATGAACTGGCAAAAAATGACCAGGTGGCAATTCTCATTGATGAATATGACAAGCCGATTTTGGATAATATAACAAGTTCTCAAATAACGAAAGTCCAGAGAATTTTAAAAGGATTCTTCAGCGTTCTTAAAGAACGCAATGCCAAAGAACGCTTTCTGTTTATTACCGGTGTCAGCAAGTTTTGTCATGTATCGCTGTTCTCGGACCTCAACAATTTAACCGATATTACGATGCACCGCGACTATGCAACGATGTTCGGTTATACGCAAGCGGAACTGGAACACTATTTCAGTGATCGGATCGAAGCAACTGCACAGGCTCAGAATGTCCCGGTGGAGGAGCTGAAACGGAAGCTCAAGGCGTGGTATGACGGCTACTGTTTCGAGGAGACTTCGGAAACGGTCTACAACCCGGTGTCCATAGCGAAGTTCTTTGAGAATGACGGCAAGTTCGACAACTACTGGTTCGCCACCGGAACGCCTTCGTTCCTGATGGAGCTTGCCAAAAAGACTGATTTCAACTTTGAGGATGCGGTATCAAGAGCGGTTCCCGGCGTGACATTCGATGCGTTCGAGATTCCCAATATCGACCCTGTAACGCTGTTGTTGCAGACGGGGTATCTGACGATCAAATCCAGCGAGATTCGTTTCAACAAACGCTGGTTCTGGCTCGACTTCCCGAATGAGGAGGTCGCAGAATCTTTCAGTACCTATCTGCTGAACAGCTACGTAGGCAGAACACAGCGGGAGGTCAGCAGCTTTTCCGCTGATCTGGCGACCGCGTTCCTGGAGGGCAATCTGAATCAGGCGAGGAAGGTTCTCGAATCGTTCTTTGCCGGAGTGCCTTATACGATCCACAAGAAAAGCGAAGCGACGTTCCAGACTGTCTTCTATGCGATCTTCCGGCTGCTCGGGTTCAATGTCGAAGCGGAGTCCTGCACGAACGATGGGCGGATCGATGCGGTTGTCCAGACGGATGATCACATCTATCTGTTTGAGTTCAAGCTGGACGATGACGATACCGCGTTGTCGCAGATCAAGGACAAAGCCTACTTCAAGAAGTATCTTCAGTCCTCGAAGAAGATCACGCTGATCGGAGTCAACTTCGATTCGGAGAAAGGCCAGCTCATCGACTGGCAGACCGAGGATGTCGTAGAGTAGAATATGATACTTGCCTGATTGTGTGGTTTGACTGTAATATATTAATAATAAACAGGTTACAATTATTTTATATTTGCTCTCCATGTAGATGTTGATTGTGTAAACCGGGGTAGTTGTCAAGATGGAAGATGCCCTGAAATGACTTACTGGAACAGCTCATTTCGATGGTCGTAGGCTACCGGGCAGAGATGGTCAAATCAGCATCGTCAGCAAATCCAGCATCCCTGCTGCACTGGGCATATTCATAGCTTCACCAGAAACAAATGGTCGATCATCAGTTGGAGGCCGTTGCCTCCAACTGATGATCTTGTGTGTACGCCCGGCATGGGTGATAACTTGACGGTGAAAGTCCGTTACAGACTTGGCAGTAGGAACTGTTAGCTTAAGGCAAGGGTGTCCACCGCGAGGTGGAATCTGAAGGAAGTCGGCGGCAAATTCCCGGCCTGACGAACAGAAAGTACATATAAGGCATTTGCAAGGCGGACGAGCTTGCACAACAAAGCGAAGTCCAATACTGCCCGAACCTTGTGGTGTAGATGTACCAGGCGCCTGGGATGAAAGTTATCGCTCTTATCCGGGGAGATCTCAACGGTATGAATGAAGCCGTGAATGCATGGTAATTTCAACCCGTACAGTGATGTGCGGCTGAACGTTGAGAAGTCAGCAGAGGCCATAGTACCGTGTTTTTTTTTTTACGGGAAGGGCCGAACAGTAGTCGATCTTTCGCAAGTGAAAGGTGCAGCATGTGTAGAGAGCAGAAAATCCGGAAACGGAACTGCCCGGGGATGGATAGGCTGGAAGCCGAAGAGAATCCGGGAGTGCGGAGCATGCTTACGCGGGAAACTGAAGCGAAAGACGGTGCTGATTTGTTTGAACGCATCCTTGAGCGTAACAACCTCAACCGTGCGTACAAGCAAGTCAAGAGAAACGGCGGAGCGCCGGGCGTGGACGGAATGACCGTTGACGACCTGTTGGCGTATCTGTGCGAACACAAGGAAAGTTTCCTTGAAAATCTCCGAACCGAAACGTATCGCCCGCAACCGGTGCGCCGGGTTGAAATCCCGAAACCGGACGGGGGGATACGGATGCTTGGTGTTCCAACGGGCATGGATCGGATGATTCAACAGGCAATATCGCAGGTCCTCTGCCCGATATTCGAGGAGGAATTTTCAGAAAACAGCTACGGTTTCCGACCGGGGCGTAGCGCTCATCAGGCCATCCGGCAAGCACGGAAATACTACAATCAAGGCTATCGGCGGGTTGTCGATCTTGACTTGAGCAAGTATTTCGACACCATGAACCATGAGCTGTTGATGGAAATGTTGCGGGCCAAAATCTCTGATCAACGAGTTTTGTGCCTGATTAAACGCTACTTGAAGAGCGGAGTCATGATCAATGGCGTGGTGACGCGAACGGAAGAAGGCAGTCCACAGGGCGGCAATCTTTCGCCATTGCTGAGCAACATCTACCTGACCGCTTTCGACCGGGAATTGGAACGCCGTGGACACAAGTTCGTACGATATGCGGACGATGTCAACATCTACGTCAGAAGTCAACGCGCCGCCGAACGCGTACTTGCGAGCAGCAGACGGTTTCTTGAAGCGAAATTGAAACTCAAAGTAAACGAATCCAAAAGTAAAGCGGGAAGTCCGCTGAAGCTGAAGTTTCTCGGCTTCGCACTGCGAAGTACGACGAAAGGACAGGCCGGAATTCGAATACACGAGAAGTCTATAGACCGCTTCAAAGCCAAGGTTCGCGAGCTGACCCGAAGGAATCAGGGAAATTCGGTGGAATATATGCTGTACAAACTTCGGCAATATACCGTCGGATGGCTCGGATACTATGCGATTGCGGACATGAAGATGTTTATGCAAAACATGAATGAATGGATTCAACGGAAAATTCGGACGTATGTTTGGAAACAGTGGAAACGAGTACGGACACGATTTACGCGACTGCAATCGTTGGGTATTTCCGAGGGAAAAGCGTGGGAATGGGCGAATACGAGGAAAGGCTACTGGCATATTGCCCGTAGTTGGATTTTACATCGTGTATTGCCGTCTCAACGCATTGCCGAAATAGGGTATGACGATATCCTACTTCGGTACAAAGCGTTGCACTCAAGCTGCTGAACCGCCGTATGCCGAACGGCACGTACGGTGGTGTGAGAGGACGCCCGGCCAACTAATGACCGGGCTCCTACTCGATTATTGAGGTTTCACGTTGAAGTTGACCATGCCAGATTTCAGGAAGGTATCGAAGATAGAGTTACGCCACGCCTAGTCAAGCTCGGTCATGGTTTCCTGTAATGTCAAGTCCTTCAGCGTACCAGAGCGATTGGTGAAGTGCGGATTCCCGTCTTCGTCAACAGTGCATTTCGCTGTCTCCAGAAAGTCGCCGATTTCTTTCCAGCAGTAAGTGTTTCCCGCTTGTTGCTGAAAATACCGGATGAGTTGCTTTCTGCTCTCAGGGGCAACCACGCAGTTCGGCATCTTCATGACGAAGTCAATCTGATGCTCAGAAGCGTCGCCTTCGCACTCAGGCGTTATCGGGTCAGTCGCTGTATCGGAACCATCCTCTTGCAAGCGGGAACCGTCAATGTCGCTTTTACGTTTGTTCATGGTAAGTTATCCCCTGTCCGGTTATTTGATTTCACATTTGATCATGCCGTTGCTTCCAACCAAGGATTCCAGACTCTTCTGCCAGACCTCTTCGGTCCACGACGAAAGCACTGACAACGGACAGATACTCAAATTCCCGGTCAATGAACCTTCAATCCGCAGGTTTCCCACTTCGTCAATTTCATAGTTCAGGTTATTGAAGAAGGGACGCAGCTTCTCGCCTTCTTGGGTTGCTCCGGAATGGATGTAGTCGATGAAGTGATCTGCTGCCTGTTTGCGTGCAGCCGGTTCTGTAATGACTCTTGGCATCTCAAGAACCATTTCAGCGGTTTTGACATTCTCTTGTTTGACTTCTGGATTAACATGTTGATTCATTTTTTTCCTGTTTCTTTTAGGGAGTTTTATCTTCGGGTAGCCTCATGCCGCCCGTTCATTACATGACCATGAGCAATTATTTTTTACAACGCTTTCCTTCGTGAGCTTTGGAGAGAGCCATTCCCGAACCCTTCCGGGTGTTTGTTTTACAGATGCCGCACATATGGATTGCTAAAAACAGTGCTCCCTGCCAAGTATTCCCCAATTAGCCTTGGCCACTTGGTACACGTGGCTAATTTGCCTATTCTTACTGCTTCAAAGACAAGCAATTGCAGGCATAAAAGCGTCTCCTTTTGACTGACATGCAGCCGGAATGAAATCAATCGTATCCCCCTCCGAAATAGAAGGCTTCGGAGGGAGGGAGATTTGTATCAGTCTTTCAGAATGAATGCCTGGGGAAGGCGTTCCGTCAGCACGGCATCCTGCCAGCGATTCCGGAGGAAGCTGTACAGCTTATTCTGATCTTCCTCGCTCAGGGATTCCGATTGGAGCGGAACTGTGTCAATGTAAAACACGCAGTAAAATTGCTCCTTTTCTGCATTCCTCGTCACATCGGTCATGATCCGTTTGCAATAGGCTCTTCCGCTTGTCGCAATCGTATCAGGAATGCAGGCTGCGAAATCCATGAAGACGCCGATCTGTTCATTGCTGGAAAGCATCAGTCGATCTGGGAATGTGACGGCAAGGCGCAGCTGGTTGGGTGTTGGGGACTGCTTGACTTCCTGAGTAACATGAGAAATCAGGCCGGGAATCGTGTAGACATTTTCGGACATGGTGTCCTTCCTTTCTGGGCTTTCCGCCCGTAGTGATTTATTGGCCTCGAACCATCCGGGGCACATTATGTTCATCATACAAAAAATATAAAAATACCGTTCACGAGCCGGTGCACCGTAGATCAGGATGCCTTCCCGATGCCAGAGAGAACGATCAAGATCCCTGCTGTGACAGGGATCATATCGCCCCATTTACAGAACTACAGAGACAGGTCGTCATCGAACTTGAGATGACGGAACGGATGCCTGACCAGATCGATCAGCTTCCGGAACTGCTCACCGTTGCGTATCCGTGACTTCAATTTCGGAAGGAGGTTGAGTCTGCGCCAGTCCTCATCGCTGAACTGGTCAAGGCACGGGCACTCCGTCAGCAATTCAGCGGAACTGTAAAGGATGCTCCACCACATCGGTTTCGTAAACTTCTCCTTACAGGGGCAGTGAGTCCAAAGTCGTGGGTTGTGCTTGACGACCCAGAACCAGTCGCCCAGAGTGAAGTCATGCGTATCGATGTCTGTGCTGAAATAACTGTCACTCGCCAGTAACCCACTCCGTATAGCCGGATAATCCGGGATTTCGCAGTAATGCAACAAGGTCGGTTGGTGTTGTAACAGTCGTTGCCATTTAGCAGGGGTGAAATCCTTCCAGCACGTACACCGCCATGCAAGCGATGGCTGTTTTTCAAGAACGATGAGCCACTCGTCAGTGGTAAACTCGGAGAAGGGGCAGAGTTCCTGAAGCTCCGGGTGTCGGGAGACGATGCGTGCCCACTGCTTCGGAGAAAGCGGAGCGGAAACGGATGCCTCCTCCGGGGTAAATGCTGCACAGTTCCATTCCAGATTGAGAAATACGTTCAGTTCTTGTTCGGTCATGGTGATTGCCTTTCATGGTTATTTTTGAATGCGGGATGAGAATACTTCCCGCTGGTGCTTGGGTGAGGAGTCCTTCTGGTTGACTTTGGCAAGGTAGCTGCAACGACGGAAACACTGGTCGTATTTGCATTCATATTCGGGATCATCCTTTCGGAGCATGACACCGTTTTCCTGCGGTTGCCCTTGCCGGTTCCTCATACAATCGTCGATTAGTCCGTAGCTGGTTGCCCGTCCTGCGTCATTATGCTTCGGAGACAGATTCAGCGTCTTTTCCCATAACCGTTCCGCTGTCTGAATATGGTCGTGGATGCTCTGTGTCTTATGTCCGTTCATCATCAAAGCAACGTGATAGTGCTGATGTTTCTCTCTGGAACATTCCCGGACTGCGATATACGCCGGGTCGTAACCCGCTCTCTTACGGTTCTTGATGAAGGTCTCCTGAAACTGACTGAAGAGTTCGTTGTCATTCGGATGCCCGTAGCCTTGGGGGAATCGGACATCATACCGCATAAAGAAGGTTTTACTGTGACGGTTGCTCATGTCGGTCATCAGTTGATCGATCTTCTCCAATATCGACTCTTTGCATCCAAGCTGCTTGGCTTTATCCGTCATGATGGGATGTCCCTGGTACTGGTCTTCGTAGGTGATTCTTTCGTTTCTCATGATGTTGCCTTTCTCTTGTTATTATTCTGCTTTGGTTACTGTTTATTCTGTTTCTCTTTGTGTAGGGATGAGCCCCCCGGTGATGTCTAAAGCCCTCACCGGGGGGCTCATATAGGTACTACCATTTACCTGCTTTTGATAATGTGAAACATGCCTGCTGGCGCGGGAGCTTTCGATCCACGATCTCCTGCGTAGCGTAGATGGTGCTTTGACCGGATTATTCCCCACATAGGATATACGACACGATTATGTAATTAATTCATATTTACCAGTTTCCCAACAAAACATGAAGAATCAAAGAGGTTGAGGTTACAATGTTGCATTCTTCAAACTGTGTGCTATATTGATGCTAAGTAAACGAAACTATCGAGGTTTAACGCATGAGTAAGTCCGCTCTTGAATTTGCCATTTTCTGCATCGAGGCAGTTGCGCAGAAACTGCACTTACCCGGCAACCGAGTGTACGATATGCTTGCGAAGCAATCCGATATTTTGAATACCTATCTGATTCCTTCTTTCGATGTGCTTCATACGCAAAGCAAGCAGTATATAGTCGATGATATTCTGTCATTGATGCGGGAACGCGGGGTGTTATCGTGATTGAAGTGTATCATGGTTCTTTTATGGAAATCCGCAAGCCGGATATCGCGTTTTCGCGGCAAACCCTTGACTTCGGAAGAGGTTTTTATATCACTCCACTTCGGGAACAGGCGGTCAGATGGGCGTTGCGTTGGCAACGACGTGGCAAGAAAGCCATCGTCAACACATATGTTTTCGATGACAGTTCCGATGCGCTGGGGAAACTTCGAGTGAAGGATTTCCCGGAATACGATTCTTCCTGGCTGCATTTCATTATGGAGAACCGGAGCGGACAAGCATCGGAATCTTACGACATCATTCGTGGTGGAGTGGCTAATGATAAGGTATTCAACACGCTGGAACTGTTCTTCGATGGTTTGATTTCCGAAGAGGAGGCATTGGGGCGACTGAAGTTTGAAAAGCCGAATCACCAGATCTGCATCTGTCGTCAGGATTTAGTGGATCGGCTTCTGGTATTCCAATCATCCGAAGAGGTGTCTGATGGAAGCCAATAGCGTTCTATTGCAGAAGAAATATGCCCGGATTGTTGCGTTGTTCGCAGAACAGATGCAGCTTACCCTTGATGAGGCGCTGGAGTTTTTCTATCGTTCAGAAACCTATCAGGAACTGCGCGATGGAATTGCCGATCTGCACTGCCGAAGCGATCAGTATATTGTAGATGAACTGAAACTCGAATTTCAGTCTGCAAAATAACTGATTCTTAAAATCCATTCTTTCAAGTTATAGAAAAGCGTAATATACTTCGCTGTCTATATGTTTTCCATTCTGATTTATGGATTGAGTTGTCTATTATTCGTGCCAATTTTGCAATATTAATCTCGTTTTATATATGTATTACGTTTGAAAAAGTAGATTGTGTGATACTATATTGCCGTAAAAGAAAACCGGGAGATTATGGAAATGATTGAGCGATTCATTCTGAAAGATTTAATTGCTTGGAAAAGCTCTTCTTATCGAAAACCGTTGATTCTGCGAGGAGTACGGCAATGTGGAAAGACTTGGATTCTTCAAGAATTCGGCAGGCAACATTTTGAAAACACTGCCTATTTCAATTTCGAGCGGCAGAATCGTTTAGGAGAAGTCTTTTCTGGTGAGCTTGATCCTAAGCGAATTTTGCTTGAGCTCGGTGTGCTGGCGCACCAGAAAATAGAGCCCGGCAAGACGTTGGTCATTTTCGATGAGATTCAAGCATGTCCCCGGGCGTTGACCTCACTCAAATATTTTTGTGAGGAGACTCCGGAATACCATATCGCTGCTGCAGGCTCCCTGCTGGGGATCGCACTTGCAGCAACGGATGGTTTCCCTGTGGGTAAGGTAAATTTTCTGGAGTTGACGCCATGCTGCTTTGCAGAATATTTGCAGACAGTGGATTCATCGTTGTTTGAATATACCAATTCACTTGTTTCGCCCGAACCGATTCCAGGAATATTCGAAGAGCGTCTGGCAAAACATTTGAACGAATATCTGACCATCGGCGGCATGCCTGCCGTGCTTGAATCCTACCTGTCGAATCATGATCTTTCGCAAGCGGAGAATATTCTGGAAGACATTTTGAAAACGTATGAGCTGGACTTTTCCAAACATGCTCCGGTCAGAGATATTCCAAAACTCTTTTTGTTGTGGAAATCAATTCCGCAGCAGCTGGCGCGTGAAAACGCCCGGTTCATTTACGGAGAGGTGAAAAATGGAGCACGCGCAAAAGATCTTGAGAATGCGTTGCGTTGGCTGGAGAGTGCCAGCTTGATTCACAGGATCACCCGGATTGAGAAACCGGAGATACCATTGAATGCTTACGAGGATCGCAAAAGCTTCAAACTCTATCTTGCTGATGCAGGATTGCTCCGGAAACTGGCGGAGATACCGGCGGCTTCCATTTTGGTGAATCCGGATATTTTCCGTGAATACCGGGGACGGTTGGCAGAGAACTTCGTCCTTCAGCAGTTGGTTGCCATGCGATTTTCTCCCATTCATTACTGGACCAGCGGGAATCTGGCGGAAGTGGATTTTGTAATACAGGATACTGTCGAGGTTATACCGGTTGAAGTGAAATCAGGATTAAACGTCAAAGCCAAGAGTCTTAAAAGCTATCGTGAAAAGTACCATCCCAAACAGGCACTCCGCTTTTCCATGCAGAACCTGAAATTGGATGACGGCCTGCTGAATGTCCCGTTATATCTGATCCATCGATTTCATGATTTTCTACATACTGAAACACGGAATGACAAGAATGGAGAAATGTGATTATAAATACTGTTTTTCTTCCCCGTTTCTTCCCCATTTTGACTTGAAAAAACGTTGAAAAATGGTATGTTTATTTGTCTTCAAATTGACAGGGAAGCAGGTTTGATTCCCGGTTTGGAGATTGGCTGATTGGCATGTAAAAGTTCCCCATTTCTTCCCCGGGGAAAGGGATTTTCCCCGTTTTTTCCCCATAAAAGGGAAATCGGAAACCTGTGGAAGAAGTGCTATAAAGTGCCAAACTTGAGCGTGGAATGCTTAAAAACACGGAATTTTGAGGCGTAATCGGAGTGTCCGGTCACCCCCACCAGCTCCACCATTTTTGAAGTCAAAAACCAGTAGTAATCAATGAGTTACTGCTGGTTTTCTTTTTGTCTGAAATACGTGAAAAAACCTGCAAAAACCCGCTTTTTGATGCAAAAAAAATAAAAAGTCCCGCATTTTTTACGCATTTTTCGGGGCCGTTTTTGGATGTAATTTCCTGTCTTAACTTTGTATAGCTTAAAGATTTACCATGTCTGCTAAAATAGTATTTTTTGGCTATACTCGGAAAAAAACGTTATTTTCACACCACCACGGAACCAATATTGGTTCCGTGGTCAGGTGGTCTGGTTTCTACGTATTTGCAAGATAAATTACCAAATACGAAGGAAACCAAGAATGTGCCAGCAACCCACTTAGAATTTATCCCTAAATAACAGTTGAAAACATGAAAAATATTGCTATATTATCATCAAACACTAGAAGGAGAATATGGCAATGAATTCGTGGGAAGTCTCTGATACTTTTTGGTCGAAGGTCGAACCTTTGATTCCTCGTGCAAGGCGTGATAGCAATCGGGAGTATCAGCGTCGTCGCGGAGCGGGACGCAAACCGTTGGAAGCGCGTCGAGTATTTGAGGGTATCGTGTATGTTTTGCGAACGGGAATACAATGGAAAGCGCTTCCCCGCGAATACGGGAGTTCAAGCAGCATACATCGTTATTTTCAGCGCTGGTCGAAAGCCGGATTGTTTCAAAAATTGTGGAAGAAAGGTTTGGCGGAATACGATGAATTGGAAGGGATTTCCTGGCGTTGGCAAAGTATCGACGGAGCAATGAACAAAGCCCCATTGGCCCGGGAAGCAGTAGGTCCCAATCCCACAGACAGGGGAAAAAAATGGGACCAAACGTCACGTTCTCGTAGACGAGCGTGGCATCCCGTTGTCAATAGTCGTAACCGGAGCAAATCGGAATGATGTTACGCAAGTGAATGCCGTTTTGAGCGCAAGAATGAGAAAGCCGCGAGTAAGAACAAAGCAGAATCTTTGTGCGGATGCCGGTTATACCGGCTCTGGAGAAGTTATGAAGGCGTACCGATATATTCCGCACATCAGACCGCGAGGAGAGGAGAAAATTGCAGTCAGGCAAGGTTATAAAGCTCGACGTTGGATTGTGGAAGTGGCCCATTCATGGTTCAATCGCTTCAGAAAACTTCTGGTGCGTTTTGAAAAAACACATGCCGCATATGAAGCATTGTTTCAACTGGCGGCATGCATGATTATTTATAAAAAACTTGCAGTTATTTAGGGATAAGTTCTTAATGAATTCTGCGAAATATGGGCTAATCAGAAAAATATCCTACGTTCGAGCAGACGGGAACGCTGACTTGGCGTTTGAGAGGACATAAGACGGGTTTTGAAGTTCAAATAAAGCGCAACGAGGTAAGCCGCTCGTTCCAAAGAGGTTTGGTTGATTGAAAATTCTGTGATATCTGGTTATTACGCCACGTCAGCAAACGAACGGAAACGACAGATTTTATCCGGCAACTTCATAACTGCTGCCGCCGCGAGCGCCGTCAACGCCAAAGTTACGTGCGCAATTGTCATCTGATTGCGGATAGACCGATAGTTGAAATGGGTGAGCTGCTCGACTTCACGATCACCCAGCCGTGAAAAATATCGCTCAACTTCGGTTCGTTTGGCGTAAGTTTCCTTAAAGGACCTGCTCTGACGGGGAACTTCGGCGCGAAGGTTTTCCGGTGTAATGTATGTGGTACATCCATAACGCTCTTTCGAACAGATTAGTTATATAAACTGTTAAAAATAAATAAGATAAATGGATTCAAAGGATCCACGCCTTGTTTCAAATACGGAGAAAGAGAAAGCGAAGCATAACCTAAATCATAGATTTTAAGCTCAAGAGTTAAATTTTGGGACTTGCAAAACGCTAAAATATACGCTTCAATTAAGTGCCGGACAAAATCTCCGGCGGAAAGAAATCGCACATGAACGAACAGAATATACCACCCAACATTAAGGCAGCCATCCGTCTTCCCACTACTGCCGCCATCAGACGTATCCAGAAAAAACAAACCGCTGTCATTCTCTCGACGAAGTCAAACATGGCAACTCAGCGCTGATTGTTACATGGAAAGATAACATGAATCCTATGCCACCTGTTTTCCACGCCGGTATGACTTCAATAGACCGCCCAATTGGAAGAATTCCATGATCTCTCCGTCCGCATCCTGTGACCATGGATTTATCATTCGACCGCCAATACCGGAATGCGGACGGACGCTCATGATTGTAATACTCGATGAACTGTGTAACGGCATAACACAACTGCACCTCGTTGCTGGTCGAGACATTCGGCCTTCAATGTTTTGATAAAGGGGTTACTTGAAAAAGTAAACGCACGTTTGTCAAATTAACAACCCTCGCCCTCAAAAATTTATGCATTCAGTTAGCCAAAGCGGTAAAAAGGCATAGAATTTCTCTCTAGCCGCAACTGGAAAGTTTACTTTTTGTGCGTTTTCCCTGATAAAAAGACAACAATCCCCCGTGGTGTTACGTTGAATGCGACTCCCTTCTTTGCGACAAACTAAATGCAACCTGTCTATTTTCTGCGGTGCGTTTACTTTTTTAATTGACCTCTGGAAAATTTTTTAGTAAAAATGCTGTTTTTTTAATTTGGGGATTGACATTGGGAATTTTTTTCGCTATACTATCTTCCCGGTTTTGCATAAATTTGCGGAATCGGGTATAGCAAAAGGCAATAAGATGAATTTTCTGACCTGGAGTTTCCGGTCCGGGGCCTGTTTGTTGGCGGGAGGCGTCCTTATGGTCGGTTTTGACGGTTGCAAGGAGAACGGCGGTGGTGGTGACGCCGAGGCTAAAATTTTCTTTTTCATAAATGATGAAGAAAAAGACGGCGGTGGCGGATATGATGCCGGAACACTGAATAATTACACCGTCCACCACGAAGGGCTTTCCTTCTCGGTGAAACAGATTCATGCCGATCCGGACGGGGATTTACTCGTGCCCGGCAATGTTATAATTGCCGGCGAAGAAACGATGTTTCAACAATGCGGAACCTACGATATTACCATCAATGACAATGGCGTGGTTTACCGTTTTCCGAATTTTGTCTACCAAGGGGAACAAAATCGTTTCATCGCCCGCGGGCGGGGATGGAGTATGTACATTTCCCGGGATGACTGGAAACAATAGCGATCAGGATCGATGAAATGATGTCGAATATATTCATAAAAGAATACCTGATCGGTCTTTTATTCACGGGGCTGTTTGTTTCGGCCAATGCGGGCAGCGCTCCGGAGCGGCAATTGCTTGAGGCAATGGAACGCAATCGTGCCGCGTCTTATACCGTGACGCTGGCCAATCCTTATCGTGAAATTACCGGGGAGAGTGATTTGATTCCCTATGCTCCGGATTGGGTGTTTTACCGTTTTTATCGCAATGGCGAATTATTTTTGCGGCTTGAGGAACGAAAAGACGGTCAACTGGTAGGCGCCTATGTGAAAAACAGCGAAGGGATTTTCGGCTTTTATTCGAATGGTTTCGCTGCCGAAATCCTTGATGTGCCGCCGTTGTGGTATCCAGAATTGATTCATTTGGAAACGCCGGCCGATGAATTGGCAATCTGTTCTTTTGAAGAAACAACGGTGAGAATCGGTTCGGAAAATTATACCAAAATCAGTGTGATAACGCCCAGAAATGCCGGTGATATCCAAAAACTTACCGGAGAAGCTCAGGGTGAATTCAAGAAGAGGTGGAAATATTATAAAGAAAATCGTCCCTTTGTCCGGGAATTTTTTATCGGTTCAAATGGCCTGATCCAAATCCTCCGTCACTACAATTATGCCGGCAAATTGATTTTTGATCTCAATTTGGCAGGAATGGAATTGCTGGCTGGGCCGGAGGATTCGCTTTTTGCCACGCCTCCCGACCTGAAAGGGTTTTTTATCAACCGCAGCAGCTTCGGGCAACGAACGCTGTCCTTGATGATTGAACGGCAAAAACCATCGATCTGGTCCGGTATCGGGCAATGGTTTGCCAAAGCATGCAGGATCGGATCTCCGGAATTCATCAACGGCTGTTCTGTTCTTTTAACATTGGCGGGGATCGGAGGAATCGGATTGGTGTGCACAGTCAGATTGCACAACCGGCGCCGTGCCGAGGCCGGAAAGCGCGGCGGCCGGAAACACTGAAATCATTTCACCCGGCGGGAAACCGAAGCACTCCCTGCCGGGTCTATTGTTTGGCAGGCGCCTTGCTCTTTTATCGTTCATTATTCATTGCGATTCAGGAAATCCCTCCGGGCCTGAACCATTGCCTGGGTCAGCGGCTGGCTGCCGTCGGCCAATAAGTCGCGGTTCATCGCCCAGCAGAAAACGCCGCCGTAGCCATTTTCCAGGTAATAAGTGGTTTTGTCGTAAATACTTTGCGGAGAATCATAGATGACGAATTCCCGGCGATCCGGCCCGAACGCCCAAACGCCGCAGGATTCCGGCTCGTATTCACGTTGCCAGTCTTCACTGTAATCCAGCGCCTCGCGATAAGTGATCTGTCGCCAGTTTTCATCCGGCACTTCGACAAACCGTTCGGTATCCCGGAAATAATTGCCGTAGAATGGCAGCCCGATGATCAGTTTCGAGCGCGGCATTCCGACGACATTTTCCAGATAGGTGAGCTGATCGACCGAACTGACCCGGGCCGGATCGGCCGGGTTGGCAAAACGCGGCGCATGATAGTTCGACGTTCCCCAGCCCAGATCATAACACATCACATTGACATAATCCAGGCAATCGCGCATGACGGCGAAATCATTGTATTTCAGCGACCAGTCTCCCGGCGGCAGCGCCGTCGTCAGGAGATAATGCCGGCCGTTCCGGCGTCCCAGCTCATCCAGTGCGGTCCGCAGCGCTTTGATCGTCGCCGACCATTGCTTGCCCAGCGGTTCGGTGTTGGGATGCTCCCAATCGACATCCACGCCGTCATAACCGTTCTTTTCGACGTAATCAATCACCTGGGCAACGTAGGCGTCAATTTCCTGCTCCGTCCCGGTAAAGCAACCGAACGGAGTGGTGCCGCCGAGGGAAATCAGCGCCCTTTTGCCTTGTTTCCCGGCGTGGGCGGCGAGGGCGGGATCCGGTTCCCGGTCGGCGGTCAGCAACAAATTGCCGTCCGCATCGGCTATCAGAAAAGCGTTGAAATAAAGGTCATAGGCCGGATCGATCCGTTCCAGCGGATAATGTCCGTCGTAATAGCCGCCGAGCAGTGGCTCCAAACGTCCGTCCGGCGAGGTTGTGCAGCCGGCCAGCAGCAGGAGCAGCATCCCGCCCAAAGACAAGGTGATTTTCTGCATGATTCTTCTTCTCCTGTCGATTTGCTCAATTAGTCCTGGTGAATTTGGGCGTTCAGGGCCAGCAGTTCTTCCAGTTTTTCGAAAGCCTGTTCCCAGCGCGCCGTCGTCTGTTCGGTTTCCAGCTTCAACCCATTCAACTTTTTATTCAGTTCGGCAAAATCAAGGCCGGAAGCCTGACTGCTCAACTGGGCGATGATGGCCTTCTGCTCCTGCTCCAGAGTTTCGAGCTGTTTTTCCAGCCGGGTGACTTCCTGTTCCGCCCGCCGTTTGTCGGCCGCCAGCGCCTGCCGCTTCTGAGCCCGTTCCCGCCGTTTCTCCCTGGAATTGTCGAAGACGATATTCTCTTTTTCAGCGGCTTTGCCGGCCGTCGCAGCCGGGGCGTTTTCTTCGGCCGTCTTTTGCAGGTAGTAATCGTAATTGCCGAAATATTTCTTGATGGTCGGCGGCCGCATCGCCACGATCGTCGTCGCCACCTGGCGGACGAATTCGATGTCATGGCTGACCAGACACAGGGTGCCGCGGTAAGCCTGCAGCACTTTCTGCAATGCTTCCCGGGCGGCGATATCCAGGTGAGTGGTCGGTTCATCCAGCACCAGCAGATTCGGCGGGTTGACGAAAATGCGGGCGAAGCAGAGGCGGATTTTTTCGCCGCCGGAGAGCACTTTGCACAGTTTATGGCTGTCGTCACCGCTGAAACCGAAACTGCCCAGCACTCCGGGGATCATATTCAACGGGAAATCGCGCCTGGCGGCGCCGCGCACCACGTCGTAGGCCGATTGCTCCGGCTCCAGGAGGTCGGCAAACTCCTGCGCCTGATAACCGATGACCACGTTGTGGCCGATGACGACCCGCCCGGATTGCGGAATATTCCGGCCGGTCAGAAGTTTCAGCAAGGTACTTTTGCCGGTGCCGTTGTAACCGACGATGGCGATTTTATCACCGTGGTCGATTTGCAGCGTAGTGTCGACGATCGTCGGCTCTTTGCCTGGATAGGCGAAAGTGACCTGCTCCAGGCGGGCGGCTTCCGCGCCGCACGGCGGCGGCTCCGGCAGGCGAATGCTGCCGGAATAACTCAATTCATCCGGCACGACGACATCCTGGATGCGATCGAGCTGCTTCTGCCAGCTCTGGGCCTGGGATGCTTTGGAACTTTTGGAGCGGAAGCGGTCGATGTTGCGCTGCAGCTCCTTCTTTTTGCGGTCGATGTTGCGTTTGGCGGCTTCCAGGCTGACTCGCCGGTTCTCGCGCTCCGACCGGTAAAAATCGTAATTGCCGGGATAGCGCGTCACTTGGCCGGCGTTGATTTCCAGCGTGATATCGGTCAGTTTGTTCAAAAGGAAACGGTCGTGGGAAATCAGCAGCATCGTGCCGCGGAAACCGTTGAGAAAACGGCAGAGCCATTCCACCGCCGGGATGTCCAGATAGTTCGACGGTTCGTCGAGCAGCAGGATATCCGGGCGGGCGATCAGCGTCCTGGCCAGCATGCTGCGCATCTGCCAGCCGCCGCTGAAACTTTTCAGCGGCCGCTCGAAATCCGTCGTCGCAAATCCAAGCCCGCACAACGCCGATTCCGCATCGGAGCGCATGTGATAACCGCCGAGATGTTCGAATTGCGTCTGCAATTCGCCGTGGCGCTTCAAAAGCGTTTCGGTATCCGTCACACCGCCTTCATGCAGCCGTTGTTCGAGTTCGTGCAGTTCTTCGCCGATGCGGCGAAGCTCCGGCATCGAATCGGCGGTAAAATCCAGCAGGGTCTGTCCCGGACTGTAGTCCGGCAGTTGCTGATGCAGATAGCCGATGCGCTGGCCTTTCGGCAGCGTCACTTTGCCGCGGTCCGGCGACAGTTCTCCGGTAATGATGCCGAACAAGGTGCTTTTGCCGGCGCCGTTCGGTCCGACCACGCCGATGCGGTCGCCCGGGTTGATGCGGAAACTGACGGCATCCAGCAACTGCTGTTCGCCGTACCCTTTGGAAATTTCAGCAAAATCAATCATAATTATTTATTGTTCTCAGGTAATTCAATGACATAACGAAAACCGATATCGGTTTCACTGTCGCCAGTATGGGTACTGGCGGCGCAACGGGCGAAACCGGCGTCGGTTTTGAAACTGGCCCCTTTGACCACGTACAAGCCGCCGTGGTTCGGTTTGCGGACAAATTCCCGTACGTTACCGCACATGTCGGCGACGCCGTAAATCGAACGGTCCTGTGGGAAAGCGTTGACCGGGGCGCCGAACGGAAATTGCCCGGACGACTTATGAACGGCGGTCAACGCCGCTTCCGGCTGGAATTGCTCTCCCCAGATATAAGTGCGGCCGTCCACGCCCCGCGCCGCCTTTTCCCATTCCTGCGGCGTCGGCAGCCGGTAACGCAGACCGGTCGTTTTCGTGCGCCAGCGACAATAAGCCTCCGCCGCTTCACCGGTGATGCCGGTTACCGGCATGTTCGGCGCAAAGGGGGAACGCAGCTCGCCGCCGGCGTCCCAGGCGTCCGTATACTGCCGGTCGGCATCGGGAAATTTCGCCATATATTTCGCCTGGTCCTTCGGCGCCTGGCGCCGCCAGAATTCCAGATATTCGGCAAAAGTCACTTCATAGCGGCCGATAAAATACCCCGGCAGCGTGGCGTTGCCGTTGTTCGGCAGCAAATTGGAAACGTTGCCGAAAGAGAACGGTCCGGCCGGAATATAAACGGTGTTGTTTGGAATGTTGGCCGGGATTTCGATGTTCAGTTCAACCGGCTTGGAACTGCGCAGGCTGGCCGGATATTTGATCACCGATTTTCCCGGCAATTGGACCAGAAACAGGTAACTGCCTTCCGGTAGCACCGTCTGCAGCGGTGTGGTTCCCAGTTGGGTAGCCGCTTCAAGCGGCTGGTCCGGAATGAGCTGTTGATAGAAAATCAGCGATTCCGGCACGCTGGTGTTGATGGAGACCTGGCACTCTTCGGCGATGATGTCCCGCAGCGGACCGGCCTGCGCCTGGTCGGCGGCGATGATCGTGTTGTAAGCGTCGAGACTGCGTTTCCGCAGCCGGTCGGCCAGTTGGCGGACCATCGCCAAATTGTCCGTCAGCGTGTAGTAATTCAAGCGCCTGGAATAAATTTCGACGATGCTGGAAGTGACGCCGGCCGAATCGTAACCGGCCATTTCAAGCTGGGAAAGCAGTTCCAGCGCCGATTCGTAGAAATTTTCAAATTCCGTCTGCTGCACTTTCAACTGCTCCGCCAACTGCAGGAATTGTTCTTCGCTGATATCGTCGCTCTTTAACTTCTGCTGCAGTTGCGAATAGGTGTTCAGTGCCCGTTCATAGGCGATATTGCCGTAAAAAATATTGTGATTGGCCGGAATCAACCTCGATTCGAACTGGGCGATCTGCTCATAGCGCAATGCCGTAAAAACCCCCAATGCCGTGAAAAAGGCGATGATCAAGGCCAGCGGCACTACCGGATGGCGGCGGACCAGTTTGGTGAACCGGTAAAACGGCGGCGGTGAATAGGCCGAAACCGGATAATTGTCCATGAAATTCCGGACGTCGCCGATCAGAGCCTGCACCGTCGGATAACGGTCGCTTTTCACACGCGCCATCGCTTTGAGGCAGATTGCTTCCAACTCACGGGGAATCTTGCGGCGCGGCGCCCGGCGGCGCGGCGGCAGGAAATCGCCATTGACCGCCTGCTGCAGCACCTGGTTGATCTCCGCGTTATCGGGAAAGGGGGTCGGCTTGCCGGTCAGGATCGAGTACAGAATCGCTCCCAAACTGTAGATATCGGTCTGCGAATCGATTTCATCGGACAGGCCGGCCACCTGTTCCGGCGCCATATAGGCCGGAGTGCCGCTGATCGATCCTTTGTGCGTCGCCGTGGCGTCCGGATCGTCCGTTTCGTTGTTTTCACTCAATTCGGTATCGAGGCTGATTTTTTTGCCGGCTTCCGAAGAATCGTTTTCGGCCTGGTATTTGACCAGCCCCCAGTCCATGACGAAAACTTCGCCGTAATCCCCCAGCATGATGTTGGCCGGTTTCAGGTCGCGGTGAATGATGCCTTTGCTGTGAGCGAAAGCCACGCCGTTGCAGGCGGAAAGAAAAATTTCCAGCAGGCGGTACAGTGAATATTTGCGCTGGTATTCCCGGTCGCCGGCGTCGATTTTTTTCAACACCAACCGGAGGGTCTGGCCGATGACCCGTTTCATCGTGAAATAGGCGCCGACGTCATCGAAGACGCCCAGTTGATGGACCGGCACGATATTGGGATGGTCGATCTGCGCCGTCGCTCTGGCTTCCCGGATGAAGCCGTCGATGAATTTCGTATTGTTGCGATAGGCCGGACGGAGGATTTTCAGGGCGATTTCCCGGTTCAACACCGGTTCGCGGGCGGAAAAAACCGTCCCGATGCCGCCGAGACCGATGGTGGTGATATCCTGATAGCGGCCGATGGTATTGTCGCTGGTCAGACCGAGAATCCGTTTCAATTCCTCAATCGATACCGGCCGGTCGGAATTCAAGTCCTCGACGAGTACCGTTCCGCCGGTCAAGTTGTCAAAAATAGCCGAGCGATCTTCCATGCCACCGTGATTTCCGGATTAATTTTGCCGCTGCCGGACTTTGGCGTCCAGCAACTTGTATTGATCCTGCAACTTTTGCAACGTTTGGCTGAATTGCCGGAAATATTCCTCCTGAGCAGTCTTGGTCGTCGGAACGATTTCAGTTCCTTCCAGCGAAAACTGATCAGGAAAGACAAAGCATTTGGCTTCCTGCTTGCGGCCCATGTCGAAATTTTCAATGCCGACGACCACCCCGACGAAATCGCCCTGCTTGGTCATGACGATATCGCCAATATCGGCTTTCAATTCGCTGCCGGCCAACCGGGTGGAGTTGCGGATATACAAATATTCATCGTCGGCGGCCATGCTCATCGAACAGCGCACCTCCAATGGCGCACTGTCTTTGCCGAACGAATCCTTTTTGAACAGGTACAGCTCATGCAATCCGCGTTTTTTCAATTCCGAAACTGTCAGCAGGTTCAACTGCGCGGCGCTGATTTGAGGCGCTTCCAGCATACCGACCCGGACATCTTCCTTGACGGCATACAATGCTCCGGCCGGCACGCTGGCGGTTGTATTTTCCGCTTCCGGCGGCAGCCACTGGGAACTCAGGTCGTAGACCTTGCCGTAGGCTTCCGGCACGTTGAGCATATCGGTCAACAAACGCAGGGCGCTGATCAGGAAATTCTTGCCGCCGACCGCCACCACCGGCAAAAAGAAACTTTTCCGGACGGCGTGATCGAGCAGCAGCCGGCGGTCCTTCAAGTTGAAATCCAGCCGGACCGTCGAATCGGCGTATTTTTCATAAACATCGCTGCGCAGGCGTTCTTCGGCCAGCGCCAATTGCTCCCGGGTATTGTCCAGCTCCGTCTGCCGGGTGGCGATCTCCCCCTCCAGCCGGGCGATATTCGTTTTCGCCTGGTTCAACTCCGTCTCAGTTGCCGTTTTGGCATTGGTCAATGCCTTCAATTCGCCTTTCGCCCGGGTCAAGTCCGACACTGCATTTTTCAAAACGTTCTGCAAGTTTTCCAATTGTTTTTTGTGGTCGGACAATTCCAGGTCGCGGGTATAGATCGACCGCTGGGTCGTTTCCAGCCGGCTGCGGGCATCGGCCAGCTCCTTTTCCGTCGCGCTGAGTTTACCCTGCATGAAAGAATAACTCAGCTCGGCATCCTTGAGTTTGCCGTCCGTCTCGACGATGCGGTTGGTCGCCGTCGTCAACTGCCCCCGGGCGGCAGTCAATTCGCCGGAGGCGGTTTCCAGTTGGGCGGTGGTGGTGTCCAGGGCATTTCTGGTGTTCTGCAATTCATTGCCGGTTGCCAGCAGCTCCTGCTGCTTGGCCGCCAGTTCCTGAGAGGTCTGTTCCAATTGGTGGGTCGCGGTTTGGTATTGTTGCTGCAGCGCCGCCAGGTCGCCGGACGCGGTCTGGTATTGCCGGCGGACCTGTTCGAGTTCGGTATTGACATCGGCTTTTTCCAACGCCAGCAACTCCCGGGCGCGGCGCTCTTCGCTCAACATCTGCTGCAATTCTTCGGCCGACAATTCGCCCAGATTTTCCGGCGACAGCGCCAATTGCTTTTCCAGATAGGTCAATTTCTCCTTCGCCTCGCTGAGTTCCCGGTTCAACTGCTCCAGTTGCCTGGCGCGTTCTTCGTCAAACCCCAACTCCTGTTGCTGCTTCAGCAAGGCAGCCCGGGCCGCTTCCAATTTTTCCATCTGTTTGCGCAATTCGGTGATAATCACCTGCGAGGTATAGGTGTCGATGCCGGCTTCGGCGCTGCCGCCGCTGCGGGCGCTCAAACTGCCGTCGCCCAGGGTGGGAGACAGGCCGGGCATCATCGACAGCATCGACAGGACGATGAAGTCGCAGATTACGACCATGATCGAACGATTCACTTTCTGACTCTCCCGTAGTTGACTTATTTATGGTCCTGGACCAGCAGCCTGGAGCGCATCGGGTAGAGCAGTGTCAGGCGCAGAATGATGCTGAAAACAATGCCGACCAGCGTGGAAGAATAAGCGATCAACAGGCTGCCGGGACTGAAGGTCATCACCACGAAGGAACTGACCGTGCCGAACAAACCGATGTACAGCGGCAAATCGAAAAAGATATCGGCATTTTTCAACTGCTTGAATTTCAAATCGACCGAGTCGGCGCTGACTTTGATGCGGCCGATGATCCACTGGGCGGCCAGCAGGGCGGCAAACTGCAGCACGAATAGACCGATGAAGATGAAAAAGGATATTTGACCGACCAGTTCATTGCGCTCCGCCAGTTGCTGGCGGGCCTGCTGGGTGAGTTCTCCGATGGCCGGCGCGCTTCCGGCGATGAATTGGGAACGGAACGCATCGTAGTGGTTGAAACAGTAGAACATCGCCAGTACGAACACGATGCAGACGATCGCGATAATGCCGCTGACCACAAACCGGATATTGCCTTTTTTCATCTTTTCCTTGAACCTCAAAACTGAACTCTTTGTTTCCGCCGCATAAAAAACCCGAGGGGGTAAAGTACAACGGTCCTAGACAATAGTCAAGCGGCGAAAGTTTGATTTTTATTCGCCACTTTCACCGAAAACCGTTGAAAAAGCCGGGGCGGGATTTGCGAAAAAGCCGTTTGGCATGTAAAGTGTGTGATAACTGTGACAAACAATGGAAAGAACAGCTCAGTTTTCATGAAGACGCTTAATTTATATGTAACCCGCAGCTTCCTGGTGACATTTTGCATGTCGATCGGTATCCTGACTTTTGCGATGACCGGGGCCAGGCTGGTGGAAATCCTTGATCTGGTGGCGCAGGGCATTCCGGTTTCGGTCTTTTTCACCTTCGTCTGGTATACGCTGCCGATCGTCTTGACGTTCACCGTGCCGTGGGCGGCGCTGGTGGCGGTGATGCTGGTGTTCGGCCGGCTTTCCGCCGATTCGGAAATTACCGCGATGCGGGCCTGCGGTGTCTCGATTCTGCAAATCGTCTCGCCGATTTTGCTGATTACGTTTCTGCTGACGCTGGTATGCCTTTACCTGCAGATCGAAGTCGGACCGCCGATGCTCGGCCGGTCGCGGGAATTGACCAGCGACACGCTGATCGATCAGCCGATGGCGATGTTCAAGCCGGGCCAGCAGATTCGTTACAGCAACTACATCATTTACGTCGACAACAAAACGGCGGAAGACGAAGTGACCGGCATCCAGATCTATGTCGTCGACAATCCCGACGACAATGTGCCGCCGATCGATTATTCGGCGGCGCGGGCGAAATTGCTCGTCGACCGGGAGCGGGAGGTGATGACTGTCCGGATGTACGATTGCTTGTTGATGGACAAGAGCACGACGCCGGAAACCCGGATGAATTGCGAGACGATGGAATTCGAAGTCAATTACGGCAAAGAACGCAATTCCACCCGCATTCTGGTCCGGCCCAAGTATATGACGCTGAATGAACTGCTGGCCCGCATCAAGATTGAAAAACAGTACAATCGCGATGCCACGTCGATGGAGATCGAATTGAACCAGCGTATCGCTTTTGCGCTGTCGCCGATCGCTTTTCTGCTGCTCGGTCTGCCGCTGGCGATCCAGACTTCCCGCCGGGAGACGGCGGTCGGGCTGTTTCTCAGCGTGCTGCTCGCCGGTTTTTTCTTTTTTGCGATCATTCTGTTCGAATCGCTGGATTCCTATCCGAAGCTGTATCCGCAATACTTGCTGTGGGTGCCGAACCTGCTTTATCAATTCGGCGGCGCCTTTATGATTTACCGGATTTCCCAGCGTTAGCATATTGGAGAGGAAAATAATTTTGAGGAGGGTCGCGATATGAACGGAAACGGATATTTGAAACTGGTTCTGACGGTTTTGACGGTGGCGGTCATCGCCTTGGGCGTCATGCTGATCAATGCGGTCGACCGCATGCACGCCAGCCATCTGGCGGTGGTCGATAAACTGACCGAATTTCAGGAGTTGCTGCACAATACGCCGGGACCGGCCTGGGAAGCCAGGGAATTTCAGGTTGCGCCGGTCGAAGCGCCGATCGCCAACCGGGAATTTTACGATCCGAACGCCGTGCCGGGCGGCCGGCTGATTTCGGCGATTTCCGCCGAAACCGACAATCTGAATTATTTGATTTGCAATGAATCCAATGTCAGTATATTCAACGCGTTGTGCAATGATTCGCTCGGGGCCCGCAATTATGAGCATCCGGAGCAGTTTGAGCCGCTGCTGGCGGAATCCTGGACCGTGTCGGAAGACGGCAGGACGATCCACATTAAGTTGCGCAAGGGCATTCTCTGGCACGATTTCACCGATCCGGTCAGCGGCAAGCGCTGGAGCAATGTCGAAGTGACCGCCGACGACTTTCTGTTCTTTCTGGAAGTGCTGCGCAATCCCCAGGTCAATTGCGCTCCGCTGCGCGCTTATTTTCAGGATCTCGAATCCATCACGAAAATCAATGATTATGAGTTTGTCGTCAAGTGGAAGAATCAATACTTCCGGACTTTGGAATTGACACTCGGCCTGTCGCCGATGCCGCGCCATCTGTACCACGATTACGACGGCCCGTTCGACGGGGAAAAATTCAATCTGGATCATTTGCGCAACCGGATTATCGTCGGTTGCGGCCCGTATCGTTTCGTCCGCTGGGATAAAGATCAGCGGCTGCTGTTCACCCGTTTCGAGAAATATTTCGGCGCCCAATACGGCATTGCGCCGCCGTTGAAGGATTTGGCGTTCGAAGTCATCAAACATCCGAACACCCAGTATCAGTCATTGCTGGCCGGCTCACTGGATTGGCTGGGCCTGACGCCGGAACAGTGGACGAACCGGATCAGCGGCGACAAGCGGTTCGAGGAAGGCGGGGATTTGCGCAAAATCCAGTATCTGGCCCAGGCTTACAGTTATATCGGCTATAATTTGCGGAATCCGTTGTTTCAGGACAAGCGGGTGCGGCAGGCATTGACTTACCTGGTGGACCGCGAAAAAATCAAGAAAGACGTTTATCTCGATTTGGCGCAGATCATTTCCGGACCGTTTTTCTACGACAGCCCCTACAACGATCCGTCGATCAAGCCTTACCCGTTCGATGTCGAAAAAGCCAAAGCGCTGCTGAAAGCGGCCGGCTGGAGCGATACCGACGGCGATGGCATCCTGGACAAGGATGGCAGGAAGTTCGAATTTGCGATGATGCAGATTGCCGACCAGCCGATTCAGCAGCGGATGCTGCCGATCATCAAGGAAGATATGGCCAAAGCCGGCATCGACATGAAAATCAGTACGTTCGAGTGGTCGGTGTATCTGCAGAAACTCAACGAACGCAGTTATGACGCCTGCACATTGGCCTGGACGATGCCGTTCGAAGCGGACCCGTATCAGGTTTGGCACTCCTCCCAGGCGGATTTGCCGGACGGCAGCAATCATATCGGCTTTAAAAATCCCGAAGCGGACCGCTTGATCGAAGAAATCCGCCGCACCACCGATGTCGGGGTGCGGATTGAATTGTGCCATCAGTTTCAGGCGCTGCTGCACGAGGAACAGCCCTATACCTTTTTGTTTTCACCGTATGCGTTGCTGGCGGTTTCCGGCCGGTATGAGAACGTACGGGTTTTTGCCGACGGAGTGCCGAAGCTGATTTTGTGGGTGCCGAAGGACAAGCAATTGCGGATTCCGGGCCTTTGAAAATCGGGGAAACATACCGAAAACTAAATCAATATACATCCCTGCCGAGAGGAAGGAAGGCGGCGCTGGCGGCATGAAATTCCACGGAGCAGGGGCACCGGAAAGCGTCCGACGCTTGATCAAGGCTCATCGCGGAGCCGGGCAGGCCGCTTGCCGGCGAAATCAGGAGTGAATTTTTATGTTCAGAGTTGTCATTGTCGGAGCCGCCGGCCGGATGGGGCGGCGTTTGGTCGCCAACGTTTTGGACGCGGCTGATTGCGAGTTGGCGGGCGCAACCGAAATCGTCGGGTCGCCTTTTCTCGGCAGCGATGCCGGTGAACTGGCCGGTTGCGGGCATTGCGGGGTGGCCGTCGGCGATGATCTGGCGGCGGCGGTAAAAAATGCCGATGTCGTGATCAATTTCAGTACCGGCGGCGTTATCGAGGCAACCCGGACGGCGACGTCAGCCGGTTGTGCGGCGGTCATCGGTACGACCGCATTGGAAGACGGGGAGAAGCGGCAATTGCGGCAAATGGCCGATCAGGGGGCGCGGATTGTTTTTGCCCCCAATATGAGTGTGGGAGTCAACCTGCTTTTCCATTTATGCCGGGAAGTGGCCGGTATTCTGGGCGAAGATTACGACATTGAAGTGATCGAAATGCACCACAACCAGAAGAAGGATGCTCCCAGCGGGACGGCGGTTCGTTTGGCCGAAGTCATTTGCGAGGCGCATGATTGGGAATACGACGAAGTGGTGCGCAACGGGCGGGCCGGTCTGGTCGGGGCCCGTACCAGAAATGAAATCGGGATGCATGCACTGCGCGGCGGTGATGTCGTCGGCGACCATACGGTGATTTTCGCCACCGGCGGCGAACGGTTGGAATTGACCCACAAGGCGTCCAGCCGGGATACCTTCGCCCGGGGAGCGTTGCGGGCGGCCCGCTTTTTGATGACGGCCGAAGCCGGATTGTATGATATGCAGGATGTGCTGAATTTGCGGGAACGGAAATAGACGCCGATGAATGCCGTGAAATCCAGGCGGATCTGGATCTTTTCCGGGGAAGCCTCCGGGGATATCTACGGAGCCAGGCTGGCGACGGAGCTGCGCCGGCTCGGCACTTTGCGCGGTGAGACGATCGAGGTCGCCGGCATGGGCGGTCCGAAAATGCGGGCGGCCGGAGTGGAGATCGTCGTCGATTCCACCGAATTGGGGGTCGTCGGCATCGTTGAAGTGATCAAGCATCTTTTCACTTTCATCGGAATATTCCGGAAACTGGTCGGCCGTCTGGCCGAAGTCCGGCCGGATGCGATCGTTCTGATCGATTATCCGACCTTCAACATGATGATCGCCCGCCAGGCGCATAAACTGGGAATTCCGGTCATCTGGTATGTCAGTCCGCAGGTGTGGGTCTGGCACAGGAGCCGCATTTACAAGCTGGCCAAATATTGTCGGAAAATGATGGTCATTTTTCCGTTTGAAGTGGAAGTGTACCAACCGACGACGCTGGATACGGAATTCGTCGGCCATCCGTTGCTGGATATCGTCCGGGAAAGACACGATCCGGCGATTCAGCGCGACCCCGATCTGGTCGTGTTGCTGCCCGGCAGCCGGACGATGGAAGTGACCAGGGTGTTCAAGCCAATGCTGGAAACCGCCCTGGTTCTGCACCGGAAATATCCGGCGCTGCGGTTCGTCATGTCGGCGCCGCGGGAGAAGATGCTGAAATTGTGCGAACAGATTTACGCCGAGTTCCGGACCAGGCACCCGGAGGCCGATTTGCCGCTGCAACTGGTCTGCGGCGAGACCAGTTTCTATCAGCAGGCGGCCGGTACCGGCATTGCCGCTTCCGGGACGGTGACGGTGGAATCGGCGATTGCCGGATTGCCGCTGGTGGTTGTTTACCGCTTGAATATCATTACCTTATTGTTATTCTCACTGGTAGTCAAACTGTACCGCGGTTTTTTTACGATGACCAATATCATCGCCGACAAAGAAGTTTTCGAAGAATTTTTGCAGCATCACGTCTGCCCGGCCGAACTGGTGCCGGCTTTCGAGCGAATCATGCCGGGCGGCCCGCGGCGGGCGGAGGTGGAAGAAGGGATGGCGCAGGTCAAAGCGCTGTTGTCGCCGCCGGGCTGTGCTGCCGATACCCGGGCGGCCGAAGCGGTGTTGGAAACCCTGGAAAAATAACGGCGGTCAAGGTCGGCAGGGAATCCCCAGCAGGTTTTCACTGTCGCCGGCGATGGTCACCGGGACAATGCGCCGCAGTGGAACTGCGGCGGCATGGATTTGCAGATAATTGTCGCTCCAGCCCACCGCCAGTCCGTCGCGGTCCGTCCGTTCGAAAATGACCGGCAGGGTTTTGCCGAGCTGGCCGGCCGCAAATTCCCGTTTCTGGCGGTCGGTTATTTTTTTCAGATAGTCGTAACGTTCCTTGACTGCCGGGGAAGGCACTTGATCGGGCATGGTCGCCGCCGGAGTGCCCCGGCGCGGCGAATAACTGAAAATATGGGTGTTGGCGAACCGCAGTTGTTCGATCAGAGCGCAGCTTTCCAGAAAATATTTTTCCGTTTCTCCCGGAAAACCGACGATGACGTCAGTCCCGATATGGATATCCGGAAGCAATTGCCGGGCGCGTTGGACGAATTCGGCGTATTCTTCGGCCGTATAGTGACGGTTCATTGCCCGCAGAATAGCGTTGCTGCCATGCTGCAGCGACAAATGCAGAAAACGACAGAGGCGCGCTTGGCGGCTCATCGTTTCCAGCAGCGTCATATTGTCCGGATGCGGTTCGGTTGAACTCAGGCGAATCCGGAAATCCCCGGGCAGGGCGCAAAGTTCATCCAGCAATCGGCTCAGCGTTTTGCCGTGATCGCGGTAGGCGCAGACATTGACGCCGGTCAGAACGATTTCCGGAAAGTGCCGGTCGATCAACTGCCGGCATTCGGCCAGCACTTCCGCCGCATCCCGCGAACGTTCCGGACCGCGGGCATACGGCACGATGCAGTAGCTGCAGAAATTGTTGCAGCCTTCCTGGATTTTGACGAAAGCCCGGCTGCGGAACGGAAAACGTCCGGCGGCACGTTCCCGAAAAACCTCCGGCGGCTGGCCCAGGCTCAGCGCCATCCCGCTGTGAGTCGGTTGACCATTCAAATAATCCGTCACCAATTCGCTCAATCGGCGCTTTTCCGGATTGGTCAGGATGACATCGACGCAATTCTCCCGCTGCCAGCAATCGCGATCGATTTCCGCGCTGCAGCCGGTGACGATGATCAGCGCGCCGGGATGCTGCTTGCGGAATTTATGCGCCGCCTGCCGGCTCTTCTGCGCCGCCGTGCCGGTCACGGTGCAACTGTTGATGATCAGCAAATCGAGCTGGCCGGCCGAACCGGGTTCCATCAGGCTGTACCCCATCCGGTTCAGCCGGTCGCACAACAGGGCGCTGTCGGCTTGATTCAAACGGCAGCCCAGCGTAAAGACGGCAGCGGTTTTCATGGCTGGACCGACTCCGGCACGGCGGCCGCTTCGCCGGCTTTGAAAATCAGATAATGCCGGTACGGTTCGACCGTCATCAGCCAGACGACCATCAAACCGGCAAGGCCGAGGCCGAGGTAAAGGAAACGCCGTTCCACCTGTTTGAAGAATTTGCCGCCTTTGAAGGCGACGACCGTCAGGCAGGCCAGCAACAGCGATGGCGTCAGCAACGGCAAAGCGAAATCGGATTGGATCCGCTTCAAATACAGTTCAAAAAGCCATAAACCGGCCAGCGCCGCCGGCGCCGTCAGCCGGTAAAGCCACAATGCGATACTGCTCCATTGCCGGAAACGCGGCTGGAAATCCGGGTTGGCAAAGAGGGTTGCCGCCAGCAGGGAACCGGACAGTAAGACCATTAGCAAAGCCTCGGCGCGGCACGGCCAGACCAGCGGCCAGGCCAGCGGCCAGGCCAGCAAACTCAGCGTAAACCATTGGAAAGCGATTTTGACCAGCCGGGAAGCCGGGCGGTACGAGCGCCGGAAAAGCATCAGCAGCCAGAGAGCGACCGCAATCAAAACGGTCGGGAAGGCCGCGGCGATCCTCCACAGTTCAAGCGGAATGTCCAGTTGGTCAAAATCGAAACTCGACAATTGAGTGAGCCCCGGACTGGCGAATATCACCCGGCTCAACAGCAGAGCGGCGGCATAAAGCGCCAGGACAACTGCGGTCCGAGTGTGAAGGTTTCCGGCGAAAATAACGACGGTCAGCAGCAGCAATGCCGCCGGCGGCAGAAAATTGGGGAGGAACGGGTAACACAGCAGGGAAACGGGAACGAAAAAAGCAAACCGCTGTTTCGGCGAACGCGAGGTTGCCAGCATCGCATAGAGTAACGCGGTCAAAAACAGTGCGGCGAAAAAAATGTCATTGGGCTGGCGCAGCCAATCGATTGCCAGGCAATTGCCGAGCAACAACAGCACGCTGAAGATGCCGAAGCGCATGGCCAATCGTTCGCCGAGCAGATAGAGGAACAGCACCGTCAAAACGCCGGCCAGGATGGTCGGCAGCAACAGCAGCAGCAAATTGTCACTGCCGCCGAAGAGCCGGCTGATGCCCAGTTCGACCAGCAGGAAACTGTCGGCTTGGAATGTTTTATCATCCAGCACAATATTCCAGCCGTGCACTTCCGCCCGGTCGATCAGCCCGGGCAGCAGCGCATTGCCGCTCATCGCCGCGGTATAACGGTAACTGCCGGCGGCGGCGATCAACAAAGTCAGCAGCAGCAAGGCGCCGATCACTTTGCCGCGAAAATTGGCGACCGTGCTGGTATCGATCATTCGCGGATCTGCCCGTCGCCGCGCACCAGATATTTATAGGAGGTCAGCTCATTGACGCCCATCGGACCTCTGGCATGCAGTTTGTCGGTGCTGATGCCGATTTCGGCGCCCATGCCGAATTCGCCGCCGTCGGTAAAACGGGTCGAGGCGTTGTGATAAACCGTCGCCGAATCGACCATCGCCAGAAAATAATCGGCATTTTCCTGACGGTTCGTCAAGATGCCGTCGCTGTGCCTGGATCCGTAATGATTGATATGCTCCACCGCTTCTTTGACGCCATCGACAATTTTGACCGCCAGGATATAATCCAGATATTCGGCGAAATAGTCCGCTTCGGTCGCCGGCAGCGCCGTCGGCACCAGCTTTTGAAATTCCATGCCGCCGCGCAATTCGACGTGATGTTTTTTCATCGCTTTCAGAAACGGCGGTAAAAACTCCGGCGCTATCTGCCGGTCGATCAGCAGCGTTTCCAGCGCATTGCAGACACCGGGCCGCTGACATTTGGCATTTTCGATGATTTTGACCGCCATGTCGATGTCACAGTCCCGATCGACGAACAGGTGGCAGACGCCTTTATAATGTTTGATTACCGGAATGGTCGACTGCTCGACCACCGCCCGGATCAGCCCTTCGCCGCCGCGCGGAATGATCAGATCGAGGTATTGATCCATTTTCAACAGGAATTGTACGGCTTGGCGGTCGGTCCACGGCACCAGTTGTACCGCGCCGTCCGGCATGCCGCAGACGACACCGGCCCGGTTCATGATCTGGGCCAGCGTTTGGTTGGAATGAAACGCTTCCGAACCGCCGCGCAGGATGACCGCGTTGCCGGCTTTCAGGCAGATGCCGGCGGCATCGACCGTGACATTCGGGCGGGACTCGTAAATGATGCCGATGACGCCGATCGGCACGCTGACCTTGTCGATGCGCAGGCCGTTCGGCCGGTAGATGCTGGACAACACCTTGCCGACCGGGTCCTCCTGGGCGGCGACCTGCCGCAAACCGTCGGCCATGCCTTTGAGGCGTTTGTCGTCGAGCTGCAGGCGATCCAGCATCGCGGCCGACAGGCCGTTCTTGCGGCCGTTGGCCATATCCTTCTCGTTGGCGGCGAAAATATCGTTCCGGGCCGCTTCGATTTCGTCGGCCATATAGTTCAAGCAGCAAACTTTTGCCTGCGGCGGCATGACGGCCAAAGCGCGGGCGGCGGAGACCGCTTTTTCCCCCATCGCGGTCAAGGTGCTTTGTATTTGTTCCATCGTAACATTTCTGGCAGTCATATCCGGACTCCTCAATAAGTTTATATCCTAACAACCATATCTTGTATTGCTCTATAAAATAGTCCGTCAAAGCCGATTTGGCAACCGGCAATTCTCACAAGCCGCGGGCGGCGCAGCAAAAACCGGCCAGCGCGCCGGAACTGAACGCCCATTGCAAATTGTATCCGCCGCAGGGGCCGTCGACATCCAGCACTTCCCCGGCAAAATAAATACCGGGCTGCAGCCGGCTCTCCAGGGTTGCCGGATCGACTTTTTTCAAACTCACGCCGCCGTGCGTCACCATCGCCTTGTTCCAGCCGTCGGTCGCGGTGATTTCCATCGGCAGCGCGGTCAGCATTGCGGCCAGACGCCGCTGGCCTTCGGCGGTGAATTCGGCGGCTTTTCCGGAACCGTCCAGCCCGGCCAGGCGACACAGGTGATCGGCCAATTTCAACGGCAGTTGTTCCCCCAGCAGATTGCGGAGGAATTTTTTGCCCTGTTGCTGCCGCCAGAGTTGAAACTGCCGGAGCCATGCGTCCGTCCGGCGTTCCGCCAGCAGATTGATCTCCAGCGTCACCGCCGGCCGTTTCGCCAGCAGAGCGGCAATCCGGCCGGAAATGTCCAATACCGCCGGCCCGGAAACCCCATGATGAGTGAACAGCAGTTCGCCGCTGCCGGCAAGCTGCTGCCGCTGACCGCCGCGCACCGTGCAACTGCAGTCGGGTAAAACGATGCCGGCACAATCGCCGACCCAGGCCGCCGGCGTTCGCAGACCGACCATCGCCGGACAGGGAGTGACGATTTCATGACCGATTTGCTCGGCCAGCCGGTAACCGCCGCCGCGGCCGCCCAGCGCCGGATAACCGCAACCGCCGGTGGTGATGATCACCCGGCCGGCCCGGACGACCCGGCCGTCTCCGGTTTCGATGCCGTAGGCCTGGTCCTCCCTGACGATCCGTCCGGCGCTGCAGCCGGTGACCAGCCGGACGCCGCGCTGCCGGCACTCATTCTCCAACGCGCACAGCACGTCGCCGGCTCGCTCCGAAACCGGAAAAACATGAAATCCGTCCGTCGACCGGGTCGGTACGCCGCGGGCGGCAAACCAGCCGCGCAATGCTTCCGGCGGCAGAAAACGCAGCGCCGGCAGCAGAAAACGCCACTGCCGGCCGAAACGTTCCGCCAATGCCTCCGGCGGCAGCCGGTTGGTCAAATTGCATTTGCCCGCTCCGGTGGCCAGCAGTTTCCGGCCGATGGCCGGCAATTGCTCCAGTACGGTCACCCGGCCGTTTCCGGCCGCCTGGCAGGCCGCCATCAAACCGGCCGGCCCGGCGCCGATGATGACGATATCCGAACGATCATTTCCCATTGAACAGCTCCCTTCCGCATCGCTGATCCGGTAAATATAAATGGAATGCGCCATAAATCAATCTATATTTTTGACTCTGAATGAATGTGGAGTATATTTACCAATTGTTTTATATTTTTTAAGAAATCCAAGGTGAAGTTTCAAGTATGATGGAAGATGCAGTGCGGCAGATTTTGCAGGCGATCGGCGAAGACCCGGAACGGGAAGGATTGCTGGATACGCCGAAACGGGTCCGCAAAAGTTTTGAATATTTGATGGGCGGTTACCGTAAAAATCTTGCCGCCGTGATCAACGGTGCTTTGTTCGAAGCGGAATCGGACGATATGATCATCGTCCGGGATATTGAATTTTACAGCATGTGCGAGCATCATATGCTGCCGTTCTTCGGCAAGTGCCACGTCGGTTACATCCCGCAGAAAAAAATTCTCGGCGTCAGCAAAGTGGCGCGGATTGTCGATATGTTTTCCCGGCGACTGCAGATTCAGGAGCGTTTGACCAGGCAGATTGCCGAGGCAATCATGCAGACGGTGGACGCCGAAGGCGTCGGGGTGGTAATGGAGGCCAAACATCTGTGCATGCAGATGCGCGGGGTCGAAAAGCAGCATTCGATGATGACGACTTCGGCAATGCAGGGCTCGTTCCGGGCGGAAGGTCCGACCCGGGCGGAATTCCTGCGGTTGATCCGCGGTTGATCCGCGGTTGATCCGGCGGGGAGTTTGAAGCGGCGATGCGGGCATTGGTGCAGCGGGTTTCTTCCGGCGCGGTTTGCGTTGGAACGGAGCAGCTCGGCGCGATCGGAAAAGGTTTGGTCATTCTGCTGGGAGTGACGCATGCCGATACGGCTGCCGACGTCGATTTTCTGGCGGAGAAATGCGTCAATCTGCGGATTTTTGCCGACGAAGCCGGCAAAATGAACCGCTCCTTGGCCGACCTCGGCGGCGCGGCATTGATTGTTTCACAATTTACGTTGTACGCAGATTGTTCGCACGGCCGCCGTCCCGGCTTTGCCGAGGCGGCGCCGCCGGAACAGGCCGAACGATTGTACGATTTATTTGTCGATCGGGTGAAGCGCTCCGGCATCGGAGTCGCCACCGGGCGGTTCGGCGCCGAGATGCAATTGGAGATCCACAACGACGGGCCGGTGACTTTGCTGGTGGAATCCCGCAAATGAGCGAGCCGAAAACGGGGAACTTTTTAGAAAGCTGGAAATGAATAGGAAACGAGTGGTTGTCCTGGGCGCGACCGGTTCCATCGGGGAAAACGCCTTTCGCGTCCTGGAAAAATTTCCGGAGCGCTTCGATGTCGTCGGCCTGGTGGCCCGCAACAATATTGCCCGTCTGGCCCAGCAGGCGCGGGTGCTGCATTGCCGCCAGGTTGTCACCACCGACCCGGCCAAACGGGAAAGTTTGCAGAATCTGCTGCCGCACGGTTATTATGCCTTCGGCGGCGAATCGGCGGTAATCGATCTGGTCTGCAGTTCGGAGGTCGATGTCGTCTTGTGCGCCATCGTCGGCACCGGCGGCGTCCAACCGGTGCTGGCGGCGCTGCAGGCCGGCAAGACGGTGGCGCTGGCCAGCAAGGAAGTGCTGGTGATGGCCGGCGAACTGGTGATGAATTTGATCTACTCCGGCCACGGCCGGATTATCCCGGTCGACAGTGAACACAGCGCTATTTTTCAGTGTCTCTCCGGAAGATCGCCGGGCGAATTGGAACATATCATGTTGACGGCGTCCGGCGGCGCGTTCCGCGATGCCGGAATCGAAGAGATGCGCCGGGCGACGCCGGAGCGGGCATTGGCCCATCCGACCTGGTCGATGGGGCCCAAAGTGACCATCGATTCGGCGTCATTGATGAACAAGGCGCTGGAGATTGTCGAAGCCGGTTATCTGTTCGGCGTCGGACCGGAGAAAATCCGGGTGGTCATCCATCCGCAGTCGATCGTTCATTCGATGATCGAATTGAAGGACGGGTCGATTCTGGCGCAGTTGGCGCAAACCGATATGCGTTTCGCCATCCAGTATGCGTTGAGTTATCCGGAGCGCTTGAATGGCGAATTGCCGCGGCTGCAATTGAAGGATCTGTGCCGTTTGGAATTCCGGGAGCCGGACCGGCGGCGCTTCCCGTCCATCGGCTTTGCCGAGGAGGCTTTGCGGCGCGGCGGGACGATGCCGGCGGTGATGAATGCCGCCAATGAAGTGGCCGTCGCGGCGTTTTGCCAGGGCAGGCTGCGTTTCACCGACATCTGGACGGTGATCGAGCGGACCATGCGGGCGCACCGGGTCGAAGCGCAGCGCGATCTGGCGACGGTGCTGGCGGCCGACCGCTGGGCGAGGGAGTTCGCCGGCGCGGTGGAGTTGTAATTGAGAATCATTGTAAAATAAATAAATACTTGAGGAGGGCGGCAAACGATGCTGATGGAGCTGTTGAATTACCTGGAAGTCATCGGATTGATCATTCTGGTGATTTTCTTTGTTGGAATGTGCATTTTCGTGCACGAACTCGGCCATTTCCTGGCGGCAAAATTGTGCGGCATGCACATCGACGCATTTTCCATCGGCTTTAAAAAAGCCTGGGGCAAGACGGTGAACGGCATTGAATACCGGATCGGTTACCTGCCGTTCGGCGGCTACGTCGAACTGCCGCAGGTGGATTCTACCAGCAACACGCCGAAGACGGCCGACGGCCGGGAGCTGCCGCGCGCCAAACCCTGGCAGCGGATTGTCACCGCTTTCGCCGGGCCGTTGTTCAATATTATTTTCGGGCTGCTGCTCGGTTGCGTCATCTGGTGGGGCGGCATTCCCCAGGATACCCCCAACATGCGGCAAATCATCGTCCGGGAAATCGCTGAAAACAGTCCGGAATACCGGGCCGGGCTGCGGGTTGGCGATGCCATTGTGAAACTCAACGGTAAAGAATTTTTCTGTCCCTGGAATAAATTCGTCCAGGAAATCATGTTCAATTTCGAAAAGAGCGGTGTGACGCTGGATGTGGTACGGGACGGCAAGACTTTTCAGGTCAGCTACATGCCGGAAGCCAATACCAGCGAAGATCTGCCGGACGATTTGCGCCATGAAGGCATGGCGGTGCCTTTCTTCAAGCCGCTGGTGCCGATCGAACTGGACCCGGTCAAAAATTCCTCGGCGATGGCCGCCGGCGTGCGGCGCGGCGATATTTTACTGGAAATCAACGGCAAAGCGGTGAATTCTTTCGAGGAATTCCAGCAGGAGATCGACCGGCTCGGCCGCGAAAAAGCGCCGGTCCGGCTGAAACTCGAACGCGGCGGTAAAACGATTGAAAGCGGTGAGATCACTCCGGTGCTGCTCGGCAAGATCTATCAGATCGGCGCGTCGTTCACTTCGCAGGAAGACTGCAAAGTCGTAAAAGTGATCGAAGGTTCGCCGGCTTCGGTCGGCGGCCTGCAGGATGGCGATTTGATCCTGTCGATCAACGGCCAGCCGACCGCGACTTTTCCGCAATTCTATGAATTGCTGCAGAAGGATGGCGAAAATCCGCTCAAGGTGGCGGTCCGGCGCGGCGGGGAAACGGTGGATTTGGAAATCACCCCAGCGAAAAATGAATTTTATTCGCTGGAGTGCAGCGTGACGGTGATGAATTATCCGACGCCGTTTCAACAATTCCAGGATACGCTGGTCCTGAGTTACCGCTCTTTGAGCGGAATGATGATCTATATGGCCAACCATCTCGGCCTGACCGAAATGCGCAGCACGATCAAACCGAGCAATATGTCCGGTCCGCTCGGCATCGGCCAGACGTTGTTCGTCGTCTTTCGCGACGGCTCTTTCATGCTGGGGCTGTATTTCGTCGTCGTCGTCGCTTTTGCGCTGGCGATCTTCAACCTGCTGCCGCTGCCGGTGCTCGACGGCGGTCATATTTTCTTTGCCGTCATTGAATTGATCATCGGCCGGCCGTTGCCGGAAATCGTCATCAAAGTGCTGACTTATATTTTCATCACGCTGCTGTTGGGACTGATGGTCTTCGTCACCTGGGCCGACCTCGGCCGCCTGAAAAATCTGGTGGCGCCGGAACCGCCGGCGACGGAGGCCGCGCCGGAAAAAGTACCAGAGCCGGAAGACCAGGAAATGCCGTCGGAAGCGGTCTCGGCGGAAACGGTGGAAACCGCCGCACAATGAACGAAAAGACGGTGCGGCGTAAGACCAGGCAACTGTGGCTCGGTCGGATTCCGGTCGGCGGCGGCGCTCCGGTTTCCGTGCAGTCGATGACCAACACCGATACCGGGGATGCCGCCGCAACCCTTGCCCAGATCGCCCGGTTGGCGCAGGCGGGATGTGACATCGTCCGGGTGGCGGTGCCGGATGCGGCGGCCGCCCGGAGCCTGGCTGAAATCTGCGACGCCAGCCCGTTGCCGGTCATTGCCGATATTCATTTTGATTACCGGCTGGCTCTGCTGGCGATCGAACATCGGGTTGCCGGCGTGCGGCTCAATCCCGGAAACATCGGCGAAGCCGAAAAAGTCCGGCTGGTGGCGGAAAAAGCCGGCGAAGCCGGCATTCCGATCCGGGTCGGCGCCAATTCCGGCAGCCTCTCCGAAGCGGTCCGGCGCGAATTGATCGAACATGGCGTGAACGGCGAAGAACTGGTTGCCGAGACACTGGTGGCCAGCGCCCTGCGGGAATGTCGCCAACTCGAGCAATACGGCTTCCGGGCGATCAAGGTTTCGTTGAAAGCTTCGTCGGTGCCGGTGACGGTGGCCGCCTGCCGGAAATTCGCCGACCGCACCGATTATCCGCTGCACATCGGGGTGACCGAAGCCGGCACGCCGGGCAGGGGGATCATCAAATCGGCGGTCGGCATCGGGGCGTTGTTGCTCGACGGCATCGGCGATACGCTGCGGGTCAGCCTGACGGCCGATCCGGTGGAGGAAATCGCACCGGCGTTGCGAATCCTGGAGTGTTGCAATTTGCGCCGGAGCTGCCCGGACGTCATCTCCTGTCCGACCTGCGGACGGACGGCAATCGACCTGATCGGTCTGGTAACGCGGGTCGAAACCCTGCTGGACAACTGGCGGGCCGCCGGACGGCAATTGACGCTGCGCAAGCTGGCGGTGATGGGCTGTGTGGTCAACGGACCCGGCGAGGCGCGGGAAGCGGAGCTCGGCATCGCCGGCGGCAAGGGCAAGCTGGCGATTTTCCGGTCCGGCGAATTGCTGGGAACTTATTCGGAAGAAACAGGATGGAATGTTTTTCAGGAGGAATTGTCGAAATTTTGCCGTTGAAAACGAAAGAGAATTGAGGGCTGTGCCGCGGGAACCATATTTCTTTGGATAGAGCGGGGAAAAATCATTTTTTTATCGGCTGCTTATTGATTTATTGACAAATCATGCTAATTTGGGAACAGAGGAATTGCGTTCTATCTAATCTTAAAGTGAGGAGTAAGTGAAGATGGCACAGAGTTTTGAAGGAAAGTTGCTGGAGGCATCCAGCGCAGAAGTGCTCAAAGCGGCCAAACAGCTGCTGAAGAGTTCTCGTTTGGCTTGCGCTTATCGCGATGAAACCGGTTCGATCAATGCGGTGTTTCAGGAGGGCAATCATTATGCCCATACTGTCGTGCAGCTCGGCGAACCGCCGACTGCGGTTTGCAGTTGCGGCAATCATGGCGATTCGTTATGTGCGCATGCGGTAGCTTCAATTATGTATTGTGGCCGGTTTCGGTCGACAGAAATAGCCCCGATCAACGACGGAGTGGCGCGTTACGCGGGGATTAAGGATGAGAGTTTGGAATCTTTGGCCGGGCGGGGGACAGCGCCGGCGGAAGCGCAACTGTTCATTCAGGCGGAATCTGATTTCCCGCATGTGCCTAGCAAGTGGGAAAATGTCGCACTGACAGTTAAGTTGCGCGCCGGGAACCGCGACTATGTTGGCAACGTCAATAATCTGCGCCAGCTTTATTTCGATAAGGCATTGGCCATTACGTTGAAATTGAATCAGTTTTCTCTACAGGATCGGCAGATTATTCACTTTCTGGCGGTTAACGCCGAGGCGGAAAACTCCCAGTTGCTGCTGAATTCGGAAGTCACTGCCGAGTTTTTCCATTCCCTGATCGGTTTCGACCGGTTCAGCCGCAATGGCCGCCGTCTGATCGTCCACCGCGAACACGCCGAACCGGTGGTGTTGAAAAAGCGGATCGGCAATGAAGTGATGCTGTCGCCCGGTATCGTGGTGGGCGGAGCGCCGTTGTCGATTCATTCGGCGAAGGTTATCGTCGGCCGTTCCGGCTGCTGGATCGGCCGACAGGGGGAATACTGGTGGATGCCGGCGACGCTGGACATCGGCTGGCTGCGGAATTTTTTCCGTACCGGCGAGCAGAAACGCCAGTACAATGAATACCAGAAATTGATTGCCGACGGCGGTTTTCCGGTCCGTCTGCTCGATGTCGAATCGTTCGAGCCGGAAAAGAAGCCCTGTACGGTGCTGCTGTCCGGCAATTTGAGTCTGGAGAATGGTTTGCGGTTGAAAACCAATTATCTGTACGACAACGTCATCTATCCGGCCGATCACGGCCGCCTGTCTCGCGACGGCCGGAAATTCTGGCTGCGCGATGAGGAAATGGAACAGTCGTTCGCCAATGAACTGAAAATGTTCGGGTTTGCCGAACACGGGGCGGAATTGCAGCTGGATGACAGCGAAACCATCGGCGTTTTTCTCGATCAGGTTTTGCCGATGTGGCTGACCCAGCGGCCGAATTGCTGCCTGACGGCGGAACTGGCGCGGTTGTGCCGGGGCGGCAGCGGTCTGCCCGGGGCGATGATGCAGTGCACTTTGGCCAAAACGTTGTCGGACCGCTACGTGCTGAATTATCAGTTGGAGTGCTACGGGCAGGGGATCGGTTTTCAACAGGCGTTGAAAGCGGTCAAAAATCATCGCCGTTACCTGCAGCTGGCCAACAACCACATGGCGCTTCTCGATGAATCGTTCGGTAATTTTCTGCTGGCGGCGGAGAATGTCATCCAGAAAGTGGATGAAAAAAAGATGACTTTCGAACTGCCGCGCTGTGCAGTTCATTATTGGAAGCACATTGCCCGCAATACGCCGGAAGTCATTCCGGAGGAGTTCCAGCTTCTGGCCTCTCCCGGCGCTGCGGCGCCGCAGGAACTGCCGGACCCGCCGGCGGCGGAATTCAAAGGTGAATTGCGCGGTTACCAGCAGGAAGGCGTCAATTGGATGCGGCAACTGCTGGACAACAGTTTCAACGTCGTGCTGGCCGATGAGATGGGCCTGGGCAAGACGGTTCAACTGCTGGCATTGCTGGCCGGCCGCAAAACGAAAAAAGATGCGCCGATTCTGATCATCTGTCCGGCCAGCCTGGTTGAGAACTGGAAGCGGGAATGCGGGAAATTCGTTCCCGGTTTCCGGGTGGCGGTATTGAATTGCGGCGGCCGCGATGAAATCTGGCAGCATGCGATGGACTATGATCTGATCGTCGGCTCTTACTCGATTACCCGGTTGGACGCCGAGGCGCTGAAAAGCCTGAAATTCAGCTACCTGATCCTCGATGAAGCGCAGCATATCAAGAATCCCAATACCGCCAACGCGCAGAATTGCAAGGCGATCCGGGCCGACCACCGTCTGGTGTTGACCGGCACGCCGCTGGAAAACTCTTCGGAAGACCTGTGGAGTATTTTCGATTTTCTGCATCCGGGATTGCTCGGTTCGTTCAACAGTTTCAAGAAATATTACGGCAATCTGCGCGACAATCCGGCCTTGCAGCAGGATCTGGCGGCACGGGTTACGCCGTTCATCAAGCGGCGCACCAAAGCGCATGTTTGCCAGGAATTGCCGCCGAAGCAGGAATACACGCTGATGTGCGAGATGGAAGTTGAACAGCGCAGGCTGTATGACGAAATCCTTCGCCACGGCCGCGAGCAGCTCAAGGCGTTGCCGAAAAATGACAACCGGGCCAATTTCGAAATTTTGACGACGCTGTTGCGGCTGCGCCAGGTTTGCTGTCATCCGGATTTGCTGCCGGAGGCCGGCAAGAATGTCGTTTCGGCTAAATTTGAACTGCTCAAAGAATTGATCAACCAGCATATCGACAGCGGCAATAAGATGCTGTTATTCAGTCAGTTCACCAGCCTTCTGTCGTTGATCCGCGACTGGCTGGATGCCGAAGGAATCCGTTACGAATATCTCGATGGCGCTACCCGCAACCGGCAGCAACGGGTCGATTCGTTCAACAATACGCCGGAAATTCCGTTGTTTCTGCTCAGTTTGAAAGCCGGCGGCACCGGTTTGAATCTGACCAGCGCGGATACGGTGATTATCTTCGATCCCTGGTGGAATCCGGCGGTGGAGTTGCAGGCGGCCGACCGCACCCATCGCATTGGCCAAACCAAACCGGTTACCAGCATTAAACTGCTGGTCAAGGACTCGATCGAGGAAAAGATCCTGGCGTTGCAGGATAAGAAGCAGGAGATTTTTGACAATATCATCGAAAATCCGGCTGCGAACGCCGACAAGTTGTCGCTGGAAGAGTTGAAATTTCTGTTCCAATGAAAATTCTCTTGAAAAAGCAGCCGGACCAAGCAGCCGGCTGCTTTTTTTTTGTGCGCGCAGTTGTATAATATAATATGATCAGAATATGGATAATCGGTGCTAAAAAACGAATCGTTTATTCCAACCGGCCGATTCGGAAGATTGCCGGTTGTTGTCTGGCCGGTATTTGCTTGAGCGGCTGTTCCAGCATTTGGGACGCGCATACCCAAAAAGACGGCATGGTGGAAGATTATTTGGATGGCCGCTTCGATTCCGGAATTCGACGCGCCGAGAAAAAATTGGAATCGGCCCGCGGCAGCGGGGATGAATTGATGTGGCTGTTGGAATTGGGGTCGCTCTATTTCTACAACCGGCGTTATCCGGAAAGCATCGCGATCTGGCAGCAGGCGGATGCGCTGGTGGAAGAGTACGACAACCGGGCCGTGGTCAGCGTCCGCGATGTCGGCGCCGAGGCTGGGGCGATGGCGACCAATCTGAACGCCTTGCCGTATCGCGGTTTCGGACATGACCGGATCATGCTGCCGATCTTCAAAGCGCTGGCGCAGTTGGGCAGCGGCGATGAAGAATTGATGCTGGTCAATTTGCGCCGGATGCGTTCTTTTCAGGATCGCATTGCCGAGCGTTACGCTTCGGAAATCGCCAAAGAAAAAGCTCAAGTCGCCATGGAGAATTTAACGGCGGTCCGCAAGCTGGGGGAATTGGCCGCCGGCGGGAAAAAAAACGAAAAAAGCTCCGAGCCGGGCGGTGAGCCGCTGGCCGCGCTGCAGGAAAATGCCGACTTCAAGGAGCGCCTGGCCGCGATTGAACTGCAGGCCAGAAATGCCTACGGTAATTTTTTGAATCCGTTGGCGATTTTTTTGTCGGGGCTGGGCTATCTGCGGGAAAATGACTGGGAGAATGCCTATATCGATTTCAAGCGGCTTTATGAGGCGATGCCGGACAATGAGCTGATCCGGAAATATTTTGTCACCGTCCTGCGGCAGACCCGCCGGCCGGTTCCGGCAGTCCTGGCGTCGGTCGAACCGTTCCGGATGGCGTTGGACCGCAGCAGCGTTTACCTGATTTTCGCCAACGGCCGCGGCGCGGCTTTTACCGAAAAGAAATATGAGATCACCGTTCCCTATCTCGGCTATACCGGCATCGCCTTTCCGGTTTGCGAATATTATCCGCGGCCGTTCGGCAAAGTGGCGGCTTTGACCGGCAGCGATTGGACGGAAACCGTGCCGGTGGCGGATATGGATGCCATCGTTTCCCAGGAATATACCGAACGACTGCCGGCGATGATTACCCGGCTGGTGGTCAATTACCTGGTGAAGGAAACGGCCAGTTTGCTCATCTCCCAGTCGGCCAGTACGGCCGATGAGGCGGTGCGATATCTGACTTATTTCGGGACCGGCATTTACAAATATCTGTTCAATACCGCCGACACCCGCAGTTGGGAACTGCTGCCGGGCGAATTTCAAATCGGTCAGTTGCCGATGCCGTCGGACCATCGGCTTGAGGTTCAATTGCTGGCGCCGGACGGCAGGACGGTGCTGCGGCAGACGACGGTAAATTTCGGAGAGCAATGCCGGTCGGCCATCGTTTACGTCAATGCGCCAAGTCAGAAAAATTGGGATTGCCTGGTTTTGGAATTTTACGATCAATAAGGACGCAGGGAGGAAAAGATGACGAAAAATGTTTTCGGCGGTTTGTTGGGGCTGTTGTTGCTGGCGGGCTGCCAGAATTCCATCAACACGACCGGCAGTGATCCGGCTTTGTTCAATCCGATGACCGATCAGCGGTTTGTCACCGACAGTTTTTTGCGTGACCGATTGAAATTGATAAAAATCGACCAGGGGACGACGCCGGAAGGATTCCTGCAGATTCAGGTGACCGCGTTGAACGACCGCGTCGGATTTTTCAGCGAAAGCTGGAGTACGCTGACCGGCGGCAATCCGTATAAGATTGATTACCGGTTTCTGTGGTTCGACGAGGGCGGCTTTGCGATCGATTCGAATATGGCCATCTGGCAGGAAGTGATTACCCGGCCGGGTGAGCCGGTGCTGTTTGTCGGGACCGCGCCGTCGGCGAAATGCAAGAATTTTGTGTTGAGTGTCAAAGAATCGGACAATTGAATCACTGTTCAGGAGGGTAGAAAATGAATAAATTCTGGAATTTGACCGTGGCTGGAATTGGCATGTTGGGATTGGCGGGGTGCGGTTCCGGGCCGGAACGTTTCGATCCCCGGGACAATCCGGCCCGGCTGCGGGCGATGGGAGCGCTGGCGGCGGCCGATTATCAGGAAGCGGCGGCGGTGGCCATCAATGCGTTGATGGGCAGTCCGGTATTCAATCGTTATTTGCAGGAGTATCAGGCGGATCACGGCGGCAGAAAGCCGCTGATGATGTTGTCGACGGTCCGCAACAGCACCGACAACGAGCATATCGATACCAGGTTTATGACCGAACGCATCAGCGAAGATCTGCTCAATGGCGACAAGGTGCGCTTGACCAGCGCGTTTGCCGGCTCGGGGCAGGATGTCGACGATGCCAATATCATGATCCGCCAGCAGGATGTCAACGAATACGCCGACAAGAAAACCACCATCGGCCGCGATTCGCTGGAGGTGCCGCTGCTGGGGCTGTCCGGCAACATCATCACCCAGACCGACCAGGTCGGCCGCGACCGCAATTACAGTATTTTCTTCGTATTGACGATGACCGATTACCGTACCGGCGAGGTGGTTTGGAAGCATACCCAGGAACTGGGCCGGCGTGACACACAGTCGTGGTTCGGCTTCTGAAGCGGCGTTGACCGTATTCCCCGGGGGAAGCGGCCATCGGGGAATGGCGCCGAAAATTTTCCCGGCAAGTTGATTGTTGACCGTGCGATGCTATATTAACGCCGAGCGTCAGAACCATCAGGGAAGATGGAATGAATATACCATCGTAACCTCAACAATGCCTTTTCCGAAGGAATGAGTACGGCGAAGCCGCACGGAATGCCGGAGGGGAGGGGCCTAGCGAAAAGCACCCGGAGCTTTTGGCGGAATGCCAGAAGCCCCCGAGGCTCGGAGCCGAGGGTTGATCGTGGACGAAGAGAGACCAGGAAACAAAGATGGAATGAATATACCATCGTAACATTAACAATGCCTTTTCCGAAGGAATGAGTACGGCGAAGCCGTGCGGAATGCCGGAGGAGGGGCCTTGCGAAAAGTACCCGAAGCTTCTGGCGGAACGCCAGAAGTCCCGAGGCTCGGAGCCGGAGGGAGACAACTTTTTGGGGATCAAAGGAGATGCTTACAGTGACGAGCAAATATCTGCTGTTGCCGGCGTTGGCGTTGTTGTTGTCCGGCTGTGGTTATTTTTCACAATACGACAATCTGAAGAATGCGGAAAAACTGCGGGTCGGGATGACCAAACAGGAAGTCCTGGGGATCATGGGGGAACCGCTGACCAACGAAGTGTACAACACGCCGAATGTCTGGTATTATTACGTGACTACCCAGTGGCATGACGGCCTGTATACCGAGGACGAATGCATGCCGCTGTTGTTTGAAGACGGCAAATTGATCGGTTGGGGAAATGAATTCTACAACCGGTTGCGGATGCAGAACAAACATGTCATCAAAGATTGACCAGCTTCTGACCATGCTGCGGGAGGCGCAGCATTGTGTCGCGTTCACCGGCGCCGGCATCTCGACGCTGGCCGGGATTCGTGATTTTCGCGGCGCCAACGGATTTTACCGCGATCCGGATGTCGATGCGGACCGGGTTTTCTCGCTGCCGGCTTTTCTGGCGGATCCGTCCTATTATTACCTGCATACCAGAAATTTCATCTACGACCTCGATGAAAAGCGGCCGGGCATCGTTCATACCGAACTGGCCCGGCTGGAAGCGCTGGGAATCGTCAAATGTGTCGTCACGCAGAATATCGATCTGCTGCACCAGAAAGCCGGTTCGCATCATGTGCTGGAGTTGCACGGTTCGCCCCAGCGGCATCATTGTCTCAAGTGCGGCAGAATTTATTCTTTCCGGCAAATTGTCGACCGTCTGGAACGGGAACCGGTGCCGTACTGCGAAAGCTGCGGCGGCATCGTCAAGCCGGATATCGTTTTCTTCGGTGAAAACCTGGATGAACAAACCATCGACGCGGCCGTCCAGGAAGCGAGTTCCGCCGATTTGCTGCTGGTGCTCGGTTCCAGTCTGGTGGTCAACCCGGCCGCCTCCTTGCCGAATTACACCAGATATTTCGGCGGGCAGGTGGTTATCGTCAAT